>VGFC01000290.1 GCA_016869045.1 Armatimonadota bacterium
ACGAACACCACCGAGAGCCCGTACGGGGGCTTCTCGCCGGGCAAGGAGACCCCGTTCACGATTCTGGGCGACGGGCAATGGCACACCTACCAGATCCGGCCCTACTGGCACAAGGAGGGGAAGATCATCCTCCTGCGGCTCGACTTCGCGAAGCCCGATCCTGCCGACGCCGGCAAGAAGACCTTCGCGGTGGACACCATCCGCATCGTCGAGCCGACCGAGGCCGCCTCTCCGCAGACCCAAGCCGCCTGGGACTTCACCAAGGGCGCCGCGGGCTGGACCGGCGGGGAGGCGACGGCCACGGGGTTGCAGTTCGTCACAGGCGACGACCCGCAGGCGGCCCTGCTCAGCGCCCCCTTGCGCGTGCCGCTCGGCGACCGCACGTGGGTGTCGCTCCGGATGACGGTGGATAAGGGCAGCACCGGCACGGTGCGCTGGGTCACGTCCGAGTTCAGCGGCCTGCAGGCCCAGGACTTCTCCATCCGCCCTGACGGCCGGCCTCACACGTACAACATCGACGTCTCGCCCTCCCAGCGCTGGGCCGGCGACCTGCTCCTGCTCGGGCTCACACCCTCATCCGCTGCCAGCGCGAAGGCGACCATCCACAGCATCGGGATATCGGAGGAGCCGCTCGGCCCGCCGGAGGTGACCGTGACCTACGCCGGCCTGGAGAACGCGATCAACCGCGTCGGTGGGCAGTGCCCCTTCGCGATCCATCTCACCAACCAGGGCGGCGAGACCGCTCGTGATGTCACGATCGCCGACCTCAAGCTCCCCGCGGGCGCCAAGGCCGAGGAGTCGCCGGACTGGCGCAAGCTCCCGGAGCTGGAGGCCTTCGATTTCGTGACCGCCCGCTTCTACCTCTCGGCTGACCGACCCGTAGACGGGGATGTCGAGGTGAAGCTCGCCGGGACGGGCGTCCCCTCCGAGCCGATCAAGGCCAAGATCGAGATCACGCCCGGGCTGGGCCTGCCGAAGGCCGACTACGTCCCCGAGCCGCGCCCGGTCGAGTCGGACTACGAGATCGGCGCGCTCTACTTCCCCGGCTGGGACAACATGGCCAAGTGGGACCCGATCCGCCGCGTCGGCCCCGAGCGCAAGCCGGTCCTCGGCTGGTATGACGAGGGCAACCCCGAGTGCGTCGATTGGCAGATCAAGTGGGCCGTCGAGCACGGGATGAAGTTCTTCCTCGTGGACTGGTACTGGAGCGCGGGCGGGCGACACCTGGAGCACTGGGTGCAGGCCTTCCAGAAGGCGCGCTATCGCGGCTACCTGAAGTGGGCCATGATGTGGGCCAACCACAACGCCCCCAACACGCACTCCGAGGCGGACCAGCGCGCGGTCACGCAGTTCTGGCTCGACAACTACTTCAACACGCCCGAGTACTACCGGATCGACGACATGCCGGTGGTGATGATCTGGAGCGTCGGCAACATGGACAACGACATGGCGGGCAAGGGGGGCGCGAAGCGGCTGCTGGACATCTCCCAGGAGATGGCGAAGGCCGCGGGCTACAAGGGCATCTACTTCATCGCCATGAAGTGGCCCGAAGCCGGCACCGACCCCGCGATCATCAAGCCGCTCGCCGAAGCGGGCTTCTCGATGACCTCGATCTACCACTACATGGACCACGGCGGCAAGGCTGAGGACCCGCGGCACTTCCCCTTCAAGCTCTGCGCCGAGTCCACGTACCCCTGGCTGAAGGCCTGGTACGACGCCGACATCCTGCCGATGCTGCCGAACCTCGCGACGGGCTGGGACTCGCGCCCGTGGCACGGCGACCGCTCGACCGTCATCTACGGGCGCACGGTGGACCTCTTCCGCGACCTCTGCCGCGACGCCAAGCGCTTCGCCGACGAGACCGGCATCAAGCGAATGACCCTCGCGCCGCTGAACGAGTGGGGTGAGGGCTCCTACGCGGAGCCAAACAAGGAGTTCGGTTTCGGGATGTACGACGCGGTGAGGGACACCTTCTGCAAGCAGCCCGCCGGCGGCTGGCCGCCGAACGTCGCCCCGCAGGACGTGGGCCTCGGCCCCTATGACTTCCCGGAGCCCGTCGGCCGCTTCGCGTGGGACTTCGCCAACGGCACGCAGGGGTGGGGCGCGATGATGGGCATCGGCAGCGTCGGCGCACAGGACGGGGCGCTGGTCTTCGAGACCAACTCACCCGACCCCGCCATCGTCTGCAGCCTGAACAACCTCAAGGCCGCCAAGTACCCCTACACCATCATCCGCATGAAGATCGACGCCGTCACCGCCGACAACGGGATGGGCCAACTCTTCTGGACCACACCCACCGCCGGCACTGCGGAACCCGCCAGCATGAAGTGGAAGCTCATCGGCGACGGCCAGTACCACAACTACGTCGTCCACCTCGCCGAGAACGCCCTCTGGCGCGGTCGCATCACAACCTTCCGCCTCGATCCCTGCTCCCACGCCGGCGCG
Source organism: Armatimonadota bacterium (assembly GCA_016869045.1). Taxonomy (GTDB): domain Bacteria; phylum Armatimonadota; class Zipacnadia; order Zipacnadales; family VGFC01; genus VGFC01. The sequence goes on from VGFC01000290.1 coordinate 2,446, forward strand.
AAGGTCGCGATCGAGGAGATACGGATGAGCGAGGATGGGAAGTGAGGGCCGACATTCGGAAGCCTGGTCGCGGCGGAGGGAGGAGGGCGGGCGGGGAGGGGGAACCGTGGGGGCCAGCGAAGTGGCGGACGTCGATTCCCCCTGACGGGACGGTTGGCGATGAGCGTTCCCCGGCTGGCTGTGCAGCGCAAACTTGCCGTCCGAACGGCCGATGGGCGGTCCCTCGGCAGGAGTTGGGGTGTCCTGTGCCGAAACTTGGGGCTGGCCGTGCGCGCGCCAGGGCGCGAGACCTTCACCGACACGTACTGGGATACGCCAGATCGCCGTCTGCTAGCAGGTAGCATCCGGCTACGGCTCCGCGACTTCAGTTCCGGCCCCAGGGCCGGTGAGTGCGTTCTGATCCTGCGTGGGCAGCAGGAGGCGCAGGCGGTGGGCGGCATCGCGGTCGCGGCGCCCTGCGGGCCGGGCTCAGTCCTGGAGGCTCTGCGGTTGCTTCGCACGTGGGGCGTGCCTCACCGCATGGGTGAGTCCGGGCGCGAGGACGCTGGAGACGCCAGAGCATGTCTGAGGGCTGCTGGCCTGAGACCGCTGGCGGCTCTGGAGGTCCGCCGCTCCTACTGGACGGCGGAGATGTCAGCGCCTGTGCTAGGCCTCCGGCTGGTCTACGACGATGTCACGACCCGCGAGCCACGCGGTCGCCCCCGCCTCAGCCAGGTGGAGGTTCACGCCTGGGGACGCGCGCCACTCGACGTTGTGGCTGCCGCATGCGATGGCGCCGTGGGGCTGATCCGCCAGCGACACCCAGACTGTACCGAGACCGCTCTGACCAAACTGGCGCACGCTCTGGGCATCAGCCTTGAGGGGATGGGGGATATGCTAACCGTCGAGCAGGTGCAGGAGTGACCCCTTGAGCGGCGCGGCAGACAAGCCATGGGTCATCCGTGACCGGATCCACGGTGACGTTCTTCTGCGTGACCAACAGCGCGAGAAGCTCGCCCTCGCTCTGCTCGACACGCCCCTGCTGCAGAGAACCCGACGGATAGGTATGGCCGGGTCAGAGGCGCTCAAATGGCCGGGCCTTACCGCTTCCCGGTTTGAGCACACCCTCGGCACGCTCTGGCTGGCCGACCAGCAGGTGGCGGAGTTCGCCGGCCGCGGCCTTCGCGGCCACGAGGACTCCTGGGAACTCGCGACGCTTCTCTCGCTGCTGCACCACGTCTTCTACCCCCCGTGTTCCCACGATCTGCTGGCTCCGTTCCGCGGAGCACTCGGTAACGATGGATGGCGCGACTTGGTTCGATCCTGCGTCACGGCGGCGTTGGACCAGGCCCAAGACGTTGCGGGCACGCGACGTCGCTACGGACGGGAGGTCGAGGAGCGTCTCCGAAGGTGGGCTGGCGCGCAGCCGCTCGAGCGGCTGCTGAACGCCCTGACTGCTAGGTGCGACCTCACATCGGACGAGGACCCTGACCTAGGAGAACTGGCGGTGTTCGCGGTGCCGTGGGGGGCCAACTGCCTTGACGCTTTCGGGCGCTACGCCTACCAGATGCCATGGGCGCTGGGCCTGAACCCCAACCACCTGCGACTGGGCTTCGCAACCTTGCTCACGAGTGAGACACCAAGCCAAGGGTTTGGGACCGAGCACGAGGTGGCCCTCAAGGCGGCCTGCAGCGCGACCGAGACGATGGCTGAACTCCTGTACCGAGATCCCACGACACTGCTGGTCAAGGCCGCTCGAGCACGGATTGCCGCGGCCATGTGGTGCGAGGACGGACGGCAACTCAGCGTCGAGACACCCGAGAGCCTCAGACTCCCTCGCGTCTGCTCGGATGCCTTCCTCCGCTTAGATGATCTGGCCTTCATCCACTTTCTGAGTACGCTGAGAGGCGACTCGCGCGCCAACGGCAACGGTACGGGATCCGTCGTGCACCGTCTTTCTGGACTCGCTTTGGACGGCCCTGGCGCGTGGGACAAGCCCATCACAACAGCCCACCTCCAGTTTGCCGGCGAGCCCGTCCGGCCTGGCGACCGCCTATGGACTGTGCTTGATGCCGACACCTGGCTCGCCGACTCCGTGGCAGACGCACTTGACGTCGAGCGTACCACCATCCTAGTTTCGAGGCCGCCAGCCCTCACCCTACACTTGGTGAACGGCCTCTTCTCGGTCCTCCGCATCCTCCAAGACGGCCCAGACTTGCGTGGGCTCATGGCCGAGTTGGACCGTGTCCGCGGCCACTTCAGCGCCGGCCCCTTCGTCCGGGCATGGTACATAGGTCAGAAGAAGCTCAAGGAGACGGACCTGAGGTCCGCCATGGAGAACGCAGTCGCCAACATCGGGGAGAGAGGGGAGAGATGAAACAGACACAGCAATCCCTACGACAGGACCGCGTGGCTGAACTGGATAGCTGCCTACTCCGCGTCGTGCGCGACGGGGCGCGCAAGCTAAACGGCTGCTCCCTGGAGCATGGCTCTGGGTTCCTGGACACAGGCCTGTCCCTGCATGAGCTGCATGACGAGTGCCTGAAGGTGTTCCGGCAGCAGGAGGGCCACGACGGGCAGACAAGCCCTGCCGCGGGGGGGCTGGCCCTGTCTTTCCCCAGACTGCCAGTGTCGCGCAATAGCGGGCTTGTGTACCTCTTGGTCTCCATCCACCAGGAGGAAGGCCGGCTACTGCTCCATGAAGACGGCGGTCGCATGCGTGTGCGGATAGCTGGAAGCGAACTGGATGCGCAGTGCCCCCCCCAGCGCGAACCCAGACCGCCTGGTGGAACGCCCCGATGAGCGCGAAGTCGCCAGGCCCGGACGCGTTCAGGGTGACGGTTCCCGTGTCGGGCACGGTGCCGCTCACGCCTTGGGAGTGGGCTCTGCTGCAGACGGAGCCGATGCGCCGTCTCCAGCGGATCCGGCAACTGGAGGCCAGTGAACTGGTGTTCCCAGGCGCGACACACACGCGCTATGAGCACTCCATCGGGTGTCTGGCCCTTGTGCAGGCGGCCAGCCGCGCAACGGCCTGGGTCGCGAGCATCGCCAAGACATACGGGATCGCACCAACTGAGGCCACGGCGGCGCTGGCGTTGGCTGCGCTTACCCACGATCTAGGGCAGGGGGCTTGCAGCCATCTCGCTGAGCGCATCCTGGAACGACACGGCGTACGACACGTCGGAGTCAAGTGCAGTGTCGTGGGTCTGGGCACCCAAGAGGCCTCCGTCGCCATCCACGAGTACGTGAGCGCATCGATGGTCACTCCAGATCCTGCGAACGACCTGGAGGTCACGAACTCCGACAAGAAGCACGCTGCCCTTCTGCGCGCTACTGCGTCGCACCGGCACCAGCGGCTTGAGGAGACGGGCATCTGGAAGCGCAAGGGAGCCCCCGGGAAGAGAGTGCGGCGCGCTGCAGCGCGGTTGATCATCGGCCTCCCTCGGGAGGCCGCGCACTTCTCGGCGGGCACGATCGACTTCGACCGCTTGGACTTCCTCCAGAGGGACGCGCATGCCACTGGCGTGGGGTTCGGGAACGTGGACGCGAGTAGGATCTGTGCGACGGCCCTGATGCGCGCGCAGCACGGGATTCCCGCCATCGACGAGAGGAAGGGCCTCTTCGCGGCCGAACACATGCTCGTGAGCCGTCAACTGATGTACGAGGTCGTGTGCTTCCATCCGCTCGTCTCGTTGGCCTGCGACCTCATTGTCCGCGCGTTCGAGGAAGTCAGCAAGGGCTGGGCCGTGGACGACATCGCGCGAAAGCTGTTCACCTGGGACGACCCGGCACTTTGGGCGGTGCTACGGGACGCGGATGGTGACGCTGCCTGCGCGGCCGTCCATATGGTCGAGAGCCGCCGGCTCTACCGGCAGGCTGTCCGGTTCCGGTGGCGTGAACTCCACCCGCGGCTCCGGCGCCAGATGGCAGATGCTGCGCGGGGCGGACGCCTCCCTTCGTGTATGCGTGAGCAGGAGGATGCGCTGAACGCCAAGCTGAGTACCGAAGTGAAGGGTGGACACCTCGAGGTTCTGGGGGCGGCAAATGACGCGGGCGTCAGGGACGAGCTGACCAACGCGCTAGGCAAACTGCATTTACCTGCCCTGATCCTGCGGGGCATGGTGCCAGAGAGCTATGCAGACGGAGTCGACGACACGCTCATGGTGACAGGCACACCCGAAGGTAACCTGCGGCTGGGTACGCTAGACGAGTTCTCGGACGTGGCGGCCCTTTCCAGGCAGATCAGCCAGCGCAGGCCCGCTCTCATCGTGTACGTGCACCCCGACTTGAGCACCGTGCTATCCGGCCTTCCCGAGAAGGCTCGGCGAGCCGAGACCGGTAAGGCCTTGGCCCAATGGGTGGCGCACTTCTGGGCGGCGACCCCTGAGTCCGAGGGCGCCATTCCCGGCTGAGGCGCGGCACGACCAACGGCGCCCGTATGCCCAGCGCGCGGTGTGTTCTCTACTTCCCCATCGCCCTCAGCGCCTGCAGGCTCCTACCGCACACCTCGTAGCCCAGCCCATCCGCGCCGCCCTCTTCGACGACGTACGATTCGACCGGGTGCTGGGTGTCGAGGAGCCGGAAGATGGTCGGCCAATCCGCTTTGCCCTCGCCGATGACGGAGTCCGGGCCGCCGCCGTAGTCCTTGAGGTGGACGGAGCGGGCGCGGCCGGGGAACTTGCGCAAGGTGGCGATGGGGTCGCCGCCGCCTCCTGCACAGTTGCCGATGTCCATCTGCATGATGACATCCTCGCGCGTGTTGCTGAAGAGGATGTCCCACGCGATCTCGCCATCGACGGTCTCGAAGTCGAAGCCATGCGCGTGGTAGCCCGTGTACATCCCCTCGGGCTTCACCTTCTCCGCGGCGTCGTTGAGGATGCCCGCGAGTTCCAGGATCGACTCGCGCGCGCTCATGCGGGGCTTGTCGGCGGCGATGACGAGGAAGCGGTTGCCGAGGATCTGGTTGAACTCGACGGTCCGCGCGAGGTTATCCCCCATGAGCGCGCCGGTCGCCAGGTGAATGCCGCAGCACGTCAGGCCATGGTCGTCGTACAGCCAGCGGATGTCACCCACCGAGTGCCCCATCCATTCCAGGCTCTCGCCGCCGTAGCCCCACGGCTCGGCGCCCTCGTATCCGAGGTCGGCGACCGCGTTCAGGGTCGCGGGCAGGTCCTTCTGGACCTCGCCACGCACGGAGTACAGCTGCAGCGCAATCGGGATCTTGCCCATCGGGTCTCTCCTTCGGTTCCGAGCTCCGGCACACGCGAGGGGGTTCGCCATGCGGTGCGCACAACCATTCATGGCGGCGGGAGAGTGGGAGTGTAGGAGTCTGGGAGCTTAGGAGAACGGCGACGACGGCGCCCCCGTCACGGTGAGGAGCTGCCGGTCCTCACGCGCGACGAGGCGCACGCCGCCGTCGCTTATCGCCTCGACCATCAGGACTTCGGGCCACGGGATGCGCCATTCGGTGCCGTCCACCACCACCGCATTCGCCTCCCCATGCCGCGCGAGGTAGGCGTAGTGGCGTGAGTCGGGGGAGAAGCTGAAGAGGCTGACCTCCTCGGCGTCGGGCCCGGCGCCCTGCGAATCGAGCACATAGAGCACGCGCGATGACCCGGCGCGCTCGGCCCGATAGACGCAACGCTGCGAGTCCGGGCTGAACGCGATCTCGGCCACGGCGTCGAACTTCGGGCCGTTCTTGCCGTCCAGGCACACCGTCTCGGCCACTTGCCGGCGCTGATCGCCCTGCCCCTCGAAGTGGCGCAGGCGGAACGCGACGTGCTGGCCGTCCGGCGAGATGGTGATCCGGTCCTCCGCGGGATCGACCTCCTCGTTGGCCGGGAACTCGCGGCCGGTGAGGCAGCAGACCCACGGGCTGCTCGGTTGCGGCCGCGCCCACCAGGCGGCGACCGGCGCGTTGTCGGCGACCACGAGCGAACTTGGGTAGACGATGTGCCCGACATCGAAGCCGCCGCTTGACGCTCGGGTCTCCTGACAGAACTTCGAGATACGGTACGTCGCGATGATGTGCGAGTCGAGCATGACCTGCCAGCCGCGCTCGCCGTGGCAGATGGAGAACAGCGACCCGTCGCACGCGTACCCGAGGTCGGTCTGGAAGGCCATGTTCGGCCCGACCGCGTACATCAGCTCGATGGCCGCGTCGCTCGACACGTCGCCGGCAACGCCGTCGCGCACCACGATCAGGCGTTTCGTTGCGCTATCCACGGCCAGGAAGGCACAGTGCGCGCCGTCCGGCGTGAAGCTCGGGATTCCCGCGTCCCAGTACCGCCCGGCCTCGGCGCCGTCCACCAGCACCGTCGCGACGCGGGACGCGGGTTGGGTCGGGTCACCCTCCCAGCCGACCGCCGCCCAGCGCTGGCCGTTCGGGCTGAACAGCACCATGCCGGGGCGGACGAACGTCGTCGCGTATTCCTTGCCGTCCACCACGAGCGCCACCTTGCGGTCAGCGCTCACTCCCCAGTAGGCCAGGCGGCTGGAGACCGGAGCGAAGCGCAGCCCCCGGCAGTGCTGATAGAGGGCAGCCGTCGCGCCGCGGTCATCCACGACGCGCTCGCCGGAGTCTGTCGTCTCGATGAAGGCCCAGTGCGCGCCGTCATCGCTCACGAAGACCTCGTCGGGGCCCATCTCACCGGGAAGCTGCACGCTCCCCGAGACGTGCAGCCACGCCGGGGCGTCCGGGCTGGCCTGCGCTGGGGGCTGGGGGCGCGGTGGAGCCGGGGTCGGTTGGCTGGTTGGCGCCGCCGGCGCCTCGCCGCCGGGCATCTGCAGCATCAGCTTCTGTCCGGTGACCGGATGCGTCACCGTCGCGATCCGCGTCTGCTCGTCCCAGTCCACCTTCACGCCGAGATACAGCGCGAGGAAGCCCAAAGGCACGTACGTCGTCCCCTTGACCTCCATCGGCGGCGCGGCAAGCAGGATGGGGAGGTTGTCCGCCGAGGCCTCCCGGCTGTTCAGCTTCAGCTTCACAACATGCTCGCCGAGGCTGAACGTGATCCCCAGCGTCCGCGCATCGTAGGCCACCTGAGCGCCGAGCCACTGCCCGATGAACCGCATCGGCACAAGCGCGCTGCCGTCAACGGCCATCAGTTCGGCCGGCGGTTGCGCCGCGGTGGTTGCGGGTGGGTACGTGCCGAGGAGCACGCCGACGCAACTCAGGGCAACCAGGCGCTGGGCGATCATCAGGAGCACCTCCGGCAGGTCGTCGAGTCGCCAGGACCTCGCGTGGAGGCCAACAGGCCCCCAGCCTCTTGTTCCTCTGACCGCCGGAAACCGGGACAAACGAATGCGTCGAGGGTTGTAACGGGATTGCGTCAGGCCGCGCGGCCGCCCAGGCCGCGACCGCACGCTGTAGGAACGGCAAGGGGCAGACACGTGGGTCTGCCCCTACAACGACCACGCCGGCCCGCGGTAGGGGCGGACCCGCGTGTCCGCCCCCTGCGCCGCCTAGTCCCGCTATAGGAGAACATACGACCGTGATCCAGAAGGCAAGCAGGACCTGCTGGGGTCGAGGCGATAGTAGGAAGTGTGGCTTCCGATCGCTCGGTCCTGCAGCAGATCCTGCGAAAGCACGGGCGCCAAGCGTTGTT
>VGFC01000291.1 GCA_016869045.1 Armatimonadota bacterium
CCGTGCATCTGAGTCTAGGCCAAACCCAAGACTTCCTGCGCCAGATCGCCTTTCAAGCGTACCGCAGTAGCGGCCCGAGCACAGAAAACCCAAGCTCCTGGCCCGCCGATGGCCCAGCAGACCTGCCCTCAGCAGCGTAATGTGCTGAACTACAGACTAGTGCCGCACCAACGGAGCATGGTCCGCCAAGAGCTGATCCTCGCGCAGTTCCGCCATCCACTCCACAAACTCGCGGTTGCGCTCCTCCCACCACGCGATGAGTTCCTCGCGGGAGAGGTCCTTGGTCGCCTCGTAGATGCGGTCCCCGCCTTCATGCTGCCACTTCACGCAGTCAGGGGTCTTCATCCGATTCCCCTCCCACCTCGGGCGGCGAGTGGATGGCTATCGTCTGGTAGCCGTTGACTGTGTTGATCGCGTTGTACTGCGGTATCTTGCGGAAGTGCACGATGTGCTTGAAGTTCCAGCTCACCAGGACACTGCAGCCAGCGACGGTCGCCAGAGCGACGTGCAGCGAGTCCGCTGCTCTCCGTGGCCCGACGATACCCGCGGTGAGGTATGCGGCCTGCAAATCGACAACCTCCTCGCTAACCGAAACCTCCTCCGCCAGGGGGAGGACGCCGACTGCGAACTCGCGCACCTCGGGCGGCGCTGAGGCGAGTTCCTGCTTGACCAAGGCCGAGGTGACCAGCCGGAACTCGCCCATCCGCACGCGTTCGAAGAACGTGCGACTGGCCGTTTCGAAGCCCGGGTCGCAGACGCCACCGAAGACGGACGTGTCCGCGTAGACCCGGGGAACGCCCCGCCGCACCGGCAGCAAGGCCAAGCCTCCTCTCCGGTCGCGCTCAGCGACCGGCGTTGCATCTTACGTTCGACGTCGGCGTCGGTTGCGCCTGCTGGGACCTCGGGTGTGGGGCACCCTACGTGTCAGCATCGTAGCGACGGAATGTGCCGCGCGGCAACAGCGGTTCGAGTTCGGCCTGGGCTTGGGCCAATCGGCCCCGAACCCCCTCCACCACCTCTGGTGGAGCGTTCTCAAGGAAGCCCGGGTTGTTGAGCTTGCGCTCACAAGCCTCGATCGTCTCCAGAAGGGCCAGCTTCTTGCGCTCGAACCTCGTCTCATCCAGACCTTGGCTGTCCAACCGCACTTCAACACCGTCGGGCGTCGAGATCGCGATTCGTGCCACACTGCCTGTCGGCTCTGACGACCACGGCTCAACAACAACGCGAGATTGCGAAAGAGACGCTATCGTGCGGGCACTCGCCGACAGCAGGTTCAGAGCGTCCTCGTCTCTTGTTTTGAGCGTGACTCCCGGTCGCTCCGCCGGGCTCAGGGCCATTGCGCGTTTCACCTCACGGACAGCCGCCACGACATTCTGGCAGATCCGCAGCTCTCTCTCTGCGTCAGCGTCACTGTCCTCCTGCTGGCCTTGCGGATAGGCTTGCACGGCCAGCGCGCCGCGGGCGCCCTGCGTATGCACCTGCCACAGCTCCTCGGTGATGAAGGGCATGAGCGGGTGCAGCAGCTTGAGGATGCCCTCGAACACGGTCGCGAGGGTTGCCTGCGCGCGCGCCTTCTGGGCGGGGTCATCTCCGTAGAGGCGCACCTTCGCCAGCTCCACGTACCAGTCGCAGAACTCGCCCCACACGTGATCGTAGGCCACCAACGCCGCCTGCGACAGATTGCGCTTCTCCAGCTCGGCATTCACCGCGGCCACCGCCGCGTTGTGCCGGCTCAGAATCCACCGATCCGCGAGGTCCGGCTCGGCGAGCGCCGCCGTCGCATCGCGGTCCGCCAGGTTCATCAGCGTGAAGCGCGCGGCGTTCCAAAGCTTGTTGCAGAAGTTGCGCGCGCCGACGAGCCGGTCCGTGCCGTAGGTAATGTCCTGCCCGTGGGTGATGAGCGAGGTGAGCGCGAAGCGCAGGCTGTCGGCGCCGTACTCGTCGATCAGGCCGAGCGGATCGACCACGTTGCCGAGGCTCTTACTCATCTTCCGCCCCTGCTCGTCGCGCAGCAGCCCGTGGATGAACACCTCGCCGAAGGGCTCCCTCCCCATCAGCGTCATCGACATTGTGATCATCCGCGCGACCCAGAAGAAGATGATGTCATAGCCCGTCACCAGCACCGAGGTGGGGAAGAAGTAGTGCAGCTCCGGGGTGTCGTCCGGCCAGCCGAGCGTCGAGAAGGGCCAGAGGCCCGAGGAGAACCACGTGTCCAGCACGTCCTCGTCCTGGGCCAGTTGGTCCGCGCCCGCGCCGCAGGCCGGGCATTCGGTCGGGTCCTCGCGCGCCACAATCACCTCGCCACACGCCCCGCACGTCCACACCGGGATGCGGTGGCCCCACCAGAGCTGCCGCGAGATGCACCAGTCGCGCAGGCCCTCCATCCAGTCCGTGTAGACCTTCGTCCACCGGTCGGGCACGAAGCGCACCAGCCCCGCGCGCACCGCCTCCAGGCCCGGCTCCGCGAGCGGCCCAGGCCTCACGAACCACTGCTCGCTCACGAGCGGCTCTACCGTGGTGTCGCACCGGCTGCACGTGCCCACCGCGTGCGTGTACGGCTCGATCCTCACGAGCAGCCCAAGCGCCTGCAGGTCCTCCACCACGCGCTTGCGACACTCGTCGCGGTCCAGGCCCGCGTACTTGCCCGCCGCTTCGGTCATCCGGCCGTCGTCCCCGATCACCACCACCGACGGCAGGTTGTGGCGCTGACCGATCTCCAGGTCCGTCGGGTCATGCCCCGGCGTCACCTTCAGCGCGCCCGCCGCGAAGTCGGCTTGCACCGCCTCGTCGGCGACAATGGGGATCGGGCGATCCATCAGCGGCAGGATCGCCGTCCGCCCCACGAGGTCCGCATACCGTGCGTCCTCCGGGTGCACCGCCACGCCGGTATCCCCGAGCATCGTCTCGGGCCGCGTCGTGGCAACCACAAGCTGCGCGTCGGAGCCCTCCACGGGATACCGGATGTGCCAGAGGCTTCCGTTGCGCTCCTCGTGCTCCACTTCCAGGTCCGACAGGCCGGTCGTGCAGCGCGGGCACCAGTTGATCATCCGCGCGCCCTTGTAGATCCAGCCGCGCTCGTACATCGTCACGAACGCCTCGCGCACCGCGCGCGTGCAGCCCTCATCCAGCGTGAACCGCTCGCGCCGCCAGTCGCACGACGAGCCCAGCCGCTGGAGCTGCTCCACGATCCAGCCGTGGTGCTCCTCCTTCGCCTGCCACATCCGCTCGAGGAACTTCCCGCGGCCCAGATCGTGACGGGTCAGGCCCTCCGCCGCGAGCATCTCCTCGACCTTGTTCTGCGTCGCGATCCCCGCATGGTCGGTGCCGGGCAGCCACAGGGTCTCCTTGCCGCGCATCCGTTCCCACCGGATCAGCAGGTCCTGTACGGTCTCGTCGAGCGCATGGCCCATGTGCAGGGCGCCCGTCACGTTCGGCGGCGGAATCACGATGCAGAAGGGCTCCCTCCCGGGCCTGACTTCCGCCTCGAAAACCCGCTCTTGGAGCCAGTACTCGTAGATCCGCGACTCCACCTGCGTAGGATCGTAAGCCTTCGCGAGTTCGGACACCGCGACTTGCTCCTTTCGACTGCGGACTTCAGACTGCAGACCCCAGATCACAGACCAGAGACCCGAAACCCGAAACCCCGAACGCCGAACCCCGAACCAACCAAAAGGCCACCCCTTCCCCCGGAGTGGCCTGGTCCGCACACGACGACAGGGCAGCGCCGCTGCTAGACCAGAGCGGCGGCTACTACCTGATCCATGGTGGTGGCGAAGATGAAGGTCATGTCTTGGCGCACATCCTCGGGCAGATCGTCGAGCTCCTTGAGGTCCTTCTCGTTCTCCTTGGGTATGACTACGTTCGGGATGCGCGAACGGTGCGCCGCCAGGACCTTCTCTCGCACCCCGCCGACCGGCAGCACTCGCCCATGCAGCGTCACCTCGCCGGTCATCGCGACATCGTACCGCACCTCGCGCCCGCCCAGCGCGGACAGGATCGCGGTGGCGATCGTGACGCCGGCCGACGGACCCTCCTTCGGCACCGCGCCCGACGGCACGTGCACGTGGAAGTCGTGGGTCTGGAAGAAGTCCTTCGCCAGACTGAGCGGCTCGGCCTTCGTGCGCGCGTAGCTGAGAGCGGCCTGGGCGGACTCCTTCATCACCTCGCCCAGGCGGCCGGTGAGGAGAATCTCGCCCTTGCCGTTGGAGATGGCCACTTCGACCTGGAGCGTCTCGCCGCCGGTCTCGGTGAAGGCAAGGCCGGTGGCCACGCCGACCTGGTTCTCCTTCCGCTTGTCGTCGTCGAGGTAGATGCGCAGGCCCAGCAGGTCCTCCACGTTCTTGGGAGTGACCGTGAGCTTGCTCTTGTCTCCGGCGGCGACCCGCTTGGCCGTCTTGCGGCACGCGGTCGCGATCTTCCGCTCCAGCTCGCGCACTCCCGCCTCCCGCGTGTAGCCGCGGATCATGGCGCGCAGGGCCTTGTCGGTGAACTGCAGGTGGGCGGGCTTCAGGCCGTGGTCCTTGACCTGCTTCGTGACCAGGAAGCCCTTGGCGATCGCCAGCTTCTCCTCGTCCACATAGCCGGGGAACTCGATGACCTCCATCCGATCGCGCAAGGCCGGCGGCACCGTCGCCAGCACGTTGCCGGTCGCGATGAACATGACGCGCGACAGGTCGAAGGGCACCTCCAGGTAGTGGTCGCTGAAGCTGCCGTTCTGCTCGGGATCGAGCGCCTCCAGCAGCGCCGAGGAGGGGTCGCCCCGGAAGTCGATCCCGAGCTTGTCGATCTCGTCCAGCATGAAGACGGGGTTGTGGGAGCTGCAGTCGCGGATGCCCTGCATGATGCGGCCGGGAAGCGCCCCCACGTAGGTGCGCCGATGGCCGCGAATCTCGGCCTCGTCCCGCACGCCCCCCAACGAGATGCGGATGAACTTGCGGCCCAACGCGCGCGCGATCGACCGCCCGATGGAAGTCTTGCCGACACCCGGCGGACCGATGAAGGCGAGGATGGGGCCCTTGGTGCGCCGCACGAGCTTCCGCACCGCCAGGAACTCCAGCACGCGCTCCTTCGGCTTCTTCAGGCCGTAATGATCCTCATCGAGGATTGCCTCGGCGCGCCCGATGTTGATCTTGTCCCGGGTGGACTTCTTCCACGGCAGGGCCACCAGCCAGTCGAGATAGGTGCGGATGACCGTGCCCTCCGGCGCGACCGGCGGAATGCGCTCCAGCCGCTCGACCTCCCGCAGGGCCTTCTCGGCCGCCTCGGCCGACATCCCCGCGGCCTCGATCTTCTGCCGGTACTCGTCGGCCTCGTGGGTGCCGCCCTCACGCTCCCCGAGTTCATCCTGGATCGCCCGGAGCTGCTCGCGCAGATAGAACTCCCGCTGCGACGAACTCATCTCGTCCCGCACGCGGGCGTGGATCTTCTGCTCCAGCTCCAGGATGCCCAGCTCGACGATCAGCTGCCGGTGAACCTTGTCGAGACGCTCGGCGACGTCGCCCGTCTCCAGGATCTCCTGCTTCTCCTCCGGAGGGCGACCCAGGCACGAGCACACGAAGTCGGCGAGCTTCCCGGGCTCCCGCATGCTCATCGCGCTGCCCACGGCATCCGGCGGGATGTGCCGGCTCATGGTGACCGCGCGCTCGAACTGTGCGACCACCTCCCGCATGGTCGCCTCGATCTCGGGCGACTCGTACTCGGTCTCGGCGAGCGGCTCGCCGTAGGCCTCCAGGAAGGGAAGCGAGCGCACGTAGTGCGTGACCCGCACGCGCGCGACGCCCTCGATCATCGCCCGCACGGTATCATCGGGCAAGTCCATGAGCTGCACGACGCGGGCCAGACACCCGACCTCGTGCAAGTCCTTGGGCGTCGGGTCCTCGACCGTCCCGTCGCGCTGGGTGACCAACAGGATGGGCCGCTCCGTGTTCCGGATCTCGTCCAGCGCGGCCTTCGACTTCGGCCGCCCGAACACGAGCGGGATGACCATCTGCGGAAATACGACCACATCGCGCACCGGAAGGATCACGAGCGTCTGATCGGTGCCGACCTTCGGGGCGACAGGTTCCGGGTTTCGGGTTTCGCGTTTCGGGTTCACAGGGCAGTCTGACACGCCGCTTCGCGGCGGCCTAACACGGTGGGAATGTCGTTGCCGTGCCGTAGGAGCGCGGACGCCCTCGTCCGCTGCTGTGGCAGGCGGCAAGCCGTTGCCGTCCCCCTGGGAGCGCGGGCTTCCAGCCGACTGGCGCGCGCTGGCTGCCGTCCAGCCTTCCAACCTTCGAACGCCAACGCACACACGCCCAAACCCCGAACGCCGAACCCCAAACCCCGAACCGTCGTCTCCGCCGTCCTACGCGCTCTTCCGCCCTCGCTCGGCGCGCTGATCGCGCCGGCGCAGCACCGGCGGCGTGCCGGCGAGGATGGTGTCGGCGTTCACGATACACTCCACGACGTCGGGATCGGACGGGATCTCGAACATCGCGTCGGTGATCGTGTGTTCGATGACGGTGCGCAAGGCGCGGGCGCCGGTGCTCTTCTTGAGCGCTTCCTTCGCGATCGCTTCGAGCGCCTCGTCGGTGAAGACCAGCTCGACGTCATCGAACATCGAGAGCATCTTCTGGTACTGCCGCACGAGGGCGTTCTTCGGCTCGGTGAGGATGCGCTTCAGCGCGGTCACATCCAGCGAGTGCAGTGACGCGATGACCGGCAGCCGACCGGTGAACTCCGGGATCATCCCGAACTTCACGAGGTCCTCGGGGATGACGTCTCGCAGGACCGTCCAGTCGTCCCGATCCTCCGGCTTCGCGGCCGCCGCTCCGAAGCCCACCGCACGACGTTGCGTCCGCGCGCGGACGATGTCCGCCAGCCCCTCGAAGACGCCCCCGCAGATGAACAGAATGCCGCGCGTATCGACCCGGAGGTACTCCTGCTGCGGGTGCTTGCGCCCGCCCTGCGGAGGGACGTTCGCGACCGTGCCCTCGAGGATCTTCAGGAGCGCCTGCTGCACACCCTCGCCGGAGACGTCCCGCGTGATGGAGGGGTTGTCGGCGCGCCGCGCGATCTTGTCGATCTCGTCGATGTAGATGATCCCGTGCTCCGCGCGTTCGATGTCGCCGCCCGCCGCGATCACCAGCTGCAGGATGATGTTCTCGACATCCTCGCCCACATAGCCGGCCTCGGTGACGGCCGTCGCGTCCGCGATTGCGAACGGGACATCCAGCATCCGCGCCAACGTCCGCGCCAGCAGCGTCTTGCCCGCTCCGGTCGGGCCGATCAGCAGGATGTTGCTCTTGTCGATCTCGACGTCGGAGTCCAGGTGCCCCAGCCGAACGCGCTTGAAGTGGTTGTAGACGGCAACCGAGAGGATTCGCTTCGCGCGATCCTGACCGACGACATACTGGTCGAGGATCTCGTTGATCTCGCGCGGCGTCGGCACGGGGCCCTGCAGCAGGTCCGCGTGCCGGCGCGCCTGCCGCTCGCGCTCCTTGCCGCGGATGATCTGGTTGCACAGCTCGACGCAATCGACGCAGATGTAGACGCCGGGCCCCGCGATCAGGTCCTTGACCTGCGTCGGCTTCTCCTTGTCACAGAAGGAGCAGCGCGGCCCGCGCCCTCGCTTGATGTCATCCGACATGGGACGGTTCTCCCTTCGCCGGGTGTGCAGCCCCCCCGGTTGCGAAGGACAGGCAAGAATGCCTGTCCTCCTGCGCCGTTCACGGCCGCAGGGCGGGCTGCTATTCCTCGATGTGATGCTGCGGTTCGGCGATGAAGTCGATGAGGCCGTACTGCAGGGCCTCTTCGGCCGTCATGTAGTAATCGCGGTCGGTGTCCTGCTCGATCCTCTCCAGCGGCTTGCCGGTGTGCTTGGAGAGAATCTCGTTCAGCCACTTGCGGATGCGGATGATCTCGCGGGCCTGAATCTCGATGTCGCTCGCCTGGCCCTGCACGCCGCCGAAGGGCTGGTGGATCAGGATGCGGGCATACGGGAGCGCTGCGCGATGTCCGGGCGCGCCCGCGGTGAGCAGCACCGCCGCCATGCTGGCGGCCTGCCCGACGCACCACGTGTGCACCTCGGGCGAGATGTACTGCATCGTATCATAGATCGCCAGCCCGGCGGACGTGATGCCGCCCGGGCTGTTGATGTACATGTCGATCTTCTCGGTGGGGTCCTCGCCCTGCAGATGGAGCAGTTGGGCGATGATCAGGTTCGAGACCAGGTCGTCGATCGGCGAACCGATGAACACGATCCGGTCCTTCAGCAACCGCGAGTAGATGTCAAACACCCGCTCGCCGCGCGGGGTCTGCTCGATGACGCTCGGGATGATCAGCGCGCGCGGGTCCAAAGGCTCACGCATCTTCGGAGTCCTCCGTGGGCTCGTCGCTTGGCGCCTCCGCCGCCTCCAACTCCTCTGCAAGTTCAGACAACGGCACGACCTTCTTGGTTGCGGCCTCGGCTACGATGTCGCCGGCCTTCCGGGTCACGAGCTGCTCCCGGAACATCCGCCCGATGCGCCCGTCGATCCGGTCACGCGCCAGGACTGACGGGTCCATCCCGCGGCTGGCCCCAAACGCCATGTAGGCGGCGCGCACTTCATCGTCGGCAACCTCCACACCCCTCTCGGCCAGGACCGCCTCGCACGCGAAAGAGCCACGGACCGCCCGCAACGCGTCCTCCGCCGTCTCCCCCTCCGGGCCCTCGTCCGCCAGCTCCTTCTCGACCTCCTCCAGGAACGCCTCCGGTAGATCGACCCGCACGTGGTCCCGCAGCCACCGAACGGCCTGTCCGCGCAGAACCTGCTCCGCAAGCCTCTCATGCTCGCCGCGGAGCCGCTGCTTCACCTCCTCGCGTAGCGCCTCCACCGACTCGCAGCCCTCGATCGCCGTCTTCGCGAACTCGTCGTCCAGCGCGGGCACCTTCCGCTCCCGCAGGTCCTTGATGTCCACCACGAAGTGCACCGTCTTGCCGGCCAGCGAGCCATGGCTCCGCTGGTCGGGGTAGTCCAGTGTGAACTCGACGGTCTCCCCGACGCTGTGGCCGAGCAGTTGCGCATCAATTGCGGGGTCGTACCGCTCCTCGCCCACGATCACGCTCTCATCCTGCTCCTCCGGCTCCCGCTCCTCGCCCTCCACCTTGGTGCGCATCACGATCTCGACCTGATCCCCCTTCTGCACCTCCTTGCGCTCCACCCCAACGAGCTCCGCCGCCGCATCCTGCAGCCGCTTCAGTTCCTTCCCCACCTCCTCCTCGGTCGGCTCGAGCTCCGGCGTCTTCAGCTCGAGGCTCTCGAGAGACGGAATGCGCACCTCCGGCTGAACCGGCATCACCAGCGCCTCGGTCGTCAGCGGCCGGTTCTCCTCCGCCAGCCGCATGTCTTCCTCCTCCTCGAACTCCACGGGAGCCAGCGGGTGTGCATTCCCGTAGGTGAGCACACACCGCAGTGCTTGTTCCATGAGTTCCCCGTAAACTGAACCATCAATTGCCTTCGGCCCGTACTCCCGCCGGACGCGCCACAGCGGCACCTTCCCCTTGCGGAACCCGGCGATGTTCCCCCGGTTCATGAGGTCCTGAAACAGCGTGTGGTACGCGCGATCGACGTGCTTCTGCTCGATGTAGATGCGGAGCCGCAGCTTCGCGCCCGGCTCCGGTTGGGCGATGGCGAACAAGACCGTTCCCTCCAGCTAGTCTACTCGGAGGACAGGCGATCCTGCCTGTCCGTCCCCCAGTGGCACGCGCGGCTCGCGCGTGACGCGGTGGCAGTGCCTCTTGGAGGACAGGCATTCCTGCCTGTCCGTCCTCCTCACGATGGTGGGCGCGGAGAGATTCGAACTCTCACGGGTCTCCCCACATGGTCCTAAGCCATGCGTGTCTGCCATTCCACCACGCGCCCGGACCGATCGTCGCAGCCGTCCCAACGTCACACATCACGGCCCGGCATCGCGACCAAAGGGTCTCTAGGGGCGACGCCGGGCCGAGGGGTTCATGGGCTGGTGGGTCGTGGAGGATTCGAACCTCCGACCTTGGGATTAAGAG
>VGFC01000292.1 GCA_016869045.1 Armatimonadota bacterium
CCTGCGTGCCTCGCCTCCTCTCTTCCCCGAGTTGTGTGCGCCAAGCTCTACAAGGGGGATAGGCTCCGCCCAGCGGCTCGCAGGCGCCGGTGAGCGGAAGGGCGAACCTCCACCCCGACTTGAGAGCATTCGCAGGAGGTCGCCCGATGTCGATCATCTGGCGGGTCGGGCTCACACTGCTGATCCCGACCGGCGCATATGCGCTCGAGGTCCACGTGGCGCCTGCCGGCGATGATGGGAATCCCGGCACGGCAGAGCGCCCCTTTCGCACGCTGGAGCGAGCGAGGGATGCGGTACGCGACTTGCGCGAGACCCGGCCGGCCGAGCCGGTGACTGTGATCCTGCGCGGCGCCGCGTACCGCCTGACGGAGCCCCTGGCCTTCACGCCCCGCGACTCGGGCACCGCCGAGGCGCCGATCACCTGGCGCTCGCAGCAAGGCGAGCAGGCGGTCATCAGCGGCGGGGTTCCGATCACCGGCTGGCGCACGCACGATGACCGGCTCTGGGCTGCCGACGTTCCCTGGGCCAAGGCCCGCGCCGAGCCGTTCACTCAACTCTTCGTGAACGGCGCACGGCGTCCGCGCGCCCGAACGCCGAACGAGGGGAGCTACTTCTACACGCAGCGGCTGCAGATGGAGGGCGATCTGAACTCGTTCTCCCAGTGCATCGGGTTCACGTTCCGCGAGGGCGACCTGGGCCCCTGGGCCGGAGACCAGGGTGCGGTCATCTGCCTGTTCCACAACTGGGTGAACTCCTACAACCGCATCGCCCGAGCTGACTGGGAACGGCGGCGCATCCGCTTCGCGCGACCGGCGGGCATCTTCTTCCTCGGGCCCAGCGTGCGGTACTACGTCGAGAACGCCTTCGGTGCACTGGACGCGCCGGGCGAGTGGTACCTCGACCACAAGGGCGGCGTCCTGTACTACTACCCGCTGCCCGGCGAGGACATGGCGAAGGTTGAGACCATCGCGCCGATCCTGACCGCCACGCTCGTCGAACTGCGGGGCGATCCGGAGCTCGGCGTGTGCGTCGAGCACCTGCGCTTCCAGGGCCTCTCGTTCCAGCACACAGATGCGGACCTGTCCGCTAGCTACGTGCACAGCGTTCAGGGCGCCAACACGCAGAGGGGCGCGATCTTCGCGGTCGGTGCCAGGAACTGCGCCATCGAGGACTGCGAGTTCACTCGCCTGGGCGAGCACGCGATCTCCCTGCGGCAGGGCTGCGTCGGCAACACTGTGACACGCTGCCACATGCACGACCTCGGCGGCGGGGGTGTGTACCTCTCCGAGAGCGGACCGCCAACCAGGGAAGCGTGGTACCTCACCGCCCACAATGTCATCGACAACAACCTCATCTACGACGGCGGACGGCTCTTCCGCGCGGGTTGCGGCGTCTTCCTGGGCGGCAGCGCGAGCTACAACCAGATCACCTACAACGAGATCTGCGACCTGAGCTGGATCGGCGTGCATGTGGGTTGGAGCTGGACCGGCCGCGCTCCCGCGTACACTCACCACAACGAGGTCGCCTACAACCACATCCACCACATCGGCAATGGCGTGCTCAACGACCTCGCCGGCATCTACACGCTGGGCGTCTCACCCGGCACCGTGCTCCACCACAACCTCATCCACGACATCACGCGCTTTGAGCGCGGCGAGCAGGGCTACGGGGGCTGGGGCATCTACCTCGACGCGGGAAGCTCGGAGATACGTGTCGAGAACAACGTCGTCTACAACACGCGCGACGGAGGCTTCCACGGTCACTGCGACGGCCACCCATACGGCGACGAGGTCGTGAACAACGTCTTCGCGTACGCAAAGTCGGCCCAGATGATGCGGAACAACAACAAGGAGCCCGAGGGCCTCCACGTACGGCTCGAGCGCAACCTCGTCTACAACCGCAACCCCGGGATGTACTGGGGCAGCAACTGGGCGCCGGACAGCAAGTTCGCGGCCGACTACAACTGCTACTGGAGCGAGGAGACCGACAGCCCGGACTTCAACGGCAAGACGTTCGGCGAATGGCGGGCTACCGGCCGGGATGCGCACTCGATGATCGCGGACCCGGGGTTTGTGAACGCGCGCGAGTACGACTTCCGCTTGCGGCCCGATTCGCCGGCGCTGAAGCTCGGCTTCGAGCCGATCGATCTCAGCACGGTCGGCCTCTACGGCCCGGAGGCCTGGGTGGAGTTGCCGCGGGGGATCGTGCACCGGGCTTTCGAGGCGGCTCCGCCACCGGAGGCGGAGAGCCCTGGGACCATCGTCCAGGACTTCGAGGAGTACGAGCCGGGCGAAGCCCCGGAGGGCGCCATTCCAGCCGACGGCCCGACGAACGTGGCGGTCACGGATGTTGAGCCTGCCAACGGCACGCGCTGCTTGCGGTTCCTGGACGGTCCGGCGAAGGACCTCTGGAAGCCGCACTGGTTCGTGCGGCGCACGCCCGGAGCGGGCGCCGTTCGTCTGGCGTGCAGCGTGCGCAATGACCCGGATCAGCCGGTCGTGTTCGACCTGGAACTTCGCGATTGGCCGCAACTGGCGGGGGGTGGATACGCCACGGGGCCGCATCTCCGCTTCCAGCCCGACGGGTCCGCGCAGGCTGCGGACGGCGGCGAGTGGATCGAGATCGGGCTGTACGACGTGGGCGAGTGGCTGGCGGTTGGGTTGACCTTCGAGGAGGGCGAGGGCAAGCCCAAGACTTACACCGTGCGTCTGGGGGAGTCGGGTCAGCCGACGGAGGGGCTCCGCTTCCGCACGGACGCCTTCACCAACTGCAACTGGGTTGGCTTCGCGGGCATGGAGGAGCAGCCCGGCGTCTTCTGCGTGGACGACCTCCGGATCGAATAGGCGGCCTGAAGGGAGCGACACCGACGATGGACCGGAGACCGGAGACGCTCTGCAAGCTGGAGCGGATGCGCGCCGCCTTGTCGCATGAGGATCCCGACCGCGTGCCGATCAGCGACTTCTACTGGGGCGGGTTCCTCTCTCGCTGGCGGCAGGAGCTTGGCCTGCTGGACGACGCGGACCCCTATGCGTACTACGACTTGGACTGGATCGTCACGACGCCGAACATGGACCCGTGGATTCGGCCCTTCGAGACGATCCGCGAGACGGACAGCGAGGTCGTCGTGCGTACGGGGTTCGGCGCAGTGATCCGCAAGGTGTTCGAGGTGCCGATGCCCGAGTGGCTGTCCTGGGAGATCGACTCCCTGGAGAAGCTCGAAGCCGCCGAGTTCGACGATCCGACGGACTCCCGCCGCTTCGTCGCAGCCGGGGACAACCAGATCGCCGGCGTGGGCGACGGCTTTGCGCGCAACTCGCCGGCTTGGGTGGAGTCCGTGAAGGCCCTGCGGCCGGACATCCCGGTCTATGGGAGCATGATCGAGGTCGCGGAGTGCCTGACCCGCCTCGTCGGGCAGGCGAGCGCGCTCCTGTGGATGGGGCTGGAGCCGGAGCGCATGGCGCGGGTGGTCCGCCGGATCGGCGAGCACTACGCAGCGTGTGCCTCGGCCGCGATGGACGCGGCGAGCGGACTGCTCGACGGGTTCGTGATCTGGGGCGACGTGGCCTACGCGCGGGCGATGCTCTTCTCGCCGGCGTACTGGCGCGAGCACTTCCGCCCGTGTGTGCGGGCGATCATCGAGGCGGCGCACGCGCGGGGGCTGCCGGTCATCTACCATGGATGCGGCAATGTGAAGCCCATCCTGCCGGACCTCATCGAGATCGGCCTCGATGCCTACAACCCCCTGGAGGTGAAGGCGGGGCTCGACGTGGTGGAGCTACGTCAGGAGTTCGGCCACCGGCTGGCGTTCTGCGGCAACAGTGACGTTCGCGTCTGGGAGTCCGGCGACGAGGCCGCGATCCGCCGCGAGGTCCTGCGCAAGCTGAATGCGGCGAAGGGCGGTGGACTGATCTTCCAGTCCGACCACTCGGTCACCAGCGGCGTCTCGGGGAGGACCTACGACTTCATCGTGAACCTCGTCCGCGAACACGGGCGCTACCCGCTGCAGCTCGGCGACCATGACGAACCCGTGTGAGAGGAGAGCGGATCATGCAGCGTTACGGCATGGTGATCGGCGTCAGGGAGGAGAGGATCGAGGAGTACAAGGCGCTCCACGCCGCGGCCTGGTCCGACGTGCTGGCGATGATCGAGGCGTGCAACATCCGCAACTACTCGATCTACCTGCGTCGGCTCCCGGACGGGCAGCACTACCTGTTCAGCTACTTCGAGTACGTGGGCGCCGACTTCGAGGCCGACATGGCTAAGATGGCCGCCGATCCGACAACCCAGCGGTGGTGGGGCGTGTGCAAGCCGTGCCAGCAGCCGCTCCCCGACCGCGAGGTGGGCGAGTGGTGGGCGCCGATGGAGGAAGTGTTCCACTGCGACTGAGCCATGACCTCACGCAAACGCGTCCTACTGAGCTTCGCACAAACACGGAAATAGTGGGGCGGGCATTCTTGCCCGCCAAGGGGCCCTGGCGGGCAAGAATGCCCGCCCCACTGTTCCCGTATTCATGAGGAATCCAGTAACTGCCTTCGCCCATGAGGAGCCGGACCGCGTCCCGCGCTGGTGCGGGGCGTCGCCCGAGTTGGGCCTCGCCGACACCGAGGCGCTCTTGGTCCGGTGAGCTTCCCGCGGGCGCGTGCGTAGGAGCCCCCACATGCGGATCGTCACCCTCATCCTTGGAGTCACCCTCATGGCCGATAGTGCCTCGTATGCCGCGCTGCCGCCGCTCACTGACAGGACCCTCGTTGCGTGGGTCACTGTGGCCGACCTCAACAGCCGGGGCGGCAGCGTGCTCACCATCGACGATCGCCAGACGCACTTCGACGGGATCATCTTCGGCGAGCTCTCCCCCGCGAAGTGGATGGCCGGCAGCGACCTGTACCGACGCACCTCTCAGCAGCAGGGGGACTGGCCCACCGAGACCGCCGGGCCGCAGACGCTCGTGCAGATCGCGATTGCCTACGAGGGGAGGACGATCACGGTCTACCGCGATGGGGAGCTGTACTCGCGGCACGAGGTCGCCGAGGCGCAGGCCTTCCCACCGAGCAGCGCGGCGGTCTTCGGCCTGCGTCACATCGGAGCCGGACAGCCCTGCTACTTCGCAGGGAGCATCGAGGAGGCGCGTATCTACGCGGTTCCGCTGACCCAAGAGCAGATTCGCGCCCTCAAGGTCAACACGCCCTCGGACCCGCCGCCGGTGGCGTGGTGGGACTTCGAGGACGGAGCGACCACGGACAAGATGGGCGCGTTCCCGGAGGGGCGGCTCGGCGGCAACGCCGAGATCCGCGACGGCCGGCTCCACCTCGGCGGCGATGGGAGCTTCATGGTCACACCGGCGAATGCGCTGCTGCTGCCGCCGGCCGATGTGCCGGAGTGGCCCTCGCCGGTCCACTACCGGCCCTCCCGCGGCGTGTTCGCCGACCCGATCCCCTTCTTCTGGCAGGGCGAGTACCACGTCTTCTACCTCCAGGGCGGGATCGGGAAGGTGCCGTGGAAGCACATCGCCTCCACCGACCTGATCCACTGGAGGGAGCTGCCGGATGCGCTGGTCTCCGACGGCGACCCGAACGGGCCGGACGGGGAGCACATGTTCACGGGCAGCGTGACGGAGAAGGACGGGACGTTCCACGCCTTCTACACCGGCTGGAACCCGCGCAATCCCGCCGGGCAAGAGTGCGTGATGCACGCCACCAGCCCCGACCTCATCACCTGGACCAAGCACCCCGAGGCGGTCGTCCGGCCCGACGGCGCGATCTACAAGAACCACCAGGCCGCGAACTGGCGCGACCCGTATGTCTTCTACAATCAGGAGGAGCAGCAGTGGTGGATGGTCATGTGCTCGGACACGCTGCAGGGCGAGGGCGGGGTCGGGCTACTGACCTCGCCGGACCTGTGGCACTGGAAACACGAGCCGCCCCTCCAGGCCGACATGCAGGAGTGCCCCGATCTCTTCAGGATCGGCGACACATGGTACCTGATCGGCGGGGACCATTACAGCTCCTCGAAGAGCGCGCGCGGACCCTACGTGAGGCCGGCGGGCTACGACGTCATCGACCGGCCCGGCGTCTATGCGGGGAAGCGCCAGTTCGACGGCACGCGGCATGTCTGGACCGGCTGGGCCTGGGACATTCCCGGTCGCCGCGACGGCGAGGCCGGGACCTGGGGTGGGTCGCAGTGCGTGCCGCGCGAGCTGTATCCGGCGCCCGAAGGCAGGCTGTACTGCAAGCCGGTGGCGGAGGCAGTGAACGTGTTCGGGAAGACGGTGTTGGACCTGGCCCGGAAGCCGCTGATCGCGGGTGGAGGCGGCTGGCGCTTCGAGGGCGACACCCTCGTCGGCTCTCCCTCCGTCTGCTCGTTCGAGGTCCCGGCGCACTACCTGCTGGAGGCCGAAATGCGGCTGGAGCCGCGGGCGCGGTTCACGGTTGTGATTCGGCAGCACGAGAACGCAGAGGGCTACAGGCTCTCCCTCGACACGGCCGCGCCGGGCCCGGACGCAAGCGCTACGCTCAGCGGGCCGGGCTTCACCTACGAGCGCAAGTGGCCGTATGGCCCGGACCGACCCGTGAAGCTGCAAGTGTTCGTCCAGGGCACGCTGATCGAGGCCTTCATCAACGACGCCGTTGCCATGACCTGCCGGGCGTACGACCTCCAAACCGGGAAGCTCGGCTTCGAGGTGTCCGGCGGGACGGCGAAGGTAACAGCCTTGCGGGTGAGCGAGGAGTGACACCATGTGTTGCGTACTGCTGGTTCTCTGTCTGCCGGCGGCCGGTGCAGTGCAGCCGGCCGACACGGGCCTGGTGGCCCACTGGAACTTCGACGAGGGCAGCGGGGACGTGGCCCGCGACCTCACGGGCAACGGCCACGACGCGGCGCTCACGGGTGTCGAGTGGGTGCCCTCCCCGCGCGGCTACGCGCTGCGCTTCGACGCCAAAGAGGATGCCGCCCGCTACGGCAACACCGCCGCCATGAACATGGAAGGCGACCTCAGTCTGGCCCTCTGGGTCAGGGTTGATCCGACTGTGGACCCGGCGACTTGCCACCTGCTCTTCGGCGACACGGGCTGGGCTGTCGAGCGCAACTTCAGCCTCTACCTGCACCCACCCGGCGTCTTGCGCTTCGAATGGACCGACGGCAAGACCGTCGCGCCGCTCATGGCCCCCTCCAACCTCCTCAATGGCACGTGGAAGCACGTCGCCGTGGTGGCGAACTCAACGGCCCGACATGCTGCGATGTACATCGACGGTGAGCAAGTCGCCGAGACGCCCATGCCTGTGCCGGTCAGCAAGACGGTCTTCAAGGAGCGCCTGACCGGCTGGTTCTACAATGGGTTCTTCACGGGTGAGGTCGATGACATCCGCCTGTACTCCCGCGCCCTGTCGGAGGCCGAGGCCAAGAGCCTGTTCACCTCGGAGGCGGATGTGCAGATCGCGGGCAGCCGGATGCTGTTTGATGGCGCCTCACCGGAGCCGCGCGGCACGGCGCCGCTGGTCCTGCACAACTGGAGCCGGGAGACCCGGCGCGTGGAGCTGAGCGGCGGGGCGGCGGGCACGCAGGAGATCGTCCTGAAGCCCGGGGAGCAGACGGAGCTGTCGCAGGGCCAGGTGGCGCTCAAGCCCCTGTGGCGTAAGCGCACCGACCTCTTCTTGGTGGATGGCGCGACCCAGACCAACCGCCTCAGCATGACCGTGCACCGGGGCGAGGTGGCCGACACGCAGCCGGTGATCGTGGGTTCCGAGCTGTTCGTGGAGCCGCTGCAGGTGGTGGTCTCCGACCCGTGGCAGGCGAAGACACCGCCGGGCAAGACCGAGCGGGTGACCGTTGATGTCAAGCTCGCCCTCCCGGCCCGGCAGTTGCGCGAGGGCACGCTGGACCTGCGCCTGGTCTCGCGGGAGACGGGCAAGGAGGTGCTGGCGCGACAGGTCAGGGCGCCCGCCGCCGATCTCTCCCTGACGCTGGATGTCCGCTCCCTCCCGTGGGGCGCCTACGACCTGATCGCCGGCTTCCGCAACAAAGCTGGCGCGACGCCCACCTGCACGAAGGGCGAGGTGACGATCCTGCCCGGAGGCAAGCAGCAGATCCGCGTGCTGAACAACCTGGTCAGCGAGCTGATGGACGCCCGCTCGCGAGGCTTGCCGCCGAGCCGCCGGATCGAGTTCATGAACCCACGCTGGGGCTGGGTGTGGTTCAGCGCCGCGGGCGGCTGCGCGCTGAGCTTGAAGGACGACAGCCTGCTGACCGCAACCGACGGCCAACCCGCCGCGGAGGCCATGCGTCTGCTGCCGGCCGGCAAGCACGTCTTGCAGGTCACCGGGACGCCGATGGACCTCATCGTCCGCGCCATTCCGGCGCTGCTCTACAACGTCTATCCCTCCGGCCCGCAGATCGCGCCCTTCGGCAACAACACCTGGGAGCGGCTGAGCAAGTGCACCTTGCCCAACACCAACATGATCGAGGCGCAGGTCGTGGACACGCCGGAGCAGCGCGAGTGGCTGTCGCAGGGGAAGCTCTGGATCGGCAACGTGCAGGCGCCGGGGCTGATCGACAAGACGGAGTGGACCGTGGAGAAGATGCTGGACGTCTGGCTGAACCCGGGCAAGCCGACCGCCTGGCAGGAGCGGTCGGGCTTCACGATCGACAAGCTCTCCGGCGTTCAGGTAGACGAGTATTACCCGGGAGGCGCGGCCAACAAGTACGGCGTGACCACGGCCCTCTCCATTGCGCGCGCCTCTGAGGATCCGGCCTACGCCGGCAAGCTCTGGATCCCCTTCGCGGTGAACATGCACGGCGCGCCGAGCGATGAGCTGCTGATGAAGACCACGCTGGGTTGCGGCTGGCCGTTCTCCGTCGAGGTCTACAAGCCCGAAGGAGCTACCGAAGAGGAGGACCTCGCCGCCCTGCGCGGCAGCTTCCGCGGAGTGGCCTCGGCCTACGCGCAGGCCTATCCCGGCTCCATGCGGCGGGCCATCTTCACGCCGATGTACGCCTACCTGCCCTACTGCACCACGAACTGCTATCCACAGGCGGACTTCCGCGTGCACCTCGACATGCAGATGCAGTTGTTGGCCAACGACCCGGCGCTCTTCGGCCTGTGGGGCGTGCAACCGTATCGCTCCAACTACGTGGACGAGGAGATTCTCAACTGCACGGGGATGCTGCTGCGGCACTACTGCATCGAGGGCAAGACGGAGCGGATGCTCAGCGATTCCTACGAGCTGCGCCACGTCATCGACCCGGACTTCGCCGAGGGCACGAAGCAGTGGCAGGTGCAGGCCGCCGAGGAGGCGAGCGTGACCCCGGGGACGTTCAGGGGCTACGGCGAGCTGCAGGGGCGCTATCCCATCGGCACGATGGGCGATACGTTCCTCGTGCTCAAGCGCAGCGCCAAAGCGCCGAACGTCATCAGCCAGCCACTGCAGGGCCTGCAGGCCGGGCGGTTGTACTCGCTGAAGGTCTACACGGGCGACTACGGCGACCTCACCGGCGGCCAGAGCCGCAAGGATCAGCAGGTGCTGAGCATCACTGTGGACGGCGCAGAGGTGCAGCCCGGCGGGTTCAGCTACCCCTTCCGGAGCTGCCGCGGCCCGCAGCCGTTTGACGACTCAGCCACTCCGTTCTGGATGACCTACCATTGGCTGCAGTTCCGCGCCCAGGGGCCGACCGCGACGCTGAGTCTGAGTGATTGGGCGAAGCCCGACGAACCGGGCGGGCTGGTGGGCCAGCAGATGATGGTCAACTTCGTGGAGGTGCAGCCTGTGTTCGAGCCGCCCACTGCGGCCAACTGAGGCCGAGGGCGCCGCTGTGCTGGCGTCCAATGGCCCGGACGTGAACCGTGGCCGATCCAGTTAGGAACCCGCGATTCTCGTCCGAGCCGTTCCCGTGTAGGGGCGCGATTCATCGCGCCCGCCCATGTAGGGGCGCCATTCAGATTGTGTTGAGAAAGGGCCCCGTCAAGGGAAGAACCCTCTCCTACGCGCTCTACGTGGCTCGTAGGTCGGGA
>VGFC01000293.1 GCA_016869045.1 Armatimonadota bacterium
TTCGCCGGCATGATCGGTGTCTTCTTCGCGTTCTACTTCGTCATCATCCTGGTCGCAATCATCTTCGGCATCGGCGGGTTGATCCTCTCCTGCCTGGCGATCTACGACTGCGCGCGCCGCGACTTCCCGGACCCGAACACGCGGGCCATGTGGTGCCTGCTGATCGCACTGCTGAGGCTTATCGGCACGATCGTCTACTACTTCGTCGTCTATCGCAAGAACGACCCGCCCCTGCAACAGGCGCGCATCCCGGGAGCGCCGCCGCCGTCGCCGATGTCCGGGTATGGGGGGTGACCGCGCCATGCGACGCGGCTGCGTGATCGCGATCGTAATCGTGGCGGTGCTCCTGGTCCTGCTCGCCGTCGGCCTGTGGGCCCTGTGGGTGAAGCTCGGCCGCGGCGCGCCGGTCTACCAGATGATCGGGTGGATGTGCGAGGACAGCGGCTCCTACCCGGCTGCCGCACGCTGGTACGGCAAGGCGGTCCACGCGAAGCCCCGGGACGGCCAGTTGCGCCTGCGACACGGCGATGCCCTGTGGCAGGCTCGCGATCAGCGCGCCGCCCTCGGGGAGTACACCGAGGCTGCGCGCCTCGAGCCGACATGGACCTACCCGCTGAACCGCAAGGCCTGCGCGGAGGCCGAGCTCGGCGACTTCGCCGCCGCCCAACAGACCATCGACCAGCTCCGCAAGCTGGCCCCGAAGGACGCCTACACCTTCTACTGCCTTGGCCATCTCCGCGCTGCTCAGGGCAAGGACGCCGAGGCCATCCGGGCCTTCCGGCAGACGATCGACCTCGACGCCGGCGTCACTCAGACCTACCCCGAACTCGCCAAGCTGCTGGAGAAGCGCGGCTCGACCGAGGAAGCGGTGAAGGTCTACGAAGACGGCGCCCGGCGCGGCGACACCGACTGCGCCCAGCGGCTCGCCGCCCTCGGTCGGACGGTCCCCCCTGTCACGGTGCCCTCTCCGTCGCCGCAACCACCCACCGCCCCGCCGAGCGCCTCAACCTCCACCAGCGGCGCTCCCCCGGCCGCCTTCGGTGGCATGATCGCAGGCTTCATGGTCGTCTACTTCATCTTCTGGGGCTTCATGATGCTGCTCTTCCTGGCCGGGTGGGTCGCGCAGCTCCTGGCCATCTACGACTGCGCCCGCCGCGACTTCCCCGATCCCGTCAACCGAGCCGTGTGGTGCCTCGTCCTGGTCCTGGCGCAGTGGATCGGCGCACTGATCTACTATATCGTCATCTACCGCAAGGGCGAGCCGCCCCTCCAGCCGCCGCACTGACGCCGCTGCCGCTCCTGGGACCGCGCGCACCCTTGCGCGCACCGTCGTGCCGTCCGTGCCTGCGGCTCACCAGAGCCGCGCCTTCCCCGTCCGTGCCCGCGAGACTCCTGTCTCGCAGCCGTTGCCATTCCCAGGAGGACATCCGCCCCCTCCGGCTGAAGAGGAGCCTGTCGAGTACCCTCTCCCGCGGAGACCCATCCATGTCTTCCTCAACCGACCCTCTCGGTTACGACGTCCTCGTCGTCGGCGGCGGGATGGCCGGCGTTTGCGCCGCCATCGCTGCTGCGCGGCACGGCGCGAAGGCGGCGCTGATCCAGGACCGCCCCGTCCTGGGCGGCAACTCGTCCAGCGAGATTCGCATGCACGTGTGCGGGGCCGATTGCTCCGGCGGGCGGGCGAACGCGCGCGAGACGGGCATCATGGAGGAGCTGCGCCTGGAGAACGCCGCCCGCAACCCGCAGCGCTGCGCCGAGATGTGGGACCTCATCCTCTGGGAGGCCTGCGAGGCGGAGCCGAACCTCGACCTCTTCCTCAACTGCCAGATCGTCGAACTCGACTCCTCCGCGCGCGGGCCGCTGGGGTCGCAGGAGGTGGGGGAGACGGGCCGCATCACCCGCCTGCGCGGCGTGCAGGTCTCGACGGAGCAGTGGCTCGACTTCGCCGGGAGCTTCGTCATCGACTGCACGGGCGACGGGCGGATCGGCTATCTGGCGGGCGCGGAGTACCGCACGGGCCGCGAGGCGAAGAGCGAGTACGACGAGCCGTGGGCGCCGGACGTGGCGGACGACTGGGCGCTGGGCTCCTCGCTGATGTTCACCGCGCGCGACTTCGGCAAGCCCATGCCCTTCACGCGCCCGCCGTGGGCGCACCTCTTCCGCACCGAGGCCGACCTCCCGCACCGCCCGCACGGCGCGAGCCAGTACGGGTACTGGTGGATCGAGTGGGGCGGGCATATCGACACGATCAGCGACAATGAGGCTATCCGCGACGAGTTGCTCAAGTACCTCTTCGGCGTCTGGGACCACATCAAGAACCGGGGCGATCACGGCGCGGAGAACTGGGCGCTCACGTGGTTTGGCTGGGTGCCCGGCAAGCGCGAATCGCGCCGACTGCTCGGCGAGTACGTGCTGCGCCAGCAGGACTGCTTCGAGGCCGCGCGCTTCCCCGATACGGTGGCCTACGGCGGCTGGCCGGTGGACATCCACGCGTACGGGGGCATCGAGAACCCCGATCCGCCTGCGCGCTTCGGCCACCTCGAGGATGTCTACACGATCCCCTTCCGGATGCTGTACTCGCGGAACGTGGAGAACCTCCTGATGGCCGGCCGCGACGCCTCGGCGAGCCACATGGCCCACGGCTCGACCCGCGTCATGGCGACCTGCGCGGTGATGGGGCAGGCCGCCGGCACCGCCGCCGCGCTGTGCACACTGAAGGGCTGCCTGCCGCGCGACCTGACCGAGACCCACATGGCCGAGCTGCAGCTCGCGCTCATCCGCGACGACTGCTACCTCCCGGGCATCTCGCTCACCGACCCCGATGACCTCGCGCCCAAGGCGACCATCGCCGCCTCCAGCCAGGCCGGTACCCACCTCGGCCCCGAGAACCTCGTGAACGGCATCGACCGCCCCGTCGGCGACGCGCAGAACGCCTGGGAGGCCGCCGCCGACCAGGAGGGCCACACGTGGGTGAGCTTCGAGTGGCCTGAACCCGTCGAGATCGCGGAGGTCCGCCTGACCTTCGATAGCTGCCTCGCGAAGGTCGTCACTCTCACCCACGACCCCGGCTTCAACGAGCGCGTCGTCGACGGCGTCCCCGAGGAGTGCGTGGCGACCTACATTGTCGCTGGCGTCCGCTCGGGTTCGCCGTCTTGGGGAGCGCGCGACGGCGAGCTGTGGGAGTTCCTCGCCCAAGCCCAGAACAACCACCAGCGCCACCGCGTCCACCGCTTTCTCCCGATCACGACCAATAGGCTGCGCATCGCCATCCGCAGGATGAGAGGGGAGAAGGCAGCGAGGATGTATGGGGTGAAGGTCTTTGCTCCTTGTCGTTGATCCCGCTTTGCGGGACTGGGAGCGCCGGCACCCTTGCCGGCTGCTGTGGCAAGTGGACGTCGCCGCGGCCGTGTCGTACGACGACCGCCTGCGGCGTGCCACCTCTGCCGGCAAGGGTGCCGGCGCTCCCAGCACACGTCAGCGGCGCTTTCCTTGGGGCGAGTGATGCAATGCTCCGTGCAGCCTCCGGACGTTTGCTCATCCTATCGGCGGCATTCCTCATGAGCCTCCCTTGCAGCAGCAACTGGTCCACCAAGCACCACAACGAGGTGCCATGGGAGACCAGCAGCGACCCCGCCGACCTCGATGCGGAGGTCGCAGCGGGAGCGCACATCCTGCGCTTCGCCGATGGCTCCTACGTGCACGCCATCCATCGCCAGTACCCCAAGTCCTGCGGTCCGTCGTGTCTCGACATGATGCTGCGCTGCCTGGGCCTCGATGAGCCCGACACGCCCCTCCGCCTGCCCGCCAACGTGGACCGCCTGCCCGGCTCGCCCGGGGAGACGGTCGATGTGGGCTACTTCGGCTCGGCGGAGCACCTGCTGTGGCTCGGCTACCATCGCCGGCGGTTGCAGGATGGCGCGCAGGCCTGGAACGCGGACACGCCGGAGTTCATGTCCCCCGCCGGCGACCTGAACGTGGCCCCCAGCGACGGGAAGGTGGCGACCCTCTGGCCCGAGGATCCCCTACCCGCCTTCGACTTTGCGCCGACCGGCCGCGTACCGAACTGGCTCTGGCATGGCCCTGGGAACGGCACCCGCGGCGACGAGAACGGCTGGGACGGGCTGCCGGGGATCATGAACTATGTCATCGCGGGTGCGTGGGGGCGCGGCGCGAAGGACGCCCGCCCGCTCACCGTGCACTCGCGGACGGACGCCGAGGTCTGCGCCTTCCGCCGGGTCGTGAGGGGCTTCGTCGACCACCGAATCCCGATGCTGCTCGGCGTGGAGTCCGGCGGGCACTTCAACGTGATCATCGGCTACCGCGGCGACGCAGACGACGCCACCCGTCCCTTCGTCATCTACACCGCCGATCCGCTCGATGGCTGGGGCCGCTCGCCCGAGCGCCAACCCGGCCGCTGGCGCCGCATGGACGTGACCGCCGCGAACCTCTTCGACGGCGGCCAGCTCATCTACCAGGCCGTCCTCTGGAACCAGACCCTCAGCGGCGTGTGGGCCGCCGAGATTGACCGCCTCAACGGCAACGACTGGCTCTGCGGCCGCCCGGTCCCCGAGATCGATCCGCTGCACGATCCGCTCACGGTTCCTTGACAGCCCGCCGATGCGCAGTATAATCCCCCTCGAACGGTTGTTTGCGCGATCCCGCCCTCAAGGACGCCTGCATGGACGTTGACGCCTTCCTTCGCGAGCTTGAGAACCGCCGCGGCTATCGCGGGCAGATGGTGCACACCCACGACGTGCCCGCGCGCGAGGCCGGCTTCAAGGACCTCGCGCAGCCACTGCACCCTTCGGTCGCCGGTGTACTCGCGAAGCAGGACATCCGAGAGCTCTACACCCACCAGGCCGACGCCATCGAGGCCATCCGCCGCGGCGAGAACGTCGTCGTGGTCACCGGCACCGCGAGCGGGAAGACGCTCTGCTACAATCT
The DNA here is from genome assembly GCA_016869045.1 of Armatimonadota bacterium. Lineage (GTDB taxonomy): Bacteria > Armatimonadota > Zipacnadia > Zipacnadales > VGFC01 > VGFC01. Next base: position 4,945 of record VGFC01000293.1, read on the forward strand.
ACCGGTCATCGAGACGCTCCTCACTGAGCCGCTCGCGAAGGCGATCTACCTCTACCCGACCAAGGCCCTCGCGCAGGACCAGCTCCGCGTGCTGAACGAGCTGAAGGCGCTCGATCCCAAGCTGCCGATCGAGGCCGGCACCTACGACGGCGACACGCCCGGCGACACGCGCCGCAAGCTCCGCGACGAGGGCAACGTCATCCTGACGAACCCCGACATGCTGCACTCGGGGATTCTGCCCAACCACTCGCGCTGGGCGAGCTTCTTCGCGCAGCTTCGGTACGTCGTGATCGACGAGATTCACTCCTATCGGGGCATCTTCGGCTCGAACGTCGGGAACGTGATCCGCCGCCTGCGCCGCATCTGCGCGCACTACAAGGCGAAGCCGCAGTTCATCGCCGCCTCGGCGACCATCGACAACCCGCAGGAGCACGCGCAGGTGCTCGCCGGGGAGGCCTTCACCGCCGTCACGAACGACGGGTCGCCGCGCGGCCCCAAGCGCTTCATCCTCTGGAACCCGCCCTTCATCGACGAGGGCAAAGTCGAGCGTCGCAGCCCAAACTTCGAGGCGCAGAAGCTGATGGTCGATCTGATCATGCAGGGCATCCAGACCATCTGCTTCGTGCGCGCGCGCCGCACGGCCGAGGTGCTCTACCGCTACGTGCGCGACGAGCTGCTCGAGGAGAACCCGCGCCTCGCGAACACGGTCCGCGCGTACCGCGGCGGCTACCTCGCGGAGGAGCGCCGCGAGATAGAGCAGCTTCTCTTCTCGGGCAAGCTCCTGGGCGTGACAACGACGAACGCGCTGGAGTTGGGGATTGACATCGGCAGTCTCGACGCCGCGATTCTCGTCGGCTACCCGGGCAGCGTCGCCAGCACCTGGCAGCAGGCCGGCCGCGCCGGTCGCGGCGATGAGGAGGCCCTCGTCATCCTCATCGGTCAGAACCAGCCCATCGACCAGTACCTCATGCAGCACACGCAGTACTTCTTCGGCCAGGCCCCCGAGCGCGCGGTGATCGAGCCCGGCAACCCGTACATCCTCGCCGGGCACCTCCGCTGCGCGTGTCAGGAGCTGCCGGTCGGCGAGGCGGACTGCGCGGACTTCGGCGAGTCCGCCGCCGAGGTCATGGGGTTGCTCGAGGAAGACAACCAGGCCTTCTTCCAGAAGGCCACGTGGCGCTGGAAGGGGGACGCCTTCCCGGCCCGCGATGTGAGCCTGCGGAACATCGACGACAACAACTACACGATCCAGGACATGACGGGGGAGAAGCCGGAGATCATCGGCCAGCTCGACGAGTTCAGCGCCTTCGCGCAGGTCCACACCGAAGCGATCTACATGCACAAGGGCGATCCGTACTTCGTGGACCGCCTCGACACTACCGAGCGCATCGCGTACGTCCGCAAGGGTGACTACGACTACTATACGCAGGCCATTGACAAGACCGAAATCCGCATCGACGGTACCGAGATCGACGAGCCCTGGCGCGTGAGCCGCGCGTGCTTCGGGCCGGTGACGGTCAACACGACCGTCTACATGTTCCGGAAGATCAAGTTCTACTCGCGCGACAGCATCGGCTTCGGCAACATCAACGTGCCGACCCTCACGCTGGAGACCGACGCCCTCTGGGTCCTCCCGCCGGCCTTCGCGCTGGAGCGCGTCCGCGCGTATGGGCGCATCCCCGAAGACGGCCTGCTGGGCGTGGCGAATGCCGCGCTAGGCGTGCTCCCCATCTTCGTGCTCTGCGACCCGGCCGATGTCGGCTCTGCCGTCGATTCATCGACCCTCGGCACTCCCGCGATCTTCCTGTATGACCGCTATCCCAAGGGCCTCGGCTTCGCTGAGAAGGCGCACCAACGTCTCGAGGAGATCCTCCAGGCCGCGCTGTTCCTGATCGAGGAGTGTCAGTGCGAGGACGGCTGCCCATCGTGCGTGGGGTCGCCGGTGCCGGTCTTCGACCCGACCGATGACGATGTCGGTACGCGCGGGAAGATCCCCGACAAAGAGGCGGCCCTCTGCCTCCTGCACGATCTGCTGGAGAGGGAGCCGTACGTCCCGAAGCCCGTCGATCCCGAGAAGCTGGAGCGCCGCCTGCAGGCCCTGCGGGCCGTCGCCGTGACCCCCGAGCCTGCGGACGAGCCCGAGGACGACGCCCCTCGCCCGCGCGGCAAGCCCCTCCCCGAGACCGTCGAGAAGAAGCTCCGCCGCCGCATCCAGGCCCTGCGAAAAAGAGGGACACCATACTAATTCCGCGTGACGTCTTGCGGAATTAGTATGGTGTCCCTCTTTTTCGCCCGAGGGGTTCTATGGCACCCCGAGCAGGTAGTCGTTCCCGACGCCGAGCTTCTTCGGGTCCTTGGCGGCCTTGCTGTGCCCGTCGGCGAAGGCGACGTTGAACACCCCGTTGTGGCAGGCGATCGGCTGCAGAATTGGCGAGCCGGTCGAAGTGAACTCGCCGTCCCACATCAGCGTGGTCTCGGCGGTGTACTGAAGATCCCCCTCGGATACGACGCCGGGGAACATGGCTCCGCCGCTCAGCAGCCCCTGCGGGTCCCCGAAGACGTACATCGGCGGCACCGTGTCAAGGCCGGCCGCGAAGATGTAGGCGTCGGCGAGGTTGGCCGCATAGCTGGCCTGCGGCGCCGGTGGGGAGGGGATGATACTGACCGGGCCGCCCAGCACGCGGCCCACCTTGTCGTTCGGGCAGAGCAGGATCTGGCGGTTCTTGATGTACGGCGTCACTGAGTCAAACGCCGTGACCGCTGTTGCCGGGTTGCCCGGCACGGGCATGTACGCGAACGGCGGGTACGTCTCGTCGTTGTCCGTGACATACATGTTGACGCCGAGGCCGAGCTGCTTCAGGTTGGACAGGCAGCTGGTCTGGCGCGCCTTCTCGCGGGCGCGGGCGAATACCGGGAACAGGATCGCGGCAAGGATCGCGATGATCGCAATGACAACCAGCAACTCAATCAGCGTGAAGCCCTTACGCCGGCACACTGACTGCATGACGGTCGTGGCCCCCTTCGGGTGATGGAGTGTAGCGACACACTGCCGGGATGGACTACGCCCCCCGGCCGGTAAACCGTAACGCCTCTGCGTTCTGGTCATCATTCCCCGGAATGACCAATCTCTAACTTCCTCTTGCACTCGAAGAAACCTCCTTGGGCGAGGCGAGTCCCTGACCCGTAACCCGTAGAAGGTTGCCCCCGTAGATCAGGGGTTGGCTCTCGGGAGTGATTCCCAGACCCTCCAGCTTGGCCCGCTCGACCTTGGGGAAGTTGAGGAACGGCTCGCTGGTGCCGGATACATCGGACCCGAACAGCACCCGCTCCGGCCCGACCTCCGAGAGCACCCTCTCGATGGCCTCGGGCTCGGCGCAAGACGTGTCGAAGCACACGTGCTCGCTCTCGAAGAAGCGCGCCATGCGGCCGTACCCGCCGTTGAGCATCCCCATGTGGGGGATGATGACTGTGACTCCCGTGCCGCTGACGCGCTCCACGAAGGCCACCGTCTCGTCGAACTCCTCCTCGAGGGTCACCGGCAGGCTCCGCTCCGCCATGGCTGCGATGAAACGCTCGCAGCGCGGATCGGCGTAGTCATAGCGCGGCCCATCGTGGTGCCGGTGCCACTTCACCCCGCAGTACTCGTCGAGAGCATCCGGGATGACGTAGTCGGTCCAGACGAAGTAGAACGGGTACAGGTGGGGATGCCGGCGGCTGGTCTCCAGGACGTACTCGTTGGCCGCCGCCCGGGCCTCCGGCGTGTCGGTCTTGCGGTACATGTCCTCCGGGAACGCGAAGACCACTGCCCCGTCGGCCCCCGCCTCCGCGAGGTCCGCGAGCATCCGTTCCGGCGGGTAGCACTTGGTGTGGCGGTTGCCACCGAGATGAACGTGGGCGTCGATGACCACTGCAGTACCTGCCTTCTCTCCTACGTTCGGCTCGCCTGTTCGCTCCACCTGCCGCGCCCCAGGTGGGCAAACCCCAGAACTTCGCGCAAGTGCGGGAAATCCCCCCAAGGTCGGTCTCCCCCATTCGGTGGAGCGGTTGACAAGCCCCGCCCGGCTACCTATACTCTCCTTCGGTCAGGATCACGATCGGACGGGAACCTCTCAGCGAGGAGTCCTGGTCGCGCGCGGCTCGCTTCGCAACTTACCTCGCACCCCTGACAGAGCCCGTCGGCGCTTAGGCTCCCCCGTTCCTCGGCTGCGATTGCCGCCGAGGCGAATGAGTGTGTCCCCGTTCGTGGTTACTGTCACAAACCCCGGGAATAGGTGCCAGGCACCTATGGGCGGCGTCCTTGATTGGTGCCTGGCACCTATTCCCGACAACTGAAGGCTGCGTTCGTTCATGGGTGACCAGTTCGGGCCTCTGTTGGTCTTCACGTTCGTCGGGGTCGGGTTCGGGATCCTCATGCTGGCCACCGCCTGGTTCCTCCGGCCGCATGACCCGTACCCCGAGAAGCTCACCACCTACGAGTGCGGCATCGACCCCCTCACCGAGTCTTGGGCGCAGTTTTACGTTCGGTACTATTTATTCGCATTGATATTTGTTGTGTTTGATGTGGAGGCCATCTACCTGTTCCCGTGGGCCGTGGTGTTCCGGGACCTCCTCGGGTCGATGGGGTTCTTCGTGTTCGCTGAGATGCTCGTGTTCCTCGTCATCCTCATCCTCGGCTTTGCCTATGCCTGGCGGAAGGGGGCCCTGGAGTGGCTCTGATCGACCTGCCGGGCAAGGTCCAGCAGCGCGTGGACGCCGCCGCCGATGAAGCGATTGCGCGCGGGCACGCGGCCTTCGTGAAGTTCAGCACCACGCCCGCCCGCCGCATCGCCCGCCTCGTCGAGAAGCTGCCGCTGGGCGGGAAGGCGGTCGGCCTCGCCGACCGCGTGCTCAACATGGCGCGTTACTGCAGCCTGTGGCCCATGACCTTCGGGCTGGCGTGCTGCGCGATTGAGATGATGGCCACCGGCGCCTCGCGCTATGACCTCGACCGCTTCGGGATCATGTTCCGCGCGACGCCCCGCCAGGCGGACGCG
>VGFC01000294.1 GCA_016869045.1 Armatimonadota bacterium
TAGGGGGTGCATCGCCACGGAGCGGGCGGGAATGGTGAGCGTGCCGGCGGCGCCGGTCTCGGCCGTGGGATTGGCGCCGAACCAGGGGATCACGTTGTTTGCCCAGCCGCGCACCAGCGGCACGCCAGGCATCTCATCCATCCGAGTGGTCAGGAGGTCGCCCGGCACTTGCCCGGCCGTGGGCGGCGTCACGGGAGGCGCCGGTTGCTGCACTGCCGTCGCACGGACGAAGAACCCGTACTCCGGGGCCAGGATCGGGCCGTGCTCCAGGTCAGCGGCGAGGAAGGAGAAGCTGCCCGACCTCGTCCACACCGTCACGATCGTGCGCGCCACGTCCTCCCGCTGCGCCGAGTAAGGCCAGACGCGCCGCCAGGCCGAGGCGCCCTGGTAGAGCAGGCTGAAGCGCACGCCGCGGCGCGACCCTTCCTTCGCGGCCGAGCGCCAGGCAGTGGGGCCCGTCAGCGTCGTGCCGGTGTCACCGGCAAGGGGCTGAACATCGGCGATGACCCCGTCGTAGGCTTCGACACGCCCATCGTACCGCAGGCGCGCGCGGTAGGGCTCGTACCCCCACTCGATCTCCACGTCCATGGCCTTCCACGTGTCCGTCGTCAAGGCCCGGATCGTCGGAACGGCGCACGCAGCGGCTTTTCCGCTGCGCACGGCCACGACCACACCCCACGTGTCCACCGGGACGGCGTAGGCCCATGTCCACCCATCCTCCGAGACCTCGGGTTTGCCAAGCTCCCTGACCGTTCGCGGATTCCACCACGTGTGGGCCGTCTCATCCGTCGCGTCGAAGCAGGTCACGACCAGCTCGTCCGCCGATGGCCTGTTCCGGGCGCCCGTCTCCCACGACAGCTCGATCCGCCGGACCGGCCTGACCTCCTCCCACAGCAGCCCACACAGCACGCGCTCGAAGGCCGGCGCCGGTACGTCCACCGGCCGGTCGAAGGGCAGGTCGGCGTACTGCATCAACAGCAACCAGCTCTCGGGTGGGTTCTCGGTCGCCGGCCGGTCGGCTCGGTATGGGTACGCGCTGGGGGCAATGTCCGCCGGCCGGCCAACCTGCGCCGCGAGGTCGGCCGCGTGCGCACCGACCGCCGCGAAGGCGAGCAGGACACCAACAACCGCGCAGGCTCTAGTGACCATCAGGTGCACGCAAGGGCCTCCGTCGGCGGCTCAGTAGCCGGCCTCGCGTGTGGCGGCGAGGGCGGCGTCGTTGAAGGCCTTCGCGCCCGGGCGCTTGATGCTCATCCACACGTGCGGCGGCTTGCCACGCCTCTCCATCGCCTCGATGTAGGCTGCGGTGACGGCCCACAGGATGGCGGTGTTCAGGACGCCGGAGGTGGGCGCGATCGCTTCACCCCCAACCACCACGGCGGCATCTGCGTCGGTCACGTAGTTGTCGATGGCGAGGTCACACGTGCCGGACAACGAGCCGTCGCCCGGGCGGACCGGACAGATGCCAACGACCAAGGCACCCGTTGCGCGCGCGGCCTGGGCGAGGGCGAGGTCTGTCGCGTTGGCGGGCTCGTCCGCCACGATGAGGAGGGCGTCCGCCGCGCCGACCATCGCCGTCTGATTCGAACCGATATGCGAGATCCCCATGAGTCCGCCTGCGCGACCGAGCGCTTCGGCGGTGTACTCGCCGCGCAGGTCGTAGATCAGCAACCGGCCGCCGGCTGCGACACGTTCCGCGAGGAGGTCGCCTGCCCGGTCGATCGTCGGGAGGCCCTTGCGCACGCGGGCGAGGTCCCGACGGATGCGGCGGAGGTATCGCTGCATGGCGCCACCGTCCTGGGCGAGGGCGCCGAGAGTCGGTGCACCCCCCAGAGCAATCGTCAGCATTCGAGTGAACAGGCGGCGGTTCATCGTCATTGCTTCGGGCGCACGAACACCCGCAGGCGCTTCAGTTCGTAGGTTGCGGCGTTCTTGGTGAAGGTCCAGTCGCGGGTCTCGCCCTCGCTGTTGCCGATTCCGAGGTCGGCGCTCGCGCCGGCCTTCCAGTTGTTGATCGCGAAGAGGGTCTGCTTCGCGTCGTGGTTGTGGACCTGCATCGAGCCGTAGCCGTCGATAGGGTCGGAGAACTGGTCGCCGAAGTCCCACAGGCTGGCCGAGGCATTCGGCACAGTGGCAGCATTCGGCGGGCCGTAGTTGTTCGGCCAGAACTCGATGTTGCCTCCCGTCAGATCGGTGCCCGTGACGATCCCCGTCACGTTCGAGAGGACATTCATGTGCGTCACGCTGGTCTGGAAGCGCGCCTGGGAGGCGACGGTCGGGATGCCGATCTTCGCCAGGTCGCCGGTGAAGGGGTCCATCGAGACATACACGTACTTCGCGGGCTCCCCGGCCTTCCTCAGGTCGAGGAAGTAGGCGATGCGGTCGAAGGGGCCCTTGAGGCTGCCGGAGTTGTCCATGTCGTACTTGATGTTCGGCCCGAGCTTCGAGAGGTCGAGGTCGCAGATCAGCCGGTACTCGTTGACCTCGGCGACTTTGAGCGCGAGGTAGTCGATCACCGGAACGTCGCCCGCGCGGAAGGTGAGCGTGCGCACGCCGCCCGCCTCCTCGGTCGAGCACTCCCACGCGGGCACAAGCTCGGCGAACGCCTTGTCGCCATACCGGAACGAGAACGGCAGCGCCAGCGCCGCCGGTGGCACCGCAAACGCGACCTCATACCACTGGTTCACGGCAACCTGCTCAGCAGGGCTGAAGAAGGGGATCATCGGCGGCCTCCAATCGGGAATGCACCAGTCCCATTTCCCCGCGCGGTGCGGAGGGACCTATCCGGTGAGGATGCCCGCGCCAGCAGCAGGAGAGGCCCAGGCTTGCGGCGAAGATGAGGTTGGGATGGTGTAGTCTATCACATGCCCGTACCTGAGGTGGTGGACCCGGCGTCAGTCCGTCGATCCTCGGGCGACACCATCCCCGGAGGCATCCGTTGCGCGCGGCAACCGCCCTGATCGGCTCGTCCATTGTCGCCCTGTCACTTGCGGCCACCTCGTGTAGCCGTCAGCGCGCCGTTGCCCCGCCCGCCGCGCGCACCGCGCTCACCTATGAGATCGTCAAGGAGCACGTGGACGATACCTTCATCAAGACCGAGGTGTACCTGAAGGTGGTAGTGTCAGGCAACGTCACGGAGGCGGGCTTACGCCAACTCCTCGACGAACTGTACTCGAAGGTGGCAGCAAGGACCGGCTTCCGGTACCATTCCCGGCCCAACAGCATTTTCGTCTATGCCTACGCCTCGAACGAACACGCCGCCTCCGGGCCATTCATGGGTGCGATCATGAAGTCGGCGTCCGAGACTCAGCCGTCGGTGATGATCGACGAGCAACAGATAGCCGAGTGGGGCAAGCCGCCTGAGACGAAGTTCGGCTTGTCTGAGGATCAGAGGCGGCGCATCTGGACGGAGACCATCAGGGCCGAGGATCGGGCAGCCAAGGAGGCGGAAGAGCGGTACCCCGAGCCCGACCCCCTCGGCCCAAGCTACTCCCAAGCGGCCGCATGGGAGCAACTGGACAAGCAGCTGGACGTAGAGGAGAGGCTGTCGAAGGAGTACAAGGCGGGGGTCGCCAGGAAGCACGGGATCACCGACGCCCAGCTGAGGGAGATAGGGATCGAGGGGTCTACCAAGTCCTGGCCCTTTCCACCTTCCGATGGCTGACGGCGGATGGTGCGGCAGGTGTCTGAGCGGCCTGTAGAGACCGAGCTTCCGTCGTCCCGATCCCAGTCCTCTATCGTGAGCGATGCCTGATGTTCAACCACCACCCGAGTCAGGCTGGCAGTGGTCGCACCAACAGGGGGCACCGGGCATGAGCAGGATGCAGTTCGCCGTAACGTTGGTCGTGGTGGCCGTGGCGGGTCTTATCGGGGGCGGGCTGTCTGACCGCCTCAGGGGGCAGCCCGCCTATGCACAGGAGAGGGGGCCTGCCACGAGGGCCATGGAGGCCCAGGAGTTCCGTCTTGTCGACCCCGACGGGAAGCTCCGCGCCACGCTGGGGCCTTGCCCCGACGGCGCGCCGGGGCTGGTCTTCTGGGACGCCGCCGGCAAGCAGCGCATCGTGCTCAGCCTCCGCGCCGATGGGGAGCCGGGGCTAGGGCTCGCAGCCGCCGATGGCCTGCCGCGCGCCTCTCTCACCGTTGCCCGCGACGGCAGCCCAGCAATGGGACTGTGGGACGGCGCCCTGAAGATGCGCGTGGTCCTGGAAGTGTCGCCCGATGACGCCCCGCACCTTGAGTTGCGCGACGGTACCGGGACCCCCCGGGCGAAGCTCCTTCTTCTGCCTGACGGCAGTCCGCGCATCACTCTCGTCGGGGCTGCTGACAGGAGCACGGCGGTCATGGGCTTCGGGCCCCAGGGCGGCCCCCAGCTAGCCTTCGCCGACGCGGGTAACGAAGTTCGTGCCGGCCTCGGCCTTGACGCGGACGGTAGACCAAACCTCATGCTGATGGACGCCCAGGGCGGCGCTCGGGCCATGTTCAGCCTCCTCCGAAACGACCGTCCAAGCCTCACCCTCAGGGACGGCACCGGTGCGCAGCTGGCCGAGCTGGCGGTCTGCCCAGACGCGGGTCCGCGTCTGGCCCTTGGCGACGGTGCGAGCCACTTCCGTGCCACGCTCGCCCTTGGGGCCGACGGGCGTCCGGCTCTTTCGTTCCTCGACGGCACCGGTGCGCCGCGCGTGGGGTTGGGCCTCCGCCCGGACAACGGCCCGAGCCTGACCCTCTTCGACGCCGAGGGCAGGAGCCGCGTCGGGCTCAGCCTACTCGTCCACGGTGCTCCGCAGTTCGCGCTGGCGGACGGTGCGGGTAGGACTCGCGTCTACATCGGCGAGGACGACGGTAGGTGGGACATGGGTCTGGCGGACCAAGCTGGGGCCAAGATCTGGGGTTCACCGTGACCGGGCACTGCGACCACCACGTCGGGCCCCCCGGAGACCCCCTGGGGGGCCTCCTGCCAGGACAGATTGGGGTCGCCTGAGGGCTCTAGGGTGACCTCAGCCGTCACGCGACTGACGGAAGGGAGATGAGCCCTGTGCCTGACGAAGTCCTGCCCATCGTCCAACAGGTCATCGAGTTGGCCAAGGCGCTCGCCGAGAAGCACCCCGCGGGTGCCTTCCCACTGCCAGCTGAGCTGGCCAACCCGCAGGACGTCATCGTCACGTGGGTCCACGCGATGTGCCGCAAGGAGCCACGTCGCCGCGGGCGGGTCCCCACGGTGCGCCTGGGCTGTCGGATCGACAAGCCAACTGGGGCTGCCGAGGGCCAGATCACCTCGGACCCCGTGGCCGTCCTGGGCTCTCTGATCCTATGGCCCGGGGCCACCCGCGAGCAGTTGGCCGCCTCCCAACGGTACGTGATGAACGCCATCAGACCCGGCAGTCGGGAGGAGGGCCGTGCCCAGGCCGCGTACAGGAGATCGGTGCAGCGCTGGCTGAGTAGAGCGTGGCAGCTTCAGCACGGCTACACGGTCAGGCCTGAGGGCGGCGGCTACCGCTACCGCCACGCGCCGCCGTCCGCCCCATAGAGGGTTCCGGGGACACAGGGAGTTCCGGGGAGTTCCGGGGACACCATACTCAACTCGGGCAGTTCGGGGGCTCCGTGATACGCCATAGAATGGTGCCCCCGGGACTGCCGTTCACGGCGCAACCAGCATCCGGAAGCTGCGCTTCGGGATGGGCATCGTGACGCGGCCGCCATCGAGGGGTAGGGGCACGTCTTGGCCGGTCACATGGACGGGGTCGGGCTTGCGGCGGGCCTTGTTGGTTGCGGGGTCGAGTTCCCAGCCGGGGTAGCGGAAGCTCGCCGCCTGCCAGGCGTCGAGGAGGCCATCGGCGGGCGGCGCGATACCGAGCTTCTCCCAGTTCGGCTGGAGCGTCACGTCGCGGTCCTCGTCGGTGTTGTTCATCACCACGAAGAGGGCTTTCCCCGGTCGGCGGTAGATGGTGCAGACGGTGTTCGGATCGTCGGGGCTGAGGGTCAGCAGCTCGCGGTTCGTCCAGTAGGGCAGGAACTCGACCGCATCGCCCCAGCCGAAGGCGTCCTGGACCGCCCACCAGTGGAAGTACGGAGCGGGGTTCGAGTAGGCGTTCCAGGGCAGGACGTCGTGCAGGGCGAGCAGGCCGAGCAGGTGCATGACCTCGGGCGGTTCCTCGCTCAGCATGAACCGGTTGCAGACCTCGTCGTTCCCCTCGCCGGCGCGGGTGAACTCGGGCAGGAAGATGGGCACGAAGCCGAAGTTGTGGCCCATGTACTGCGCGCGCATGCGGTCGAGCGTGAGGATGTTGCGGTAGCTGAAGCCCTCGGGCGGCAGGGCCAGCGTCAGGTGCTCCCCGTCGATCATGCCATGGCAGAACGCGAGCTGAGCCATGTTCAGGCAGCCGGATTCGTGGTTGAACAGGAGCTTGTCGGGCCAGCGTTCCTGCAGCGCGACGTAGAAGCGCCGCTGCACGCCGCGGTGCTCCAGGTAGCGCTGCTCCGGCTGCCAGACGCCGTACTCGTCGCGGTAGCCGCAGCCGTGGTCGGCGTTGTCGCACGACGGCGGCGGCGTGACATCGAAGTACACGCCGCCCCAACCCATGTCCTTGTACCGGCCCTCGTACAGGTCGCAGAAGGTGGTGACGAAGTAGTCGCCCCAGGAGCGCGGTCGCGGGCAGACGCCCATGGCGCTCATCGCGGGCGCGGCGGGATCGAAGGGCGGCGGCGCGTTGCTCAGGCTCGTGCGCCACTCCGCCGCGAAGTCGGGGTAGTCGGGCATCCCCGGCCAAACGGAGCAGGGCTGTAGGTACAGGATCGGGCGGTTGCCCTTCGCTGCGCTCTCGTTGCAGATTCGCTCCCACTCGGGCTTCGGGATCGGGTAGCTCGTCCCTTGCGCCCAGCCCTCCAGGTAGAACGGGTTGAGCCGCGTGCCGGGGGTATCGTCCAGCGGCGTGATCCGCCACATCCGCCAGCCCTCGGGCTTCGGCCGGACCGGCGTGAGTTGCATGGCGAACTCGTACTCCGTGTTCGCGTCGAGCACCGTGGGCTTGTCGATCAGGTTCAGCCGGAGGGTCACGCGATCCGCTTCGGGGATGATCTCGATCTGCTGGTTGCGGTCGACGTTGCGCCAGTTGCGGGCGGAGGGAACGGTGACCTGCAGCCCGCCCGTCTCGTTCCCGAGCCAGACCTGCGAGTTCGCCACCACGCGGTGACGCCAGGCCTTCGTCAGGCCGATGCCATCAGAGCCGAGCCCCGTCTGCATCAGCGTGGCCGCGGCCTTCCGAAGAGGCACGTCGAGCGTCAGCCGCTCTATCTGAGGCTTGTCGGGCGCCCACAGCGTCAGCTTCGTCCACAGCAGGCCGTCGTACTCGACGGCGCTCTCGATGGTCGCCTGGACCGGCTTGCCGGGCGCACCTCCGGCGAGGTCCACGCGCGCCGGCGTCGTTCGGTTGAGGCCCACTGACCCTTTCGCCAAGTCTACGGGCGCGCCACCCGCGGCCGCGCTCAGCGTCACCGGGCCGGCGAGCATGTCCACCCCGCAGGTGTGCAGGCCATCCGGCAGCGGGCCGTGACCGAAGGTGTAGCGTCTCGGACCCCAGCACTCGACGCGGACGCCCTCGGCCTCCCTCTCCACGACAAGCGGCGTCCAGGGCTTCGGCACCGCGTCGGTCAGGCCCACATCGGACCCGAGCCACTTCGGCGGCGGGTTCACCGTCACCCGCGCCTCCGTGGTGGCCAGCGCCTGCCCGTTCTCGCTCAGTTCCGACACGACGCGGTATTCCCCCACCGCCAGCGGTGGGTCGCCGCCCCCAAACTCGACCGCCGCGTGTTGCGAGCCCTCGAACCGACAGGTCTGCTCCTGTGAGGGTCGGTCGTTTCCCCGGAAGTACAACCGCACGCGCCCAGAGAGGCCGCCGACCTCACTGGGCCGGTGTGCGAGCGCATTGATATCCGCACGGATCCTCTGGACGCCCGGCAGGCGAACGACGGTGAGTTCCTGCTGCTCGGGTTCGGCCTCCAGGCGGAACTCGTAGAGCGCCTGGACCTCGGGCGCGGTGAGCGCGCGACGGAAGAGGCGGAACTCGTCGAGCACGGTGTCGGCGGCGTTCGCGCGGTTCGGGTCGCCGACCGTGAAGCGCTCGCCGGGCGACCGCAGGATCGACCGCGTGCCGACGCGGGCGACGCTCTGCCGCTTGCCGTTGATAAACAGCGTCATCTCATCGCCATTCCACGTGCCGACGAGATGAACCCACTCACCCCGCTTGAAGACATCGGGGAACTGCTTCGCGTCCTGCCGGCAGACCGTCGGGTAGCCGCGCGAATCCCAGGCCAGGAAGTAGGTGCTGCGCGAGAAGAAGCGATAGAGCCACAGGAACTGCCCGCCGTCCTCAGGGGTCTGCGGCTGGCCCTCGGGCCAACTGAAGAAGAAGCGCATGGCGGCGTCTGCGTCGTCCCACGTCTCGGGCTTCACCCACACGGAGACCGTGCCTGCTTCGAGGTCCACGTTCCCGGCCGAGGCGTAGCCCAAGCCGGTGTTCGGCGCTCCGACGAGGATGCCCTGACCGCGAATGCCGGGCACGAAGGCAGTCTCGCCCTTCACCTCCGCCTGCGCCGACCCGGCTGCCTGCGCTCCATCGAATGCGCCGTCGAAGGGCGCATAGAACGTGCAGTCCTCGGGTGTCATGGCATACACTCCGGTACACACTGCCATTGCGACCGCCGGCAGTAGCGAACTTCGCATCGCATGCCCTCCTCGGTGGTGATCGACCGTGGCGGCGGCTAACGGGCGCGCGCGGCGACCTCGCCGGCCGTCCGCATCCGTCCGTAGACGGTCACCTCGTCGATGACGCAATCGCAATGCCAGTTGCCGAAGCGCCAGCCGAGGTTCAGCTTCGTCTGGCCGCCCGCCGGGAAGTCGGTGATCCCGTCCCCCGGCTTCTTCCCCTCATCCGGCCGCGTCTGCTCGACGCCGTCGAGGTACAGCCGGACGCGGCCCTCGCCCCAGGTGATGGCGACGTGGTGCCACTGTCCCGGCTCCCAGGCCTCGATGTTCCCCTCAGCCGTGCCATTCAGATGGCCTACGTGGTCTTTCATCCGCACGCGAAGCTCGTTGTAGATCGTACATAGGGCGAGCGAATCGATCAGGGGCGTTTCGCCCTCGACATGGAAGATCGCGCGCTGCCCCGGGTCGGTCGCCGTGACCTTGAAGGGCAGCTTCAGCCACAACTCGATGCTCCCCGGTCCGCGCAGCATCTCCGGCGGCGCGGGCAGCACCACGTAGCCGCCCCTGCCGACCGCAACCGCCTGTCCGTTGCGACCTGCCTCAAAGCCGATAGCGCCGGTCGCTTGTCCCTGTGCCGCACCTTGTGGAGTCTCGCAGTCGAGGTTGCCGTCGAAGTCGGCGTGGAGCAGGACCTCCGGCCGCGGGTCGGTCGCGGGAGGGGCGGGAGCCTGACGCACCGGCTGAGGCGCAGGAGGCAGGTCACCCAAGGAGATGTGCTCGCGGTAGAGATAGGCCGCGGTGTGTGGCGAGGTGCGGGCGTCGATCGAGAACTGCTTCGCGTCGCTGGGCTTCGCGTCGCGCAGCCATCCGGAGAACGTTCGGAGCGCGACAGACAGGTACCGCGGGTCGCCCGTGATCTCATACCCGAACCGGAACGCATCGACCCCAAGCATGTTCAGGCTCGTGATGCCATCCTGTCGGTGCCCCCGGTTCATCGCGTTGAACTCGTACACGAACCCATCCACCTCGGGATTCCACATGTGGTCGATCAGCCAATTCAGGCTCGTGACGATCACATCGCACATCTGGGGGTCGCCGGTGATCTCGTAGTACTTCGACAGCCCGTTGTGCAGCTCCCCCGTCATGAACAGCTTGCAGCCGTCCATCATCCAGCAACGCCACCACTTGCCCTCCTGGTACGCGGAGAGCGGGTCTGCGGCGTAGCGCTTGAGGTAATCCACCACCTTCGTGGCCGCGGAGAGG
>VGFC01000295.1 GCA_016869045.1 Armatimonadota bacterium
TGATGATCGGCGCCTGGACGGCTGCCAGGCAGGAGAGGCACAGGTTTGGCAGGATGAAGGGATACGGGTCGAAGGGCTTGCGCATGAGCCCAATCGAGTTGGTGGCGATCCAGATCAGCAGGATGGCCCCGAACGTGATGATGAAGGGCCAACTGCCGCCGAACTCCGCCACCCGGTCCGCGACCCTCTGGCCCGCGGTCAGCTTGTCGGCGAACGTGCGGTTGACGTTGGTTGAGATGACCTCCTGTTGTTCGAGGCTCTTGACGACCGCCATCTCCGCCGCGGACAGGCCGCCGACTTCCTCCGCGACCAACTGCCTCACTCGCTGCATCCGGTAGAGGTTCACATCCGTCAGGCACACATAGCCGTCGTCGGCCAGCGACGGATGCTCCTTCCGCATCATCTCCGCCACCGCATCGCGCACCAGTCGCATGGGCAACACTTCGGACATCGGCTTCAGTTCCTCACAGATCTGGCACTGCGCGGTCTTCGACGAGTCAGGGCTCATGGTGGTCACCTCCGTGGCGCGCTGCCATCTGCGCCGCGCGCCTGGGCGAATCCTGTGTGCTGCGCAGTTCGGGGAGGGGCCGAATGCGAAGCATCCAGCCCGTCGTTAGGAACACCGGGCCGGATGCTTCGCATTCGGCCCCTCCCACGGCAATGCAGTCTTGACAGGCGCAGCCCGGGAACTGTATAGTAGTTTAGCATGTTCTAAACAGATGAACTACCATGAACCGAACCATCTTCGACCTACAGGCCCACACCTGCAAGTGCCTTTCGCATCCGAAGCGACTCGAGATCCTCTACGAACTCGAAGCGGGCGGGAAGTCCTTTGCGGAGCTGCAACACGCTACCGGGCTGTCGAAGGCCAACCTGTCGCAGCACCTGGGGATCATGCGCGACCGAGGCATGGTCGTGGCGCGTCGGGACGGACAGCACCTGTACTTCTCAGTGGCGAACCCCAAGATCAGCCAGGCGTGCGGACTGATGCGGGAGGTCCTGCACGAGCACATTGCCGCTCAGCAGAAGCTGGGGGGCTTCGCCCGATAGCGGGCGGCCGTTCCGTTCTTCATGTTTGGTTGTCAATTTGTTTCTAAACTACTATACAGAGGTGATTCGCATGAGTTCGGGCCTTGAGACTTCAGGGAGACCGACAACACCCAGCAGACGCCGGACGGGACGAGAATGGCACCACTACTCGAATTGGTTGTGGGTGATCATGGTTGCGGTCATCGTCGGGGGTTCCTTCTACCCGCTGCTCGGGCTCGCGGTGGCGGTCTGCTTCGCAGCGGCCATCCTGAGCGCGCCGTTCCTCGGTCGGAAATGGTGCGGTGTCTGGTGCCCGCGCGGCAACTTCTGGGATCGCATCATGAGCAAGGTCATCCGCAAGCCGAAGATGCCCGCGTGGGCCAAGAGCCCGGCCGTGCGCGTGGGCGTGCTGGTCGTGCTGATGGGCGCGATGACGACGCAACTCGTGTTCGCCTGGGGTAGTTGGGAGGCGGTGGGTCGTGTGTTTGTGGTTCTATTGACAGTAACCACCGCGATCGGCGTGTTCATGGCGCTGACTGGCCACCCGCGGGCCTGGTGCAAGGTCTGCCCGGCCGGCACCATGGCCTACTGGCTGGGCCGCGGCAAGGGCCAGCAGCTGCAGCTCGACGCGCCCGCGTGCAAGGACTGCGCCGCCTGCGGGACCGTGTGCCCGATGGACCTCACGCCACATGAGATGGCCGCTGCCGCCGGCCCCACCCACGCGGACTGCCTGAAGTGCAGCCAGTGCGTGAACCGCTGTCCCGTTGACGCGCTCTGTCTCGTATCCGTCGCGAAGACCGATTCCGCCGCCGAGGAGGGCAAAGCAGCATGAACAAGGGTCTCGTCGGCGCACTCGTCCTGCTCAGCCTGTTGTCTGCCGTTGCCGCGCACGCCACGCCGTGGTTCACCCAGGACCCTCGCACGCTCCCGGAGGGCATGTGGCGCGTCGAGGAGCACTTCATGTACTCTGGGATTGATTCGGGTCTTGCGAATGGTGACACGGCGCCTCTGCCCGGCGGTGTGACGGATGCGTCTGCGCTCACCCTTCACACCCGCGTCCGCTATGGCGCGCGCGATGACCTCACCGTCTTCATCGACTTGCCCTGGGTGCAGAAGCGAGTGCAGTCGCCTGCCGGTTCGCTCGACAACGACGGCCTCGGCGACATCCTCCTGCTGGGGAAGTACAAGTACCATGAGGACAAGGAGGCCGGGAAGCGCCGCGCGATCGCCGGCTTCGTGAAGCTCGATACCGGCGACCATGAGGGCGTGCCTCCGCTCCTCGCGGCCGGCAGCGGCCAGAACGACTATGGCCTCATCCACCTGTGGGAGTGGCGCCAGGGCGCCTCGACCACGTGGTACGGGAACCTCGGCTATGTCTTCCGCGACACTCGCTCCGACACGGGCGTGAATCCCGGTGACTGGACCCTCTTCAACCTCGCCGTCGAACGCAAGGTGGGCGACAAGCCCCTGAGTCTCATCTGCGAGCTCAACGGCCGCCACGAGGCTCCCTCGCACCAGGCCGGCCTGTCGGTCCCCAACACGGGCTCCACCATCATCTCACTCAGCCCGGGCCTGCAGTACGTGGACAAGAAGCCCAAGGGCCGCTCCATCACCTGGGAAGCCGGCGTGCAAGTCCCGATCGTCAAGGAGGGCGGGCTGCCCGCCCTGCCCGACTACACCGTCTACGCCGGCGGGTACGCGATCTTCTAGCCCTTGCTGAAGGACACCTCGCCAGGCCGCCCGAACCACCCTCCGGAGCGCCGTGCCGCCCGACGCGCTCCGGAGGGTGTCCCCATGCGCTTCTCCCGCCGGGAGTTCGTCAAGGCGACCACCATCGGCGTCGGGGTCCAGGCGATGCTGGGTCGCCTCCTCGCGCAGGCCGCCGGCCCGGCGAGGAACATCGTCTTCATCATGACCGACCAGCAGCCGATCAGCACACTCGGCTGCTACGGGAATCCCCTCGACCCGACGCCGAACCTGGACCGCCTGGCCGCGACGGGTGTGCGGTTCACCAACTTCTACCTCGGTGGCTTCCCCTGCAGCCCCTCGCGCGCGTGCATGTTCACCGGACGCTACCCGCACGGGCACGGCGTCAACACCAACGACGTGCCCCTAGCCGCCGACATCCCCTCGATGGGCAGCCTCCTGGAAGCAGCCGGTGACGACACGGGCTACTTCGGGAAGTGGCACCTCGGCGGCAACATGTACCGCGACCTCAAGGGCCAGGGCCCGGCGAACGGCAACTGGTACCACAAGCGAGTGGACGATCCAGGCGACTACAAGTACGAGCGAGTCGAGGGCGGCGTGGGCGAGGACGCGCCCCAGCTTGGCTTCGAGATGTGGGTCGGCGGCTGGAAGCAGTACCACGAGTACCTGCGCAAGGTCGGCCTGGGGGACCTGCTGGACAAGAACCCCAACGTCGGCAACCACAATGACTTCCCCAGCGGGCCCGACTCCACCCACGCCTACTCGCAGCTCCCCGAAGAGCACCACATGGAGGCCTTCTTCGCGCAGGAGGCGGAGGCGTTCATCCGCTCGCGTCGGGGCAACGACCGCCCGTTCAGCCTCGTGCTGTCGTTCTTCGGCCCCCACCTCCCGGTCGCGCCGCCCCGGCCGTGGGACGAGCGGTACACCCTCGATCAGTGCCCCTTGCCCGCGAACCACGTGGACGACCTCAAGGGCAAGCCGATCCGCCAGCGCACGAACAAGCAGTGCTACGTCCTGGATCAGTGGACCGACGATCAGTTCCGGGACTACATCCGCCGCTACTACGGCTACTGCGCGTACATCGACCGCCAGATCGGCCGCGTGCTGGACGCCCTGACCGAGTGCGGCTTCGACGACAACACGATTCTCATCTTCACCTCCGACCACGGCGACATGGTGGGCGCGCATGGCATGATCTACAAGCTCTGCGCCTGCTGCTACGAGGAGCTCTGGAACGTGCCCTTCCTCATGCGCGTTCCCGGCGTCACGCGCCCCGGCACGGAGACTGAGTCCCTCGGCAGCAACGTGGACATCATGCCCACGCTGCTCGACCTGCTCGGCCTGCCGAAGGACGAGGGCATGCACGGCGTGAGCCTCGCGCCCGTGCTCCGCGACCCCGCGACCTCCGTCCGCGATCGCGTCTTCGCTCACTGGTGCGGGCAGTCGCACCTCACCTTCGACGGCCGCTGGAAATACGCGCTCCACTGGAAGCCGCGCGACATCGACGAGCTGTACGACCTGCAGGCCGATCCCGGCGAGCTGCGCAACCTCGCGCTCGACCCGGACCATGCCGGCCGCGTGAAGCAGTCGCAGGACGTGCTCCTCCAGTGGCTGCGCGACACGCAGCACCCCTACGCGGCCACTATCGAGCAGCAGGCGCAGAAGATTGTCGAGGCGCGCGTCATCGACGCCGAGCCCGAGGTCGCGCAGTTCACGTACGTCGGCGGCAGTGAGTTCGAGATGGAGATCGTCTGGCACGTGCGCGACGACATGCCGCAGGAAGGCAAGTTCTGGGCGTTCACCCAGTTCTGCAACCGGCAGTTCGCCACCGACGGCGATATCGTCTTCCGCTTCACGCCGTGGCCCGATCCGCCCGTGACCGAGTGGCGCGCCGGCCAGGACTACCGGGTAGGCCCCGTGAAGGTCCGGGTGCCGGTCCATGCCGGCGCCGGCACGTATCAGGTCCGCAGCGGCCTGTGGGACCCCGAGCAGAAGAAGGGCCCGGGAATCCTGCTGCACGGTGAGGGCAACGCCAAGGTGATGGGCGACCTCATCATCAAGAAGGACGGCGACACGATCACGGACATCGCCTACCAGGCGAATGGGTAGACATCGCTCTGACGGCGGATGCCGGCTGGAAGCCCGCGCTCCCAGCAGCTGTCTTTGTTGTCAAGCGGCGGACGCCAGGGGCGGGTCCCAGGGTCGGCCGGTACGCACGATCATGTTCAGAATGCACAGCAGTTTGCGCAGGCAGGCGATCAGGGCGACTTTGGGCTTCTTGCCCGCTTGACGGAGGTGTTGATAGTGGGCGCGGATCACCGGGTTGAAGCGAGTGGCGACGAGGGCCGCCATGTAGAGCGTGGCGCGCACCTCCGCCCGTCCGCCCCAGATGGCGCGCTCGCCTTGGCGCTGTCCGCTATCGCGTTTGAAGGGTGCGACTCCCACCAAGGCCGCGATCTGCTGACGGTTGAGCGTCCCCAGCTCCGGCAGGTTCGCCACCAACATTCCCGAGGTCGCCGGCCCCACCCCCGGCACGCTGCGCACCAGGCCATCCTTCTCCCGCCACACCGGCGAAGAACGAATCCGGCGGGCAATCTCGTCGTCCACCGCCTTCAGCTCCCGCTGCAACCAGGCGATATGGTCTCGCAAGGAAGCCTCGCGGATCGGCAAGCTGCCCCGCAGACGATTCCGTTCCATCGTCAGCATGAGCTGCAGCTCGCTCCGACGCCCGACCAGCGCTTTCAGCTCCTGCAGCGCCGTATCGGGCAGCGGACGCGGCTGGGGCTTCATGGCGCAGGCGAAATGCGCCAGCACCGCGGCATCCAGCGGATCGCTCTTCGCCAGCCGGTTGTCGGCCTTGGCGAAATCGCGGACCCGCCGCGGGTTCACGACCACTACCGGCAGCCCGGCGGCCACCAGCGTCGAAGCGCACGCCATCTCATAGCCGCCGGTCGCCTCCATCACCACCAACGCCGGCGCGAGGGGTATCAGCAGCTCGGCCAGGGCCGCACAGCCCTCCGCGTCGTTGGCGAACGTCCAGCGCGTCGGCGAGCCATGGCTCGCCACGTCCAACTGCGCCTTCGAGACATCGATCCCCACATACGGTGCGTCGGACATATGCCTTTCCTCCTTCATGGCCCAGCCTTGCCGATTCGGCTTCGGTCAGCCCTGGCAGCTGTTCGGGCTCATGGGGAGATCCGGGCGGAGCGACGCCTGCTGGGAGACGGGCTTCTCGCTCCAAGGTGGAACCGGTCTGCTCCGCCCGCCCCCGTGCCCCCTGGCCAGGGGGCACGGGGGACTCCGATCCCCCTCACCTTACCCCCCGACTCCCCTCCCCACAAGGGGGAACAACCCGAGGGGTAAGATACAAGGTGGACGACAGCACGAACCCGTTATGCCCGGCATCTCTGTACCGTAGGACATCACACGGTCCTCCCTCGTCGCCTCCTGATCCACAGGCTACCGAGCCACACCACCAGCACCACCGGCACCCACACCGGGGCGAAGCCGAGGGCCCAGGCTCCGGCGACGCCGAGGGTGCGGCCGGACCAGTGCCAGCCGGAGCGCAGCGCCGAGGCCGCGAGGACGCTGCCGGATGGCCGGGGCACCGGTGACTCGAAGGTCGCCGAGACGGTGGCCAGGACCGTCTGCGAGAGCACCTCATACTGCCTACGACGGTTGTCGAGCGTCTTCTCCTCGGATTGCTCGACAGCCGCGCGGACGGCCGCCCGCAGTTCGCGGTCGCGGGTGCGTCGGGCCTCGCGGGAGAGTTCGGTCTGCTTCTCGCTCTCGCGGTGCAGGGCGGTCTGAACGTCCACGACCTGCTGCGTCATGTCCTGG
The DNA here is from genome assembly GCA_016869045.1 of Armatimonadota bacterium. Taxonomy (GTDB): domain Bacteria; phylum Armatimonadota; class Zipacnadia; order Zipacnadales; family VGFC01; genus VGFC01. The sequence continues at coordinate 6,577 of VGFC01000295.1, forward strand.
CCGGCGAGTTGCTGCGAGACGGTGGCGCCGAGGGCCGAGAGCGCCGCCAGCGTCGCCTCCAGGTTGCCAGCCGGCACCTTGCAGGAGAGGGTCGCGGTCGCCAGGCGCGCGGCCCTGTGGAAGTCGGCCTGCAGGACAAAGCCGCCGTTCTCGCGGACGATCTCCTCTCCCAGCCGCAGCGAGGCGAGCGCATCCTCGGTGCGCACGGTCAGGGCCGCGTCGTAGGAGAGGTGCAGCTTCTCCGCGAGGCCGTAGTTCCGGTCACGCGCGCCGAGGGACACGCCGCCGGTGACCGGCTTCGGCGGCTCACGGTGCCACTTCACATGCCCATCGGCGAAGGCGATGTTGAGGCCCTCGTTGTGGCGCTTGGCCGGAGCGCCCGACGCGTCCGCATCGTAGAGCAGAATCTCCTCGGCCGGGTCGGAGAGCGAGCTGAGGTTCGCCTTCGAGAGCTGCACGTTCATCGCGTAGCTGCAGGTCTGGTTCGTCTCATCCGTTGGGCACCTGAAGAGCTGCTCGTTCTTCACATAGGGGTAGACGTCCCGCTGCCAGGTGAGGGCAGACGGGAGCTGCCCGGCGTGGTCCTCGGTGAACATCAGCATCCCCAGCGCAAGCTGCTTGAGGTTGCTCATGCAGGAGGTCTGGCGGGCCTTGCTCCGCGGGCGTGAGAACACTGGGAAGGTGATGGCGCCCACTAGCACGACGAGCACCCCGAGGACGGACACCTCGATGACCGACAGCCGGAAACGGCCCCGGCTGGGACGCGGTTCAGTCTCCTCAGCCAGCCTCTCCGTGACGTTCTGCACGTACGCCTCTCCTCGCTCCGGCTCCGAGTAGCTCTCCCGGTAGAGGCGCGCATCGTCCTTCACGAGCTGGAGCCACTCGCGGCAGACCTCGCAGCGGCTCAGGTGGAGGTCGATGCGGGTAGCTTCCAGGGCCGACGCCTCGTCATCCGCATAGGCGGAGAGGCGCTCGACCCATTCGTCGCAGGGGGTGGGGGTGCTCATGTTCGGGCCTCGGCTTCCACCGCAGAGTCACTCCCGGAGAGCAGCTCCCGCAGGGCCTGCCTGGCCCGGCAGCAGCGCACCCGCACCGCGTTGACCGTCAGCCCGAGCGTCTCGGCGATCTCCTCATAGCTGAGGTCCTGCAGGTACTTCGCGGCGAGGATCTCGCGGTCGCGCTCGGCGAGGCAGTCCAGCTTCTCGCGCAGGGCCAGGCGGTCTTCGGGTGGGTCGCTCGGCGGCGGCTCGACCGTCGCGGACGGGACCTCGCGGCCGACCGTTCGCAGGTGGTTCAGCGCCTTGTGCCGGGCAATCCCGAAGAGCCACGCGCTGAAGCGTTCCGGGCGCTTGAGGGTCGGCAGTTGGCGGTAGGCATCGACGAAGGCGTCCTGGCTGATGTCCTCGGCCGCATCCGCATCGCGCACCAGCGCCCGAGCCGCCGAGATCAGCCGCGCATGATGCGAGCGCACCAGCTCCGCGAAGGCCGTGCGGTCGCCGCGTTGCGCTCGCCTCACCATCGCCGCGTCTGCCGTCGCCACGTCGCCACCCTCCGGGAGTGCATTCCCCCTATAGTCACTCAACCTCACCCGAACATTACACGCGGGAGGGGGAGATTCCTGGCAGCTTGGTCTCCTTGCGACGGGAGGTGATCGCGCCGGGCACCAAGAAACGCGCGGCACACCTCCTCGGGAGCGACGCACAATGGCTCTGCGCTGGTCAGTCCTTGCGTTTCTGCTCGCAGCTTGCAGCCTCGCCCAAGCCGACGAGCTGTCGGTCAGTTCGTGGACCGTCACCTACGGACCGAGCGGCGTGCGGAGCGTTGCCTACGAGGGCAAGCCGCTGCTCGGGCCGCTGGATGTGAACCTGTACCAGCCCGACTACAAGGGCGCGCACTTCAGCCTCGGCGGGTGTGAGGTGAAGCACGAACAGACCGGCGAGGTGCACCGGCTGATCTTCACCCGCGACGTCCCGGACAAGGCGAAGTGCGTGGGTACGCTGGAGATCGAGGGCAACCGGCTGCGGTGGACGGCGGCGATGGAGATGATCGCGCCAGGCCCGCTGGAGGTCCACGTACCGATCCTCGCGGAGGCCTTCCAGTCGGACGCGGGCGATGTGTTCTTCACGATCGACGGGCGCGAGCAGGAGGTCGTGCGCGGGCATACCTGGGAGCCGTACTACCCCACCGAAGAGGTCCGCCTGCGGGCGCTCGACCATGACATCGTGCTGCGTCCCGTCCCCGCGCAGGGCCGCTGGGTGTTCCAGGACCGACGCCGCGAGCAGGTGTCCTCGGCGCGGATCATCGGGCTGGCGACGAGTACGGGGCAGGGGGTGACGCGGGTCGTGCCCGCCATCGACATCGTCGTGGAGCCGCTTGCCCCGGAGGAGGCGCGGGCGCGCAAGCTCGTCCTCGGCCAGCAGCGGGTGACGATCAGCGATGCGCCGGTGGTGAACGCCGGCTTCGAGGGCGGCCTGGACGGCTGGAGCCACGGCGCGAACGCGCTGCTCGACGAGACGAACCCGGCCGAGGGCAGCGCCTGTGCGCGGCTGGAGGTCGCCTCGGCGGCGGAGCAGAGCGTCTACATCACGCAGCAAGTGCCGATCACGCCCGGCGCGCGGTACGAGGTCTCGTGCAAGCTGCGTGCGGAGGACGTGAAGGCCGCCGAAGGGATGCGCATGACGTGCGTCGGCGCGGCGCTGATCCTGGAGTGGGCCGACCGCGATGGAAAGTGGAAGTACTCGGGGGCCTACTCGGCAGGGACGTTTGGCTCGAGCGACTGGAAGACGGTGACCTGCGAGGAACTCATCGCGCCCGGGGATGCCGGCTACGCGATCATCTTCCTCGCCCTCCGCGCAACCGGCACCGCGTGGTTCGATGACGTAGAGTTGACCGAGATCAAGCGGCATACGGTCATCACCTCGCCCCTCGACGCCGTGGCGCTGCGCGACAACCGCCCGCTGTTCGCCTGGCTCGCTGAGCCGATGGCTGAGGAGTACCGCATCGCGTGCCGCGGCCCAGGCGGCTTCGAGGCGGCGACCAAGGAGACGACCTACCGGCCGCCCAAGCCGCTGCCGCCGGGCGAGTACGAGTGGCAGGTGACGGCGGGGACGGCGGAGCCCTCAGTGACGTGGCGCTTCACCCAGACCGCCCCCCAGGATGCCGACACGACCGGCCCGGACCTCACCATCGCCCCGCAGAGCTTCACCGACGCCAAGGGCGAGCTGCCGGTAGGCGCGGAGGACCTCTCGGGCGTTGACTGGCCGAAGGTCCGGCTGACCCTTGACGGCAAGGAGACGACGGCGAAG
>VGFC01000296.1 GCA_016869045.1 Armatimonadota bacterium
GGGACAGTCCATGCGCCTCGGTCCCGCGTTGCGGGACCGAGACTTGGACAGTCCCTGGCCGCGTCAGGTCCTACCGCAGCCGGGACCGAGACTTGGACAGTCCCTGCAAGTCAGACCTTCCGCTGCAAATCGCGGATCGAGCGAAAGCTGATGAGCTTGAGGCCGAGTTGGTCGATGAGGGCGCGGGTCTCGGGCGCCGGTAGGCTCCGGCGCCACAACGATCCGGCCGTAAGCGCCTCTCTCGTCGTTGACCATCATCTGCACGCGTGTACCCCCGGGCGTCTCCTCTAGCACTTGGCGGCAGCAATTCCGCGAGGCCTGTTCCCTACGCCTCGCCTTCCACCCACGTGCCAGGTTCGAGCGACACGAGGAACCATCCTTGCGGTAGGTCCAGAACGACCGTCCGGAACGTAACCTGCGCCAAGACGGTCGGCTGGGCATTGGGCGTGAGCCGCAACTGGAGGTAGTCCGGGTACTCGCGGACCCGTATGCGAGTCGTCAGGTCCACAATGCGGCGGTCGCGGCGCGCTCGTGTGTGCGCCGATAGAACCTCGGCACGGCAATCCCGATGGTAGCCCATGCCGAAGGCGGGGTCCACCTTATAATGACGAGGGAGCGGGCCCCAAGCCGCTTTCCACATCCGGGTGAGGTCCTCCCAATTGTCGGCTGCGTGCTCCATGACCTGGTACGGGAGGCCTACCTCGGCCATAACCTGCTCTGGGAGTTCCGAGCTGTTCTGGAATGCAGTCTTGAAGGTGCTGCCGTAGAAACGGTCGCACAGGTCTCGTACCGTGTGGTGGCGGGTCGGCGGGTCGGCATGCGTGAGGGCCCTGACACGCCTGTATTCGCGAAGCTCTCTGCCCAATCCCGAGAGGGCGACGTGGGCGAAGAAACCAGAGATCAGCAGCAATACAACGGCACAGCAAACGTGCAGCGCCTGACTGCCGGGCGCGGTCATGATGCGCTTGACGAGCGGCTGCAGACCCGGCACCGTTGCGAATGCACCAGGAACGAGCAGTATGACAGCGAAGCCGAGCACCGCCACCGCGCACCCAAGCGGCAGCGCCTCAAGAGGGAGCCAGCCTTTCGTCTCCTCTCGCGCCCTCTGAAGAAGGTGCCGCTCCCACGCTGGGTCCGTCGTTGACTGCTCCAGGTAGTCCAATGCCCGGTCGATGTCCGACTTGGATGCACTGGACACAAACGTGCGCGATGTCATGGGGGCCCCCTCTACGAACCAGGTGTCGATGGTCTCAGCGGAGGCGGCAGCAGCGCCCAGACACGAAGAACAAGGTGCCGGGCTACCTCGCACCCGCCTTTCGCTGCAGGTCGCGGATCGGGCGATAGCTGATGAGCTTGATGCCGAGCTGGTCGATCAGGGCGCGAGTCTCGGGCGCGCAGAGCCAGTCGCGGTCGGCCTGGCGGCGCTCGTGGCTGCCGGCGATGGCCTGCAGTTCCGGGCCGTCGAGAGCGGTGTGGAGGTACAGCTCGGTAACCTTGCCCGGCTGAAGCTTACGCAGAATCTCGTTGTAGTAGGCGGGCACGTCGGCGATGCTCCTGGGCTCCGGCACGGGGATCGCCGGGCCGTGGAGCAGCACATCGGGCCCGAGCACGCCCTTCTGCTCGTAGACATCGCGCTGCCCGGCGGCGCCCATGAGGGCGTAGAGTTCAGGGGCCGCGAGGCGCAGGGGCAAGTTGAACTCCTCTCCCAGCCGGCAGTACACCTGCCAGAGCGTGGGATGGGTCTGGAGGCTACCCATGTGGTTGTCGATGTGCGTGGGATCGAGGCCCAACTCGATGGCCCGCTCGACCTGCGCACGGCACTCCTTGTAGGCCTCATCCGCGTTCGCGTGCTCCCACAGCGGCTCGTTGTCGTGGTAGAGGTAGCCCTCCTCATCGTGGAGGCTGGGGCAGAGCGTTCGGCCCAGCACGCCGGCCCAGCGGTAGCGCTGCCACTCGGCGGTCAGCGTCAGATGGACCCCCAACGCGGCGTCCGGGTGCTCCCTTTTCCACTGGACGACCTCCATCACCCACGGGCAGGGCATCATCACCGTGGCCGAGGTCGCGACGCCCTGGGTGAGGCAGTCGAAGGTCGCGAGGTTCTCCGCGTGACACATGCCCGCGTCATCGCAGTTGATGATGAGCACCGTGTCCGTAGGCTTGAAGCCGAGGCGCTCGACGAGGGTCTGAGCGGAAGTCCATGAAGCGGCGGCGAGGGCAATCATGAGGGATAGGACTCTCACTCCGGTCGTCCCCTTTGGCGGATTGGCGGCTCCTGTGGAGTTCGCTGAGAGAGAGTCGGGCACCTTGGGACAGCCACGCCTGAGAAGGGCCGGATACCCATGCAACGAGCGGGCTCGTCGCATGGGCATGCGGCCCCTCCCACGGCAGGGAAACGACCGTGGTCGCGGGCCATCGCTGACATTGACCAAGTCCCTCGTTTTGAGGATAATGTACGCACTGCGGAATCTGAGGAGTGAGGCGAGCGATGAGCAGCATCGGCGCGACCGAACTGCGGAGCACGCTGGGGGACGTACTAGGACGAGTGCAGCACGCCGGTCAGCGGGTGATTGTGGAGCGCAGCGGCAAGCCGGTGGCCGCCCTGATCCCGATCGAGGATCTGCGCGCGTTGGAGGAGCTGGAGGACCGCCTGGACCTGGAGGAGGCTGAGCGCGCCCTGCAAGAGTCTGCGGGCCAGCCGACCATCCCCCTGGAGCAGGTGAAGAAGGAGCTTGGGCTGTGACGTACACGGTCGAGTTCCTACCCCGCGCGCTGAAGCAGCTACACCGACTGCCGCGGAAGGTGCAGCGCCTGGTCATCGCGCACGTTGAGGCTCTGGCGGGCGATCCGCGCCCGGCCGACAGCAAACTGCTCCACGGCGCGCTCGCGGGCATCCGGCGTGTGCGGATGGGCGCATACCGCGTGCTGTACGAGGTGCAGGAAGAGCGGGTGCTGGTCCTCGTGATCGCGGTCGGGCCGCGAAGCACCATCTATGAGGATGCTGCTCGCAGGCAGTGACCGTAGCACCCGGGCCTGCGCGTGAGACCTGAGGCTGTGACCACCTGGAGGTGAGCTTCCATGAACTGTCGCATGGCCGCACTCGTGCTGTTGGTGATGGGTCTTGCCGTGCTGCTGGCCGGCTGCCCGCAGAAGACGAGCACCGAGGCGCCGAAGACCGAGACGACCGTTCAGCCCGCGGCTCCGACGACGGCAGCCGAGGGCGAGACGAAGACGGCGGAGGCCGGCAGCACCGTCGATGCGAAGGCGCTCGTGGAGGACCGCTGCACGCAGTGCCACGGCATCGACAAGGTGGAGAAGGAGAAGGGCGATGCCGAGGAGTGGGGCGCCATCGTCGGGAAGATGCAGCAGAACGCCGAGAGGATGAAGAAGACGCCGATCACGGACGAGGAGGCCGCCAAGATCAAGGAGTACCTGGCGGCGACCTACCCGAAGCAAGGGTAGCAGTCACGATGGAGCGGCCATCGATCCGCATCGTTCCATGACGACGCGATCGAGACTGGGCCCATACGGAGACCACCCGGGGGTGACGGACCATGCCGCGAGTCCTACGCCGCGAGTGTGCCACTCTGGTGTTGCTGTGCGTGGTTGGCCTCCCGACGTCCTCCGCCTCCGACAGGACCTCCGCGCCGCCGAAGCCCGATGGTTGCCCGGACGGCGTCGTGGAGCAACCACTGCTCGACCCGGTGAACGGCATCACCGTCTCGGAGCCGAAGCTCCTCGATGAGCGCAGTCTGCTGGAGAAACTGCAGAATCTGCGAATGAAGCTGGCCTCCCTGAATGCGCTGGACCAGACCACGCTGACCGGACAGCTCGGGACGCTGCAGGGGTTAGAGGCCGGTTACTCTCAGTTCAGCCTGCAGACTAACCTCCTCTCGCCACAGGTCTCGCGACCGACGGACGTTAAGAAGGAAACGGTCAGCGGGTACCCAGAGACGCCTCCCGAACCGGTCGAGGCCCCTACGCCGACGAGCACCAGCCCGAAAGTGCCGGAGGAGTTCAAAATCGGCGCCCGCAACATGCTTGCGGAGCAGCTGCAGATCATGTACGAGATCATCAACACGCAGACGCTGCTTGAGATGACTCTGTCCGACCGAGTCTTCGAGAAGACACGAGGCGACTACAAGCCACGCCTGCGAGCAGTGCTCGGCTTCCCGATCTGCGTGGAACCCAAGTACAAGAAGGCAGTAGCGGAGATTGAGATAGACCTGCGGACCATCGATGCGGACGGCGGGCAGAAGGAGCCGGCCTCGGTGGTCTTCCTGATGCCCGATGAGCGCACCTACAACGTCTCCACGTTCTCAAGCCGAAGTGCGGGCTTCGGCCTCGGGGCAGCACTCCAACTGTGGGCTCCGGGCATATCGGGGGGCTCCACGCGCCAGGCACTGTACCTGGTCCGGGATCGGGACGTGGTGGCCTTCGTACGTCCCCCGGGCACCTTCGGCGTGCACTTCGCCCGCTTCGGCTGGCAGTTTCGCCCCGTCCTGGGGCGCAAGACGGTTGACTACATCCCGAACCGTCTGATGCTGGCTTCGCTGGCCCTGCCCGCCGGCAGCCAGCAGGAGGGCTACCAGTTCTCTGCCCGTATCTACACTCGCTGGCGGCGCTACGAGAGCCGCACGCGGATCGTGGGAGACGCGATCCCTGGCTCGGATCGCATGTACCGCTTCGATAGCAGCACCCGCCAGATTCCCGTCTGGACGCCTGAGGAGGTCGAGAAGCGGGTCGGTCCGAGGGTCTACGATATCACGGTGCGCGATGTGGGCGAGGGCAGTGTGATTGTCGATGTGCTCGGGCAGAACTTCCTGCCGAACACGGTTGTGCGCCTCGGGCGCACCACGTACACCACGGACACCCTCTTCGTTCGCCATAGCGAACAGCGGCTGCGGTTCGTCGCCGACGCGCTTTCGCTGCTCCGCTACGAGCCCTTGGTGATCGGGCCCTATGGCGAGCCGCAGTCACTACAGGACCTGTCCCGGGAGGAACGCGAAGAGGGCGAAGAGGCCGATGAACTAGTGCTCCAACGTGACCAGTGCTCGCTCACCGCCCGCACGGCCAGCGAAGTGCATGTGCAGCTCGTGTTCAAAGGCAAGGGGTCTTGCTGCACGCCGGAGGCTCTAGGCGCGTTCTGGCGCACGGGAGGTGTGGAGGAAGGGACGACATCAGAGCTGCAGGCCCTCGGTGCATTCTGGCTGCCGAGCGTCCTGGAGGACACGGAAGCGGAGCGCCACACGGTGGAACCCTTCACGGATGGTCTGGGCGCCACGTACCTCACCGATGAGAGGCCTCCCTCGGAGGCGCGGTTCCAGGCACCCTACGTTGTCCTCATCGGGGAGGAGGTGTTCGGGCTAGGGGACTCCCCGATCCGCAGAACTGCGTACAAGGTGGACGGCAAGGTCAAGCGGGTGGAGTTCGACTTCGACGTGAAGAGCGAACTGCTGCGCCAGAACGACCGCCTGTACGTCCAGAAGCTAATGAGGCCTCTGAAGCAAGGAGAGTCCTGGCAGCACAAGTTCAGCGACTTCAATGTTACCCGGCTGGTGAGGTTGGGCGTGTGGGGCCTGACGGCGCGAGTGGGACTGGAGGGGACGGGGCTGGACGACACGGTGACGGTGTGCATCGGCGACCGCACGTACCACCGGGACGGCCCGCAGAAGTACGTGGCCCCCGCCTACCCGACGCTGCTGTCGTTCGACGTTGACGTTGAGACGCTGCGCACGGCTCAGTGCGTCACCGCAACGAAGGGCAACCTGCCGCCGGTCGTGCTCAGCCTCAGCGGGGAAGCCGCGCCGTTGCCGACCGGCACGCCCACGATCAATCCCCAGACCCAGCCGGTCGTTGAGGACCAGGAAACCAACCTCGTGCTGACGGGGAAGAACCTCAGCAGCATCAAGGCTATCCGGTACGGAGCATCACTGCTGACGTTCATCTGCGACGCCGCCGGAAGCAGCTTGACACTCACCGTGAAAGGGGACGTTGCCGCCGACCCGGGACAAAGGGAACTGGTGTGCGAACTGCTGGATGGCGGGACCTTCAAGTTCTCCATCACCGTGAGCGCCAAACCCACCCCAACGCCGACGATCGCGGAGCCTGCCACGCTCATCACGCTCGCGAACGGGGAGAAGGAGATCCGCCTAACCGGCGCGGCCCTGACGGCCACCAAGTCAATCACGGCAGCAATCGGCGGCGCGGACAAGACCCCCGTCAGGTTTCAGGCCGCACCGGATGGGTCCAGTGCAACCCTCTGGTTTGGGGCGGACGTCACAATCACGCAGGGCCGGTACACACTCAAGGTGACAACTACAGGCGAGCAGACGTTGGTCGTCACGGTAGAGATCACAGGGAAATGAGCTTGCCGCAGCAAGTGCTCACCTCGACCCCTTGCGGAGAGAAACGCATCACGCCAGCCAACGACTCGATCCAGCTCAGCCGCCGCGAGTTCGTGAGACGAGGCGCTTTGGGCGCTGTGGGCGTCGGTCTGACGCTGGGGTCGGGGGCGATGATGCTGGGCCAGGAGGCGCCGGCGACGCCGCGAGTCGAGAAGCGCGGCGACATGGTGTACCGGCGACTGGGGCGGACGAACCTGATGGTGTCGGAGCTGTCGATCGGAGGCAGCCCGAGCCCGGAGCCGGCGGTCTTCACCGAGGCGCTGGACCGCGGCATGAACTTCGTGGATACGTCGGCAGGCTATGCCGGTGGCGAGGAGCGCATCGGCGAGGTTACCGAGGGCCGTCGAGATAGCGTCATCATCAGCACCAAGTGTTTCCCGTACCGCATGGCAGATCCGACCGCGGGAGTGATCGCCGCCTGCGAGACGGCCCTCGGTAAGCTCAGAACCGACCACCTCGACGTGTGGTGCATCCATGGCGTCGGCGCGCCCGAGCACTTCCTGGCCGACCCCATACAGGCCGCCTTCGAGCAGCTCAAGACACAGGGCAAGATCCGCTTCGCGGGCGTGTCGTGTCACACCGACCCGGTGCGGGTGCTGATCCCGCTGTTCGAGTCGGGGAAGCTCGATGTCGCGATCATGGCGTTCAACGTCTTCTCAGGCAACACGGTGAAGCCCGAGGACGTGAAGGCCGGGAAGGTCTACGACAACTGGCTGGCCGACAGCGGCCTGCAGAGCGTGCTCGATTCGGCGAAGCAACACGATGTGGGCCTCGTCGCGATGAAGACGATGGGGGGCGGCGCGCTGCAGAAGCCCGACGCCTACCAGGCCGACGGCTCGACGCTCGCGCAGGCGAAGATCAAGTGGGTGCTGAGCCAGGACGCCGTCGCCACCGCGCTATCCGAAGTGCTGAGCTACGAGATCCTCGACGAGAACCTCGGCGCCGTCGGGAAGACGCTGACCCCCGGCGACCAGGCGCTGCTGCGCGAGCATGTCCGCGAGAGGTCCGCCTCGGTCTGCCGTATGTGTGGCGCGTGCCAGCGTGCCTGCCCCGCCAAGCTCCCCATTCCTGACCTCCTCCGCTGCCTCACCTACCGCGACCTCCACTACAAGCCCGCCTACGCCCGACAAGTCTACCGCGAGATCACCGCCGCCGGGCCGCTCCCCGCCTGCGGCGCCTGCACCGCCTGCGCGCAAGCCTGCCCGCACGGCGTGGCGGGGCCCGGCAAGGTTGAGCAGACACGAGGTGTGTTGGCGTAGAGTCTCCACAACGCGCGCTGGGAGGGATGAGCCATGAAGTCCGCACGCGATGGCGTTCGGAGGGTTGGGTTCTTGGTCGGATGGATCCTGGTAGCTACCCTTGTCATCGGGGCGAGTGCGCACGCGAGCTATCAGTTCGTGACCGAGTGGGGATCCCGCGGCAGCGGCGACGGTCGGTTCGTATCGCCGCAAGGCATCGCGGTCGATGGCGCGGGGAACGTCTATGTGGCGGACACGTGGAACCACCGCATCCAGAAGTTCGATGGCAGCGGCGCGTTCCTGACCAAGTGGGGGTCTGAGGGGACCGGCGACGGTCAGTTCTCCTTCCCGAGCAGCATCGCCGTTGGCACCTCGGGGAACGTGTACGTTGCGGACACGGACAACCACCGCATCGAGAAGTTCGATGGCAGCGGCACCTTTCTAGCCGCGTGGGGGGTCGAGGGGAGCGGCGACGGTGAGTTCCGCGGGCCGCGCGGGATCGCCGTGGATGCCACCGGGAACGTCTACGTGGGGGAGAGGCTGAACTACCGCGTCCAGAAGTTCGATGGCAGCGGCACATTCCTGACCACATGGGGCTCGTTCGGCACCGGCGACGGCCAGTTCCACTTTCCTGAGGGCGTGGCCGTGGATGCGGCCGGGAACGTCTATGTGGCGGACGCTGCTAGCGACCGCATCCAGAAGTTCGATGGCAACGGCACGTTCGTGAGCAAGTGGGGGTCCCGAGGCAGCGGCGACGGTCAGTTCTACAACCCGTGTGGCGTGGCCGTCGACGCTGCGGGGAACGTGTATGTGACAGACGTTAACCTCCGCGTCCAGAAGTTCGATGGCAACGGTGCGTTCTTGACCAAGTGGGGGGCGCAAGGCACCGGGCGCGGGGAGTTCGGCTGGGTGAACGCGCTGGCCGTCGATTTCGCCGGGAACGTCTACGTGGCCGACACCGGGAACTGCCGCGTCCAGAAGTTCGCAGACCTCTCGCCAACGGCGCTCCTGCTCTCATGGACAGGTGAGCCCGGCTACCTGAACGATGGCTGCGACCCCGACATCAGCGAGGCCAACACCGCTCGCCCGACCTTCAGGGTACGAGTCACGGACGCAGACGGGACGGAGCCCAAACCGGTCCAGGTTCTGCTGCGTAGGGATGGACAGCAGTGGCGCTCGTACACGCTCCAGCCCGTCCCCGGAACGCTGACGAGCGCAGGGCGCATCTACTACCTCCACCTGCCGGAGCCGCTGCCTCCGGGCAGATACAAGTACCGCTTCCGCGCGAAGGACGAGACGGGGTTCGCGACGGGGCCCGCGACGGTGTGGCAGTTCGGGCCGAGCACGTACTCGGAGCTGAGCTTCAGCGGGGAGCCAGGCCTCGAGGACGGCGTGAGGCCCAATGCCGGGACAGCGGACACCACCATGTTCCTGTGGCGCGTGATCTACCAGGACAACGACGGCGACGCGCCCACCTACATCCACGTGCGCCTATGGCGCGACGGGACCTACTACGACACGCTCCGTATGGTGACGCTGGAGACGGCCCCAGACCCAATCGCCGGCATCGCGTACTCGGCCAGGCGCAGGCTACCGGCAGGCGAGTACGCGTATGAGTTCCGCGCGGCCGACAAGGATGGGAGAGCCCACGGGCCGGCTAGCCAGAAGCTGACCGGGCTGACGGTGACGACGGCCGCGCCGACGGCGCTGACAGGACTCACCGCCGTGCCCACAAAGGCCGGCGCGCAAGTGACGTTCACCCTCTCCACGGCGGCCCAGGTCGAAGCCCGCGTCCTGAACGTCGCCGGGCGGCCGGTGGCTACCCTCTGCCACAACAGGGAGTGCGAGGCGGGGACGAACACCCTACGATGGAGCGCGCGGAGCGATAGCGGCCTGCCGGCGCCGACCGGGACGTACGTGATCGAGGTCAGCGCCAAGGCCGCGGATGGCAACCGGAGCCGGGCGCTGGTGACTGTGAGGCTGCAGCGATAGCCGAGCCCCAGGGCCCCGCAACCGGCGGGCCACAACCCAGGCGTGCTTGCCATGTCGAGGGTCGTGATGGTCATCGGCGCGTTCGTCTGCGCGGTGATCGGTGGGCTGATCGTCTAGGCCGAAGTTCCCCGATCTGAGGGGGTGTTTGGCCTGTGATCTGGGGCTTTTGGGCTGATTGGCCTGCGATTTGGTACCCATGTAGAGTATAAGTTTATGCTTGACAGGGTTGAGATAGTATGCTATAT
>VGFC01000297.1 GCA_016869045.1 Armatimonadota bacterium
GGAGTGGGCCGAATGCCGAAGCGCGTGACGCCGTCAGCCGAGGGGGCGGCGCGTGTCGCCTCGCTTTGTGCGCTCGGGCTTGCGGTTCTGCTCAGCGTCACGCCGGCTGTGCCACAGGGAGGCGGCGGGGTCAGCGGTGGCCGCTGCCTGATCTGCCATGTAGACCTCGTCGAGCAGCTCACAGCGAGTCGTCACGGCCCCGACGGGGCGAAGCTGAGCTGCGAGACGTGCCACGGTGAGAGCGAGGGCCACGTGCGGGACGAACACAATGAGGTGAAGCCCGACCGCACGTTCGGCTCTGAGACGAAGGAGGCGTCGGCGGCCCTGGTGGACCTCTGCGCACAGTGCCACCAGAAGGAGGCCGACGACTACCGCGCGACCCTCGCCTCGATGAAGAAGCGCGAGCCCGCCCTGCCGTCGTGCACGGGCTGCCACGGCTCGCATCGAGTCGCTCGCGTACGGCTTCCGCACGCGCTGGCCGATACTTCGCCCGAACAGACAGGAGTGAGTTCATCCGTGACATATGACGGCTTCGAGGGCCCCGGACAGGGGAAGCACATCGTCTTTGTGACCGGTGACGAGGAGTACCGCTCCGAGGAGTCGATGCCGCAGCTCGCCAAGATCCTGACGGTGCGCCACGGCTTCAAGTGCACCGTGCTGTTCGCCATCAACCGGGAGACCGGCGAGATCGACCCCCAGACGGTTGACAACATTCCCGGCCTGGAGGCCTTGGCCACCGCCGACCTGATGGTCCTCTTCCTGCGCTTCCGCGAGCTTCCGGACGACCGGATGCAGCGGATTATCGACTACACGAACTCCGGTCGGCCCATCGTCGCGCTCCGCACGGCGACCCATTCCTTCAACTACGTGAAGCACCCCGATAACCCCTACGCCAAGTGGAGCTTCCGGGCGACGGGCGAGTACGAAGGCGGCTACGGGAGACAGGTGCTCGGTGAGACCTGGATCAGCCACTATGGCCATCATCAGCAGGAGAGTACACGCGGCCTCATCGCCGAGGGCATGAAGGGTCACCCGATCGTGCGAGGCTGCGAGGACATCTGGGGGCCGTCGGACGTCTATGCCATCACCACGCTGTCCGGCGACAGCCGGCCGTTGATCCTGGGGCAGGTGCTTACGGGGATGAACCAAGATGACCCGCCGAACAATGACAAGCCGCCCGTTCCGGTGGCCTGGACGAAGACCTACACGGGCGCCGAGGGCAAGACCTCGCGGGTGTTCACCACGACCATGGGCCACGGCGGCGATCTGCAGAGCGAGGGCTTCCGGCGCCTCCTCGCCAACGCGTGCTACTGGGCTCTCGGCATGGAGGACGCGATCCCCGAGCGCAGCAACGTGGACCTCGTGGGCGAGTACGACCCCAACCCGATCGGGTTCGGCGGGCACAAGCGCGGGCTGAGACCCGAGGACCACGCGCTCGGCCGGTGAGCGCCCGGGCGGACGCGCGGCTACGGTTTCGACGCGCGCCAGACCTTGATCGGTCCCCAGCGCGTCGCGGCGGTCGCGTTGGGGGGCTCCACGTCGGCGAAGAGCAGCCGCGTCTCGCTCAGCTCGTCCATCGGCACAGCGAGCGTGTCCCACAGAGGGAGTTGCCACGAGGGCTGGCCAGCTTCCCAGACGACGACGCGGAAGCTGCGGCGGGTGATCCGCGCCTGGACGCGGTAAGTGATACCGACCGTGATCGCGGGGCTCATCGCTCGCGGCTTCCAGCCCCCCTCACCGCTCACCCACGCACCCCCCGGCGCCGCCGAGCACTGCGTGTGGACCCCGAACCGAGTTCGCGGGCAGTAGAAGCAGAACTGGAATGCAAGATCGCCCGCGGAAGAGCCGGAGGCGAAGAGCTGGCTGTCAACGCCCGGCTCCAGCGGCGTGACCTCGAACTCCACGACCAGCGGGCGCTCATCCTCGAGCGCGAAGGCCTGCTGCGTGGTGATCCCGCAGTAGTTCGTGAACCCGCCGGGAGCGCGGGTCTCCAGCCGGCCGTCAACGACCTTCGGTTCGCCGCGCACGATCCACCGCTGCGGATCGAGGGCCGCGAACTCCTCAGTCAGCAACAGCGACGCGCCCTCGCCCGGCGTGAGGGGCGCCGGCTCCGCGACACCCGCCTCGATGGTGCGCACGTCCTGCAGCACAGACTGCAGCCCGCACGGGTCGCCGCGAGAGTACAGGGGCGAGACACGGGCCAGGATGCGCTCGACCCGCCCGCGATGCGCCGTCCAGCGCCCTGCCAGGCCTGCCGCAATCGGCCGCGCACCCTTCGCCTGAGCCAGGGCGACCTGGGTGTCAATCATCAGCTGCTCGCGCTCGGCATGGGCGGCGATCTTCTCCGCGGCGAGCCACAGGTCCCCCAGCTCGCGCACCGCGCCCACGTGCAGGCGCTGGGCCTCGATGACCGCCTCCACGCTCGTCGCCTCGGCCTGCGCCCATTGCGCGTTCGCCCGGATCGTGGCCAGCTCGGGCGACAGCGTGCCGTCGGCCTCGACGAGCTTCCCGCAGGTGTGCAGCGCGCCGAGGAGCGTGTTGTCCGTGTAGCCGGCCTCCTGCGTGTCGTACACGCCGACCACATCGTGCAGCGTCTGGTTCGCCAGCTCCAGGAGCGACTTGCAGTGGTCCAGGCGCTCGTAGGCCGCGGCCACCGCGCCCGCCGTCTGATCGGTGCGGCAGTCGTAGTAGTGACGGCAGAACGCGTGGGTGAAGGCGGGCTGGTACTCCTCCAGCGGGCGGGCGGGATGGCTCCACGAGCAGTGCCCGTTCAGCGCGAAGCCGTAACAGATCGAGTCGAAGGCCCGCAGCCGGTGCTTCGAGAACGAGGCGGT
Organism: Armatimonadota bacterium; assembly: GCA_016869045.1. Taxonomy (GTDB): domain Bacteria; phylum Armatimonadota; class Zipacnadia; order Zipacnadales; family VGFC01; genus VGFC01. The sequence continues at coordinate 2,835 of VGFC01000297.1, forward strand.
CGCGGCGCCCAAGAACTCCCGATCCGGGTGCGCGCGGCGCGCGGCGTCGGCGGCCTGCATCATCCCCGTGATGTTCACCACGCCCGTCTGCGCCATGGAGGGCCAGGACTTCGGCGGGTCGGCGGGCGAGAGGTCCGCCAGGTAGAAGCAGTGGTTGTACATCGCCGAGATGCCGAGCACGTCGTACCTGCGCGCGAACAGCCCCTCGATCCCGGCGTAGTCGGGCCAGTACTTCCAGAAGCCCATCACGGTGTCGCGGGGAATGCGCTCCAGGCCCACCCAGTCCCGCCCGGGCCCGTACATGTAGAACTCGTCGCCCCACATCAGCGGGCGGATGGGCCGGCCCAACTCGGCGGACAGCTGGTGCACCGCCGCGATGCACTTCTCCGCGTGCCCGAGGAGCAGGTCGCGCACCGTCTCGCCCGCGGCGACGCGCGCCTGGCACTTCGGGCAGTAGCGGCCCTGCCACTGCATGTCGATCTCGCTGCAGCCGATGCCGATGAGCGGCGAATCGCCGAACCAGGTCAGCAGGTCGCGATAGAGCCCCTTGATGAACGGGTAGACCTCGGGGGTCGAGGGGCAGGTGAGCCCCGGCGCGGTGCTCTCCCGGTAGGGCGCGCCGGCGTCGCACTGCCACACCAGCTCGTACGCCTGCGCGAGCGTCTGCAGCGAGGGGATCAGCGTGACGTGCCACCGCTTGCTCGCGGCCACGATGGCGCGGCAGTCCTCCGGCGAGAGCGTCCCCCCGTCGGCGCACTCGGGGAACGAGGCGTAGGGGAAGAGGTTGTAGCACTCGACCACGAGCGCGTTCAGCTTGAACTCGGACAGCCGCCGGATCTGCTCCCGCAGGTACTCGGCATCCACGATCCGGCCGAACCGCTCCTGGCCGCCCTCGATGTACACGCCCCGCAGCCGGAAGTCGGGCCAGTCGGCGATGGCGAGGCAGGACAGTCGCCCCGACGACGCGCTGAGACGAAGCAGTTGGCGCAAGGTCTGCGCTGCATACAGCAGCCCCACCGGGGAGGCCCCCCGGGCGGCGATCCCCTCCGGCCCGACGGCCAGGACATACGCCTCGTCCGGCGCCGGGCCGCGGCGGGGCAGTTCGGGCAGCACAGGCCCCGACCCGATCGCGAACCCGTCGCCGTCGGCCAGTGAGTCGGCAGGTTCCGCCAAGACGCCCGCGGCTTCGAGTGCCTCTGTAACGGCTTGCCGGCACGCCTCGTGTTCCGGCCCCGCCGGGAGGCGAACGGAGAGGTGAGTGCCTCTTAGGGGCAGCGCCCCGTCGTGCACCGCAAGCTGCTGCGGTTGAGGCGTGAGCGCACGCAGCAGTGTGGATCCGTCCATGATGGGCGCCCCCCAACAGGCCGACGCTCCCACGGCAAACACGATCCCTGCCATGCAGAGGGTCCTGGTCATCGGAGAACCATCAGCGGGCTGTAAGCACCACCGCGTAGTCGTGCACGGTCGTGCCGAGGTCGATGCGCGCTTCGCCCTGCCCCGGCAGCTCCTTCACCTTCGCCCGGCGGTCCAGGTCCCACACCTCCAGCTTCCCCGGCTTCGGCGGGCGCACCGTGATCGTGAGCGGCCTCGCCTCGCGCCCGCGCACGTTCAACCGGGGCACGCTCGCCACGTTACGCACGTACGCGATCAACACCCGGCCGTCCTTCGACGCGAGGTAGTTCGCCTGGAAGCCGGCGCTCACCGTAACGCGCGTCGATGGAGGCGGTTCCGGCGGACTGAAGCGGTCACCCGGTAGGACGACCTGGCCGTCCGCCGGGACGGCATCCGGTGCAACGAAGGTCAGCGGCACCGCGTGCTCCAGCGACCACCACGTGTAGCGCGCGAGGTTCGGCAGCTCAGCGTCAGGATCGGTGACCTTCACGGCGACAGGTGTCGGCGCCGGCTCGAAGGCGCGCCAGTCGATCCCGGCTGCGATCTGGGACAGCACCGTGAACTCCCGCGCATCGGCGATGGCGTCCCAGGAGATGCCGCCGGGCGAGCCGTTGACGAACGAGAGCCATAGGCAGTCGCGAGTGATGAGGGTCTTGATCTCCGGGTAGTCCGCCTCGCGCGTCCGGTCGTTCCCGGTTTCGCCGAGCACGCTGACCTTCGGGCCGAGCCGGTCGCAGAGCGTCATCAGCGCCGCGTAGTTCCCGATCTCGCGCGGCCCGTCGCCGACGAGCTTGCGGAAGGCGTGGTAGTCCGGGTATGTGGGATACGCGTGGTAGTTGAAGAAGTCTACGTCGGCGCCCCGGATCCAGCTCAGTTCCGGCCCGGGGGTCGCCTCACAGGCGCTCGTCGTGATGAGGTGTCGCGGAGATACACTGCGGATCGTGCGGATGATCTCGTTGGTCCACCGGATGGCGGCGTCGATGTCCCCGCCCGCGCGGTAGGTCTCGTTCATCACTTCCCAGGCCAGGATGCGCGGGTCGTCCTTGAAGGGCTCGACCACCTCGCGCACGTACTGCTGCTGGAGCTTCAGGGCTTCGGGGTTCGTGAACCAGTCAGCCTGGGTCTTGATGAGCGCGTCGTAGGCCGGGATTCCCTCGTAGCCGAAGTTGCGATAGTGCCCCCACCAGAGCACGGGCACCGCCCGCACGCCCAGCGGGCCGATCAGGTCCAGGAACCGCCGGAGTCGTTCGAGGATGAACGGGTCAGCATTGCCGCCCGTGTCGCCGCCAATGGACCTTGCGTCCACCGTCACCCCGAAGCGCACGCAGTTCACGCCGCACGCCGCCAGCATCCCGATCCAGTTCACGATGTCTTCGTCCTTGGCGCGGCACCACTGCGCGGGGCCCTGCAGGCCAACCACGACCTCCGGGTCCGGCGCGAAGAGGCCGATGGTCGCATAGCCCCACGGCGTGTACGGCTTCCCGGCGCTCGTCTCGAAGCGGCCGTTCGCGCCGAGTCTGACGAGACCCTCGCTCTCCCACGGCTTGGCCGCGGGGTCGTAGACGATGAAGGGCGCCTCGAACGTGCGACCACCCTCCACCTGCACCTCCGCGCGGTAGCGGCCAGCAGGGAGTGTCCCGAGGTTCGCCCGGTAGACACCCTCCGATTGCTCGACGCATCGCACCTCGCGGCCGGCGACTCTCGCGACAACGCGCTTCCCGAGGAGCGGCGCATCCGCCTCGCTCGTGTAGATCAGGTCCAGGGCCACATCCGACTTCACGTCGAACGCGGTCCTCAGCGGCCGCAGGCGCGGCGACCCGAGCGAGGCCGTGAGGGTCTTCTCGAACAGCAGCTCGCGCTCCCGCCGCGCCACAATGCTGACGGGGTACTTCCCGCACGGGAAGCGCCCCCAGAGGCTCTCGCTCAACCAGGTCCCGTCCGCCTGTTGTGCTAGGGGGACGGGCGTGTCCGCAACGTCGGCCCGGACCGCGAGGCCCTCGAGCGGTCGGCCCTCGGCGTCCATGACCCGGGCCGTGATCCTCCCGTCCTCCCGACGCACGCGAGCGTCGCCCGTCCCGTAGTTGTCGAAGCAGTAGGCCTCCACCACGATCCAGTCGTTCCCGTCGTTGTCCACCGCGATGGTGTGCGGGCCGGCGGCGACCGGCACGCCATAGTAGCCCCGGAAGTCGAGCAGCGTCGTCTCCGTCTGACCGGGGAAGTCGCGGCGGAGCACCTCTTCGCCATCGACCTTGATGATGAGCCGCGAGCCGCCATAGCCTGAGGTCTCGGCGACCTTCACCCCGAATCGGCCCGCCTCCGGGTACGTGACCGCGAAGGTCACGGGGTTGTGCAGGTCTAGGTGGTTGCGGATGCCGTGGAGGTAGACACCCGGGCGCTTGTCCGGTGGAATGCCGCGGAGGTTGTCCACCGGGATGGGCTCGGTCGGCCCCGGTGAGTCCCACCCTCCCGCCGGCCGCTCGACGAGGTCGAAGAACCCCTCCGGCGGGCCCTCGCGCTCAGGCGGCAGAGCCCACAGCTCGTCCAGCAGCACGTCCACGGCCTTGCTCGTATTGCTCACATTGAGCTGTGCCAGGACGAGCTTCCCGAGGTTGGCCGCCATCTCGCCGCGCGGCTCGAACTCCGCGAGGGGCACCACGAACTGCCGCCAGTCCGTGAAGTCGAGGGTCACTGCATACCGATAGCAGAGCGCGGGCTTGATCTCGTAGTTGCCGAACATGACGTTCAGGCGCTCACCGGAGCCGTCGCCCTTCAGCCAGAAGCTCACGCGGTCGCAGTTGTTGGCGATCCAGTCGGTGGTGGCAATGTTCAACTGCATGTGGGTCCAGGTGTTCGCGCACGGCTGGTAGCGCAGGCGGGCCGCGCCGCGACCGACCTTGGCGTCCGCCGAGGCGCTCATCACACACAGCGGTGGCGCACCGGCGGGCTTCGTGCCCTCCACCAGGTACCAGCCGCGGACCCCGTGCTCGAAGTCGTCGATGATCTGTAGGTCGGCCGACCACGCCGGCGACCCGATCACAAGCACCGTCAGGAGCACACGGACCATCAGCGCACCTCCTGGCGCGTCATGGCAGTTGGTCCTCGTTGGCCAGGTCCAGCCCACCAGCCTGCGCGGCTTCCACGATCTGGCGCCAGGTCTCAGCATCGACGGGGATTCCTTCCCGCAGCCTTCGGCGTTGCTCCCGGAACTCGGGTTCGCCGGGAACGAGGATCTCAGCCACTCCCGGCAGCCTGGGCGAGTCCTTCAGGTAGCGGATGAAGTCGCTTACCTGGCGCTTGAACTCCTCAGGAGCCGCGAAGCAGCCGACATCGGTGACGGTCAGGAACAGGCCCTGTAGCCCCACGATGTCGGAAGTGCCGCTACAGCCGGCTCCGCTGAGCGCACCCGCCAGGATGTCCATCACCAGGCATAGGCCGAAGCCCTTGTAGCCGACCGCGCCGCCCAGCGGCAGGAGCGCGCCTTGGGGCGGGCCGTAGAAGTCGGAGGGGTCGGTCGTTGCACGGCCTTGCCCGTCGATCACCCACCCCTCGGGCACCGCGTGCCCTTGGTTGCGCATGACCCTCAGCTTGCCTTCGGCGCAGACACTGGAGGTCATGTCCAGCAGGATCGGGTCGCCCTCGTCTGTGGGGATGGCGAAGGAGAGAGGATTCGGCGAGAGTCGGCGGCTGATCCCGCCCCAGGGCGCCATGCACAGCCCCCCGCCGTGGTTGTTCACCATCGCCATCCCGATCATGCCCTGCTCGGCGGCCATCGTCGTGTACTCCCCCAGCCGTCCCACGTGACCGGAGTGACACACCGCGACCGAGCTGGTGCCGCTTGCCGCCGCCTTGCGGATGGCGATCTCCGTCGCCCGCCTCGCCACGATCTGCCCGAACCCGTAGTTCCCGTCCACCACCGCCGTGCAGCTCGTCTCCCGAACCACCGTCACCGGGGCGCCCGGTCTCACCCGACCATCCCCGATCATGCCGAGGTACTGCGGGAGGCGGAGGACGCCGTGCGAATCGTGCCCCAGGAGGTTGGAAGCCACCAGGGACCGCGCGACGACCTGTGCTTCGTCGGCAGGCACTCCTGCCGAAGCCAGGACTCTGGAAGCGATGTCGGTCAGGTGCTCAGGCGTGAAGGTCGGCATACCCACTCTCCGGGGCTGCTTCGGGAATGGGCCAGTATTCGCAACTGAGCTTCGGACTCCTTGGTCGAGACGAGCGGCTCGGAATCGGCCTGCCCCGGAAGGGATCGGCGCGCAAGCCGAGGCATTGGGGGGGTGCAGGTTGAGCGAGGGCTTCGGAGGTGGTACCTATGTCGGTGGCCGCAGTGCCTCAACGCCGTTGTCGGACCGGGGCCATTCTCCTCGGTGCGGGGGTCGCCCTCGGGCAGCTCATGCCGGCCAACGCGGCGTCCGGCGCTGTGCCGGTGGTGCGGGACGCGAAGCCCGCAGCGCAAGTGGTACTCGGCAGCCAGGCGACCCCGACGGAGGTCCACGCTGCCGATGAACTGTGCGCCTATGTCGAGCGGATGACCGGCGCCCGGCTGGCCGTCGTGCGCAGCGAGGCAGAGGCGAAGGCAGGCGCCTCGCTCATCCTGGTCGGCCGCCCCGAGACGAATGAGGCTATCGCCCGCCTGGTCAACTCGAAGGCCATTCCTCCGCCCACCGAGGAGCAACTCGGCCGCGACGGATTCCTCATCCGCACGCTCGACCGACCCCGACCGCCGCGCCTCGTCCTGTGCGGTCAGCGAGACCGAGGAACGCTGTACGCGGTCTACCACCTCCTGAGTGAGGTCTGGGGTGTCGGCTTCTTCTGGGACGGCGAGCAGGTCCCCACGGCGCGGTCGTTGGGCGTGCCGAACCTGAGCGTCGATGAGAGGCCTCGTTTCGCCGAGCGCTTCGTCATCGGCCCATGCGGGTGCGGCGGGACCTACAACTTCGGCGCGCAGTGGGGCTGGCAGCGCTGGCGGCGATACCTGGACTGGGTCGCGAAGACGAGGTTCAACACGGTCCTCTGCACGGGCCCCGGCGCGGAGGTCATCCAGCGTCGGGTGGACCAGCGCATGGGCCTTCCGACCGGTCCCGAGACACCCCTGGAGGCGGGTCGATGCGCGCTGGCACACCGAATCATCGACTACATGCGGCAGCTCGACCTGGTTCGGATCACCCCCATCCCCGGTCCATCCGTCGGGGAGGCCTTCCACGAGACCTATCCGAGTGCGCGGTACTTCAAGCAAGGATGGCTGGACCTGACGGCGCCGGGCTGGACGCTCCACCCAGCCGACCCACTGTTTGCGGAGCGGGTTCGCATCTTCATCGAGGAGTACGCCAAGGAGTACGGCACAGACCACTGCTACTATGGCCCGGACCCGTTCCCCGAGGCCCGCTTCCAGACGACCGACGAGGAGCGCGCCGATATCCAGGCCTTGCTGTCGGCCGGCGTGATGAAGGGCATCAAGGCGGCCGATCCGCAGGGCCGCTGGCATGTGAGCGGCTGGGCGTTCGTATTCGATACGGGCTTCTGGCCTGCCGAGACGATTCGGCGGTTCTTCGCAGGCCTTGCCCCAGGCGATTC
>VGFC01000298.1 GCA_016869045.1 Armatimonadota bacterium
GCGGAAGACCTGCAGAGCCGGGAGATGGCGCTGACCGTCGAGGGCCCGCTATCGCCCGCGGCCGATGCGCAGGCGGCAGTGGGTGTGACGACGTGGTTCGAGGCCCCGGTGGTGTCGGTGAGAGACGTGCGGTTCCGGCTGGTCGGTCAGGGCCAGCAGGTTGCGGCGACGCCGTTCAAGGAGACGGGCGAGATTCGCATCGGCGGCGTGCCGGGAGCGACGGAAGTGTACCTGCTGCTCGGGGCGCGCTTCGCGCGAAGTGAGGAGCCATCGTACGGCGGCGGGCAACTTCGGGAAGTCACGTACCCCCATCGCTTCGTGGCGGCAGTGACCTACGAGGACGGCACGGTGGATGAGTTCATCCCGGCGGTTGTTCCGCAGCAGGGAGCGGCGGCGAGGTTTGCGGTGAAGGCGGGCCTCGACGCCTACGCAATCGGGGCGCTGGCGGGCAAGCCGATCAGGAGCATCGCCCTGCGCGACGGGATGCGCAACGGGCAGTTCCTCCTCGCGGGGGCGACGGCGAACACGGGCAAGGCGCGGTTCTGCGTCGAGGGAGCGCCGAAGGCGTACCGGGTCGCGGAGGGCGTGCGACCGGCGTTGAGCGTGGACCCGCAGAAGGGCCTGCGCCTGCAAAGCGGCAGGCTGCCGGCGCTGGATGCGGCAGGGCAGGTCTTCTCGGTGCGGCAGGGCGGGAAGCCGGTTGAGGCGGGCAAGCTGAAAGCGGAGTGCGAGCTGACTCGCGACGCCGAGGGTCGCTGGGCAGGACAACTGCGACTAACCAACATCGCCAGAGAGAGCATCGCCGTCCAGCCCACGTTCCCCGATCTTGCGGTAACGGCTGCACCGAAGGAGTGGGGCGAGACCTGGTACTTCTTCCCGCGTCGCGGGTGTGTCATCAACCACGTGCCGATCGGGCTGCGCGAGGCGTACAGCGGCGCGTTCCCCTTCCAGATCGAGAGCGTCTTCTGGCCGCAGAGGGGTGTCGGCCTGTACCTGATGACCCGTGACATGGACCTGACGCATCGGTACTGGCGACTCTCGAAGGACCCCTCGGGCGTCCACATGAGCATCGAGTACCCGGAGGTCACGTTGCAGCCCGGCGAGACGTGGACCTCCGTCGATACGGTGATCGGTACGAACGAGGGCGACTGGCACGGCGCGTGGGCCGCGTACTGCGAGTGGCTCAACTCGTGGTACCAGCCCGCGGCGCCGCGCAAGGACTGGTTCCGCAAGGTCTTCAACTTCCGCCAGCACTTCCTGCACTTCGAGCTGCCAACGAAGAGCCGGCTGTTCGACGACGCGACCAAGCAGTTCACCATGGACCCCGTCATCGAGGCGGATGCCCAGGCCTTCGGCGGCGTGGACTACCTCCACCTGTTCGACTGGGGTTGGAGCCAGGAGTTCGGGCGCTGTGGCGACTACGACCACTGGGAGCAGCTCGGCGGCGCGCAGAACTTCGCGCAGGCGGTCGCGGGAGTCCAGAAGCGCGACATCCCGGTCGGCCTCTACATCGAGGGCTACCTCGTCGATCCCGAGAGCAACTACGGCAAGGCCCACGGCGAGGAGTACCAGTTGCTCGGCGCTGACGGCAAGCCGTACTCCTACTTCGCGCCGAGCTACAACATGTGCTCGGCGGTGACGGAGTGGCAGGACTACCTGGCGGGCGTCTATGGGCGGACGCGCGAGGTGACGGGCGCGAAGGGCTACTACGTGGATGAGATGGGCTTCACCGATCCCGGGCACATCTGCTACGCCACCAACCACGGGCACCCCGTCCCCTATCCGCCGGCGCCGGGCCAGCTTGAGTTGATGCGCAAGATCCGCGAGGCGCTCGGACCGGACGCCGCGCTGTACACCGAAGAGAGCCCGCCGGACGTGACCAGCCAGTTCCAGGACGGGAGCTTCACGTACAACCAGTCCTCCGTGTCGGACGAGTGGTCGCCGACGCACCTGAACCTGTATCGCTTCACGATCCCCTCCTTCAAGACGTTCGAGATCATCGTCTGCGACAAGCCGCTCGGCAGCAACGTGCAGGCGGTGAAGCGGGTCTTCTTCAGCGGCGAGGGCATCTGGCTGGAGGGCATCGCCGACGAGTGGTTCACCCCCGAGACGCGCGCCACCATCGCCAAGTGCCACGCGATCCTTGCCGAGTACGCGGATGCCTTCACGACGGACCGGCCCACCCCGCTCATCCCGACGCTCATGGGGAACGTATACGCGAACGAGTTCCCCGCCGGGGACGGGACGGGGCTGTGCGTCTGGACGCTGTACAACGCGAACCCGCACACGGTTCGCGGCGCGGTGATACGAGTGCCGCACATCGAGGGCGCGACGTACATCGACGCCTGGCATGACCAACCGGCGAAAGTGAAGGTGCAGGGCGCCGAGGCTGTGATCGAACTCGAGCTTGGTCCAAAGGACGTAGGGTGCATCGTGCGGACCGTGGTCCCGTAGCACCCCATGTAGGGGCGCGATTCATCGCGCCCGAGTGTAGGGGCGCCATTCATGGCGCCCACCTTGCCTGTGAAGTGGTCGTTCATGCCTACGCAACCGAAGGGCTTCTTCAGCCTCAAGACGCTCGATGAGGTTCGGCAGATCGAGGCTGAGTACTTCGCGGGTCTGCGTGTCTCCGTCGAGCGCGTTCCTTCGTCGGAGGCGCTCGGGCGCGTGTTGGCGCAGGAGGTGCGTGCGCCTGCGCCGGTCCCCCACTTCAGCCGCTCGGTTGTCGATGGGTACGCGGTGCGGGCTGCCGATACGGCAGGGGCGAGCCAGGGACTGCCGGCGTACGTGGAGATCGTCGGTACGGTCGAGATGGGGCAGCCGGCGGAGTTCGCCGTTGGCCTGGGCGAGTGCGCGGTGATCCCGACTGGCGGGATGCTGCCGGCGGGCGCCGATGCGGCGGTGATGATCGAGCACACGGAGCTGCTCGGGGAGACGACCGTTGAGATCGGCCGCGCGGTTTCGCCGGGGCAGAACGTCATCACGGTCGGCGAGGACATCCCGCCGGGCGAAGCGTGCCTGAGGCCAGGCGTCCGCCTGCGCGCGGGCGAACTCGCGCTGCTGGCCACCATCGGGGTGACGGAGGTCAGCGCCTACCGCCGGCCTCTCGTCGCGATCCTCTCCACCGGCGACGAGGTCGTGCCTCCCGACGCGCAGCCCGGACCGGCGGAGGTTCGCGACGCCAACGCGTGGGCGCTCGCGGCGATGGTGTCCGACGCGGGCGGCGTGCCGCGCTTCGAGGGGATCATCAGGGATGTCGAGCGCTCGCTGGCGCAAGGCGCGCGCGCGGCCTTCGAGACCTCGGATGCGCTCATCATCAGCGGCGGCAGTTCCGTTGGCGAGCGCGATCTCGCAAAGCAGGTGCTCGACGAACTCGGCGAGCCGGGCGTGCTCGTGCACGGCGTCTCCTTGAAGCCGGGCAAGCCGACGATCATCGGCCTCGCGAACGGCAAGCCGGTCTTCGGCCTGCCGGGCCACCCGTTGAGCGCGATGGTCAGCTTCCACTGCATCGTGCGCCCGATCCTGCGCCGGTTGGGCGGTGAACTCACGCTCCGCGACCCGAGCGTGCGCGCCCGCCTGTCGCGCAAGGTGCCCTCGGAGGCCGGGCGAACGGAACTGGTGAGGGTGAGGCTGCTCGAGGAATTCGGGGACATGACCCAATTCGGCCGTATCGAATTGGGATCGTGTCCCCGAATTCCCGGCCGTACCAAACCGGGATCGTGTCCCCGAATTCCCCTCGCGGAGCCCCTCTTCGGCAAGTCGGCGGGGCTGGCTTCGCTCACCGAGGCGGACGGCTTCGTGGAGGTGCCACTGGGGGTGGAGGGGCTGGATGAGGGGACGGAGGTCAACGTCGTACTGCTCTGACAGGATGGACAGGATGACGGCAGGATGACTGAACGGCAACCGCAACGTCGCGTGTATCTGAGGATGTCCACCGTGGAAGAGGCCCGGCAGCGGCTCTTCGCGGCGTTGGCCGCGATTCCCCGGTGTGGCGCCGAGACGATCCCCGCAACCGAGGCGCTCGGGCGGGTGACGGCGGTGCCGGTGTTCGCGCGCGGGTCGTCGCCCCACTACTGCGCGGCGGCGATGGACGGCTTCGCGGTGAAGTCGGACCTCACGAGGGCCGCCAACGAGACGAATCCGGTCACGATCCTCCTCGCCGACGCTGCGACCCCGGTCAACACAGGCGAGCTGATGCCCGAGGGCTTCGACGCGGTCATCATGATCGAGGATGTGCATCAGCCGACCGAGGGGGTCATCGAGATCCGTGCTGCTGCGTCACCGTGGCAGCATGTGCGGCTGCTCGGCGAGGACATCGTCGCGACCGAGCTGATCGTGCCGCAGGGCAAGCGGTTGACGCCGGCCGACGTCGGCGCGCTGATTGCGTCTCAGGTGATCGACGTCCTGGTCGTTCGGCGACCCAGCGTCGTCTTCGTGCCGACCGGCAGCGAGGTCGTGAAGCCGGGCGATCCGGTCCGCCCCGGCGATGTGATCGACTACAACTCGTATATGCTCTCGGGCCTCGTCGCGGAGTGGGGCGGCGTTGCCGTGACTGAGCCGCCGACGCCGGACGACCCCGACGCGCTGAGGAACGCGCTGCTGCGCGCGGTGGCGCAGCATGACCTCGTGGCGCTCATCGCAGGGTCCTCGGCGGGAACGCACGACTTCGTGCCCGGCCTCATCGAGGAACTGGGGGAACTGCTCTGCCACGGCGTGCGACTCGCGCCCGGCAAGCCGACGGCGCTGGGCATCGTGAGCGGAACGCCTGTGCTCGGCGTGCCGGGCTACTCGGTGGCCGCGTGGACGGCCTTCGATCTGTTCGCGAAGCCGGTGCTCGCGAGGCTGCAGGGCGTCCCCGAACCGCAGCGGGTCTCGGTCACCGCGCGCGTGCGGCGCAAGACGCCGTCGAAGTCCGGCACGCGCGAGTACCTCCGCGTGCGGCTGGGGCGCGTCGGCGAGGAGCTGGTCGCGGTCCCGCTGAAGCGCGGCGCGGGGGCGATCAGCTCGCTGGTGCAGGCCGAGGGCCTGGCGATCGTGCCGGACATGGATGAGGGGCTCGACCCGGAGACCGCGGTGCGGGTCGAGCTGCTCGTGCCCCCGAGCGAGGTGGAGCGCACGGTGCTCGCGGTCGGCAGCCACGACATCGCGCTCGACCTCCTCGCCTGCCACCTGGCCGAGAACCCGGAGGGCGCGCGCCTGGCTTCGGCGCACGTCGGCAGCATGGGCGGCCTGCGGGCGCTCGCGCAGCGCGAGGCGCACCTCGCGGGCACGCACCTGCTCGACCCGGAGACCGAGGAGTACAACGTCCCGTACCTCCGGCGCATCCTGCCCGACCTGCCCCTCAAGCTCATCAACCTCGCCTACCGCGAGGTCGGCCTGATGGTGCTGCCCGGCAACTCGAAGGGGATTCGCGCGGTCGGCGACCTCACCCGCGACGACGTGGTCATCATCAACCGCCAGCGCGGCGCGGGGACGCGCGTGCTGCTCGACTACCTGCTAGCGCGGGCAAGCATCGACGCCAGCGCGATCGAGGGCTATGGGCGCGAGGTCACGACGCACACGATGGTGGCCGCAGCGATCTCGGGCGGCGCGGCCGACACGGGCCTGGGCATCCGCGCGGCGGCGACCGCCATGGGCCTTGACTTCGTGCCGCTCGCGAGCGAGCGCTATGACCTTGCGATTCCCAAGGAGCATCTTGCCCACCCGGGCGTGCAGCAGGTGCTCACCGCCGCCGCGACCGACGCCTTCCGCGAGGGCGTGCTCGCGCTCGGCGGCTACGACCTGCGCGACTCCGGCAAGCTGATGTGCGAGCAGTAGGTCGGAGCGCCAGCTCCGACACGCCAGCGGCGTCGAAGCTGGCGCTTCGACCTACAACCCGAAACTCGAAACCCGAAACCTGAAACCCCAAACCCCGAACCCTGAACCCCGAACCGCCCTCCCGATCACGGGCCGCGCCATCGCCATCGGCCTGCTGCTGGTGCCCGCAAATGCGTGGTGGATCACGCAGATCGAGTATGTGCGCTACTCGGACAACGCGACGACCTCGGCGCTCTTCTTCAACGCGATCGGGCTGCTGATCATCCTGGTGGCCGTCAACGCCCTGGTGCGACGGTGGGCGCCCAAGGTGGCGCTGAACCGCGCGGAGCAGCTCACGATCTACGTGATCGTGGTGATCGCAAGCTGCCTCGGCGGGCACGACCAGCTGCAGATCCTCTTCACGACCCTCACCTGGGTCTTCCGCAACGCGACCCCCGAGAACGGTTGGGCCGACATCATCCATCCCTTCCTGCCGAAGGGTGTGCTCGTTACGCAGGAGTCGGTGATCGACCGGCTGTACCTCGGCGGGGTCTCCTTCTATCAGCCCGACATCCTGACCGCGTGGCTGAAGCCATGTGCGTTCTGGTGCACGTACGCATTCAGCGTCAGCGGGGCGATGCTCTGCCTCAGCGCGATCCTGCGGCGTCAGTGGGATGCGGAGCGGCTGAACTACCCGATCACGGAGCCGCCGCTGGAGTTGACCAGCTCCCGGCGCACGATGCTGCGCCAGCCGGCCCTGTGGATCGGCGCCGGCCTCGCGGCGGCGATCCAGCTCCTGCGCCTGGCGAACACGCTCCACCCGTCCATTCCCGCGCTGCCGATCGGCGTGCAGAACTTCCGGTTCTCAGGCGCTCCGTGGTCGGCGGCGGGCACGATCCCCATCTCCTCCTATCCGTTCGCCTACGGACTGGCCTACCTGCTGCCGCTGCAGCTGACGTTCTCGGTGTGGTTCTTCTTCTGGTTCAGCCGCCTGGAGATGGTGACGACCTACGCGGTCGGCTACACGGAGTGGGGCAAGTTCCCCTACATCCAGCAGCAGGGCTTCGGCGCCTACATGGGGGTCGCGGTCTTCGTTCTGTTCGCGGCGCGCAAGCACCTGGCGAGCGTCTGGCGGCACGCCATCGGCCGGGAGAGCGGCCTCGATGCCGATGAGCCATTCCCCTATCGGCTGGCCTTCTGGGGCTTCGCGATCTGCATCGGCGTGGTGATGGCCTCCTCGCTGTACATGGGAATGCGCCTGAGCACGGTGCTCATCTACCTGCCCATCCTGTTCGCGACCATCATGGTGGTCGCGCGCTTGCGCGGGGAGCTGGGCCTGCCGACCATCGAGTTATACCAGGTCGGCGTGGATGACGTCCTGCAGCGAATCACCGGAGCACGCGCCTGGTCGAAGCAGGACCTCACCGTGATGACCTTGAACTTCTGGCTCACCCGCACGCATCGGCAGTACCCGATGCAGACCTATGTCGATGCGTTCCGGCTCGCCGACCAGTGCCCGATGTCGAAGCGCCGGCTCGCGTGGGTGCTCGTGGCGGCGACGGCGCTGGCGATTCTGGCCTCGTTCTGGGCGCAGCTGAGTGTCGTCTACAACGTGGGCTACGAGTCCGCGAAGTTCCGCGGGCCTGCGGGCTGGGCGTTCGGCAACGAGCCGTGGGTCAAACTGCGCTCCTGGCTGATCGCGCCGCGCGACGCAAATGCCAGCTCAACGATTGCGTACGCATTCGGCCTGCTGTTCACGCTCTTCCTGGCGTCCATGCGCACTCGCTTTCTCTGGTGGCCGTTCCACCCGGTCGGCTACCTGGTGTCAGGCAGCTTCGGCCTGTTCCGGCTGTGGCTGCCGATCTTCGTGACGTGGCTGGTGAAGACGCTGATCCTGCGCTACGGGGGCCTGGACTGGTATCGCAAGGCGCGCCCGTTCTTCTTCGGCCTGATCTTCGGCGAGTTCCTCGTAGCCTTCATCCGTACGCTCGTGGACCTCGCCCTTGGGCTCTACCTCCCTCCCTCGTCAGGGGTGGGAGGGCTGTGAAAGGGGGGTCTCGGGTTTGAGGCTTCGGGTCGCGGGCTGTAGTAAGGGCAGACCGTGGGCTGTGTTGAGAGAACACGCGTCTCGTAGGTCGGGATTCCAATCCCGACACTGCCTTTCCCAACACAATCCACGCTCTGCCCATGCCGTTGTAGGTCGGAGCGCCGCTCCGACACCGTCGACATGAGGAGTGATGACGATGGACCACACACTGTGCTGCTTCGCTCTCGCCGTTACGCTCGCCGTGACGCTCTCCGGCGTCGCTGCCGCGCAACCCTCGCCGCGTACCCACGACCGCTTCGACGAGGGTTGGCGCTTCAACCGCGGCGATGCGCCGGGCGCCGATCAGCCCGGGTTCGATGACTCTGCGTGGCGGACGGTGGACCTGCCGCACGACTGGAGCATCGAGGACCTGCCGGGCGCTGCGCTGCCGGCGATCGCCATCGCCGAGGGGAAGTGGCGTTTCAAGCCGGGCGATGACGCGGCCTGGAAGGACCCCGAGCTCGACGACTCCGGCTGGCAGGAAGTGCAGCTACCGGCGAACTGGGAGGGCCACGGCAACCCGAACGATCCCGCGTGGGGCTGGTATCGCCGCCGGATCGAGATCCCCGAGGCGATGCGGGGCAAGGACATCCTCCTGGCGGTCGGCAAGGTCGATGACGTGGAGGAGACCTTCGTGAACGGGCAGAGGGTCGGCGGCACGGGCAGCTTCCCGCCGAACTACCAGTCGGCCTGGGAGAAGCCCCGGCGCTACCGCGTGCCAGCGAAGCTGCTGAAGGGCGACGGCACCGATGTCGTCGCGGTCCGCGTGTACGACGACAACGGACCGGGCGGCCTGTACGCCGTGGCGACGGCGCCGATGCGGAGCGGGCCGTTCGACTCCGAGGCCGAGGGCGGCGGCGCGGTCGGCTACACGGTCGGCGGCGTGGGGTGGTATCGCAAGGCGTTCACGGTGCCCCCGGAGCAGCGCGGGAAGCGCTTCCGACTGGCCTTCGACGGCGTCTACATGAACTCCGAGGTCTGGCTGAACGGCCAGCCGGTCGCCCGGCACCCGTACGGCTACACCGGCTTCAGCCTCGACCTGAACCCCTTCCTGCGCTTCGGCGAGCCCGGCAACGTGGTCGCGGTGCGCGTGGACGCCACCGGGAAGACGAGCCGCTGGTTCCCCGGTGCGGGCATCTACCGCCACGTGTGGCTCACCGCGACCGATCCCGTGCACGTCGCGGAGTGGGGCACGGCCGTCTCGGCTCCCGAGGTCAGCACCCAGCAGGCCACAGTCCATGTCGCGACGACCCTTCGCAACGAGCACACGGGTGAGGCCCAGGCGGAGGTCGCGCTGGCGATCGTCGATGCGGATGGGAATACGACAGCGACGGGGACTTCTCAGGCCACGGTCGCTAGCTGGAGCAACCAGGTCTGCGAGCAGGACCTCTCCCTGCCGAAGCCCGCGCTCTGGTCCACCGACTCGCCGACGCTCTACCGGCTGGTCACGAAGGTCTTAGTGGGCGGGAAGGTGGTGGACCAGACCGAGACGCCCTTCGGCGTCCGGAGCATCCACTTCGGGGCGGGGACCGGCTTCATGCTCAACGGGAAGTCCCTGAAGCTGCGCGGCGGCTGCGTGCACCATGACAACGGGCCGCTCGGCGCCTGCACTTACGACCGCGCCGAGGAGCGCCGCGTGGAGCTGCTGAAGGCCGCCGGCTTCAACGCCATCCGCACCGCCCACAACCCGCCCTCGCCCGCGTTCCTGGATGCGTGCGACCGGCTGGGAATGCTCGTGATCGACGAGGCCTTCGACTGCTGGCAGAAGGCGAAGAACCCGCAGGACTACGCCCGCTTCTTCGATGCGT
>VGFC01000299.1 GCA_016869045.1 Armatimonadota bacterium
AACGGCACCAAAGGCGCTCATTTAGGATGTAGTGGGTGGTTTGGGGCAGCGGAGGCTGTTCCTCTGTCACATTCCCACCCATCGTAACGAGCGTTACGCATGCTGGCAATCAACATTCCTGCCTGTCGCCGTCCGAGTTTCGGGATAGGCTCCTACGGCCCGGCGGAGGCCTCGATCTCGTAGAAGATGGTCTGCGAGGCGCTGGTCAGTGGGACCTCGCAGAGCCCGTTCTTCACCGGTAGCTCGACCGCAGCGCCGCGCGCGCCATCGACCTGGACCGGGTAGAGCGTGAGTGACTTGCGGGTGGTGCGGATGCGGACGGTGCCGGTGACCGGTTCGGCGATGACAGGCGCGGAGCCGTTGGCGACGACCTTCGTGCGCGCCATGTTGAAGGCCATCCCGGTGTTCTGAGCCCGCGCGACGGCGGTCAGCAGCAGGTGGCCGGAGGAGGCCAGGGGCTCGTTCGTGAGGCTAGTGACGGCGACGACCGCGAAGGGCGTCGAGATGTCGAAGGCGCAGTCCTTCGTCTGCAGCGGCTTGCCCGCTTCCCCCAGCTTCCCATAGACGATCTGGGTGCGAGGCGTGTCGACCAGGCCCAGCCCGAGGGCCCAGTCGCGCCGCAGCTCGCCCGTATCGCTGCGCGCGTCGGTGGTCGGAGGGCGATACGCGAAGGCGTCATCCACCGTTAGGGTCTGCACGGGCTTGAGCGCGGATTCGGGGACATGACCCAATCCGGCCTCATCGGATTGGGATCGTGTCCCCGAATCCCCTGGCAGGCAGACCACTACGCGGTGCTGGTCGAGCGCGGCGTTGAAGCCGGCCGTGTTCCAGTACTGCCTCTCGCCGCCGTTCTCCCAGCGCAGCGTCCAGATCTCCTCCTGCGGGAGGGCCATCGCCACGGTCTCCTTCGCCGGACTGACATCGCCGCGCCGGAAGAGTAGCGCGCCCACCGCGAGGCTCGCAACCGAGGCCGGGTCGGTCTCCCACTCGAAGTCGCTGAGCGTATCGCGCGGGTTGCCGGACTGGCTGTACGCATACCCCGTGATCGAGTCCCAGCCCTGAAAGGCGGCCATCGCCGCCAGGCCGAGCTGATACGCCGCCCGGTAAGTCTTCGGCGGGTTGTTCCCGTTCTCGCTGGAGGCGACGGGCTTGCCCTGCACCGCGAAGCCGCCGATCCGGCCGAAGGGCGAATCGGGCAGGCCCGGCGGATGGCTCAGCCACAAGCCGCCCAGCCCGGAGCCCGGCCCGATCCGGTCGCCGCCGTAGTAGTGGTGCGAGTCCATGTAGTCGAGGTCCGCCTGCGCGGCCATGATCCACGTGAAGTGACCCCAGTTCGTCGCGTTGATCGGGATGCGCACGCCGATCCTACGGAAGAAGTCGTGCGACTGCCGGTAGAAGCGCTGGTGCAGGAAGGTGAAGAAGCGGAGGTTGTTCTCGCCGTAGTTCTGCGTGAACACGTTCGACTGGTCGAACGGCACAGCGCCGTTCTCCCTCGCCCAGGCGTCGTACTGCTGCCGGATTCCGTTGCGGTAGAAGTCCCCGCGCACTCCGTCGAGCCCGCCGAGCAGGCCCTCGTTGATGCACTCCGTCATCACGCACGCGGGCTCATCCTTGTAGGCGACCCCCGTGAACTCGTTCACATGCGTCCAGACCTGCTGCCACTGCCCCTGGATCAGCTCCTGCATGCGCGGGTCGAAGTAGATGTACGGGTGCAGGTTGAAGTTGCCCCGCTTGCCCAGATTGCCGTAGTCGGCGACGCCATCCGCCGCCGTGAAGCACCGCTGCACCCACGGATCGAGGATGACGTAGATGCCGCGCTGCTTCAGCTCGAAGACCGCGCGGTCCAGGAGGCGCATCGAGGCGGGGTTGAGGTGCTGCGTGGTGCCGTCCGGATGGTTGTAGTCGATGATCGGGTTGGCCCAGCTGTCCAGGTGATGGAAGCGGACCACGTTCACCCCGAGGCGCGCCAAGCGATCGGCGAGCTGCACCGCGCGCTCCTCGGAGGTGAGCACTGCGCCCGCGGTGAGGTTCACGCCCCAGAACCGCGCCGGCGTCCCGTCCTCGAACACGAACTGGTCGCCCTTCACCGTGAGGAAGCCGTGGGCCCCGGCCGGGATGAAGTTGCCCTGCGCATCCTTGTTGAGGAAGCTCAGGTCGATCGGCACACCCGCCGGGCCGACGGGGTAGGGGAACCAGTCCGTGGTGTCGTCCTGCTGGAAGCTCTCCGCATCGGAGGTGATGAACCGCACCTTGGCCGGGAAGGAGATGGTGATCTCCGTCCGGCGCATCTCACCCGCCGCCATCGAGGCGCCGACGAGCTGCAGCCGCCCATCCCCGTCCATGGTCACGGGGCGCGCGGGACTGAGCGCGACCGTGACTTCGGTGCCCCCACCGTCGCGCAGCACGAGCGCCTCGACCGAGTCGCCGATGTTGCCGCGCCCGAAGGGCAGCGCGATCTGCTGCTCCTCGCCGCCAGTCAGCTTCGCCGTCATCGATCCCCCCGCGAACACAGCCATGTTCGGGGAGAGCGTCGCGCAGATCTGGGTGAACTCGGCCTGAAGAGGCGTGTGGAACTCATAGGCGAGGACCGCCTGCGTGTCGCCCTTCTGCCAGGCCTCGTGCTTGATCTCGACCGTCTTGTCCGTACCGCCGACCGTCGCGCTCTGGGCGAAGCTCCGCCGGTCGCCCTCTATCGTCGCCTGCCCGCCGAAGCCGAACCAGCGCCACTGCGGCCCCCACGCGACACAGCCGATCTGGAGCCAGACTCCACCATCCTTCAGCGCGGTGTACTCCAGCGGCCCCTCAGGATAGAGCGTCCAGTCCTGGGCCGGTCCACACGAGCACACGAGCAGGGCCAGCGCCAGCAGCATGATCGGCAAGCGGCACATGGGATGATCCTCCGGGAACCGGGGCTCGGCGTCGCGGGCGCGGTGAACCGCGCCCCTACAGGGACGCCGCCGGATGTAGGGGCGCGATTCATCGCGCCCGATCATGTAGGGGTGCCATTCATGGCACCCCAGGTCGCCAGCCTCTCTATCGCCCTCCAAGACGGACGGCCTCGAGACCGGGCACGTACTTGCACGCCTCGGTCAGCGCCTCCGCGAAGTGGCCGTAACCCATCGCGCAGTGGTGGATGAAGGGGCCTTGCATGAGCGCGCGCTCCCACGCGGGCCAGTCACCCACCTCCATCCACACGTAGTTGTTCAGCGTGCGCGGGCCGGGGACGGTGTGCCCCTCGCCGACGGCCAGCCGGTACTCCCCATGGTCGCCGTCGAAGCGCGCGATGGTGATCGGGCCTTCGCGCAGC
This sequence comes from Armatimonadota bacterium, assembly GCA_016869045.1. Lineage (GTDB taxonomy): Bacteria > Armatimonadota > Zipacnadia > Zipacnadales > VGFC01 > VGFC01. The sequence continues at coordinate 3,308 of VGFC01000299.1, forward strand.
TTGAAGTGCAGCATCCCCGACAGGGGGCTGGGCAGAATCCAGTGGTGACCGATGGTCGGCGTGTCGTCGGGATCGCACATCGACAAGGGCGCGGCGGCGTGCCAGAGCAGCACCGCGTTGTCGTTCTCGGGGTGGCGGGTCGTGAACTCCGCGACGTACGCGGGGGCCGAGCCGAGCATCGCGCGGCGGAGCAGCAGGTCGCTGATGACGCCGTGCACGTCCGTCTCGGCGCCGTAGGGCAGGCGCTCGCAGACGCAGCTCTCGGCGTAGGTGCAGTACGCGCCCGCCGCATCGACCACCGACATGAAGCTCTGGAGCGCGAGGCCATCTAGAGCATGGGCTTCTGCCAGGGCCAGCATCTCGTCCCGCGCGGCGAGGACGTTCATCAGCGGCCCGTCGGTATCGAAGCCCTCGACCTTGCAGCGTTGGCGCAGGTCCGCGACCTCCGCCTCGTAGGAGGAAAAGAGGGACACCATACCAATTTCAGACGTCGGAAATTGGTATGGTGTCCCTCTTTTCCGGCGCTCCCGCAGGCCGTTGAGAAAGTCCACCATGTCCAATGGGAGCAGCTCGACATGGAAGCGGTCCAGCAGTTCGGTCTCGTTGATGATGGTGGTCCAGAAGAAGTCGATTCGCTGACCGATCACGCCGATACGGATGCCGTTCCGCAGGGCATCGGCGACGCTCACCGCGCGCAGGAAGGTGTCCACGCCCTTGCGCAGTTGCTCGTCATCCACGCGGCAGTTCTCTACGTAGGTGAACGGCACGCCGAGCTTGTGCAGCACCTTGCTGCTGGCGAACAGGCCGCAGAGCGTGTCGCGCAGGCGGCGGCCGTCGGGCAGGGGCGCCTCGTCGCGCGGGCCCCACAGCAGCGTGGGCACGCCCAGCTTCCGCGCGATCATGCCGACCGCACCCTCGGTCCCGAAGTTGCAGTGGGGCATGAACAGGCAGTCGATTCCGGCCCTGCGGAAGTGCTCGACCGCGACCTCCACGTGCCGCTGGTCCTTCACCAGTCCGTCCTCCAGCACGCCCTCCAGATCAACGAAGTCCACGCCCCACTCGCGCAGCTTTGTCTGCAGCAGCTGCTTGTCGCGGATCGCGTCCTCGTTGCTGAAGACGAACTTGCCGATGGGGCACAGGCCCATCCTGGGTATGGAGCCGGTCATCCTGGTTCCTCGGTTGCGGTGTGGAGGGGGGCTTCGCCACGGCGCGGAACCGACCTTCGACGCGGAGAACGAGACAAGGGGACGGAGGCATCCGCATGGACAGCTCGGGCAAGCGAACACGCAGGCAGTTCGTGAAGGACACTGCGAGACTGGGGGCCATCGGCATGGTTGCCACGCAACTACCCATCGGCAGCGGGCGAAGCCGTCAGACGAGCCCGAACGGGCGCATCCACGTGGGCCTCATCGGGTGCGGCGGGATGGGCCGGGGGAATCTGGGGAACTGCGCCGCCCACCCGGATGTCGTCGTCACGGGCGCGTGTGATGTCTGGAAGGAGCGGCGCGAGGCGGTCGTCGCCGACTACCAGGACTCGTGCAAGCCGTACGCCGACTACCGCGAGATGCTCGCCCAGCCCGACATCGACGCGGTCATCATCGCCACGCCACCCCACTGGCACGCGCTCATCGCGATCGAGGCGTGCGAAGCGGGCAAGGACCTCTACATCCAGAAGCCGATGACGCTCTACGTGGCCGAGAGCCTCGCGGTGCGGAACGCGGTGAGGAAGCACCACCGCATCAGCCAGGTGGGCACGCAGATTCACGCTGGCGAGAACTACCGCCGCGTCGTCGAGTACATCCGCTCGGGGAACCTCGGCAAGATCGGCGTCGTGCGCACCTTCCACGTTCTCAACCAGATGCCCAGTGGCATCGGCAAGGGCGCATACACCGATCCCCCGGCGGGCTTCGACTGGAACTTCTGGTGCGGGCCCGCGCCGCTGGGGCGCTACAATCCGATCCTCGTCGCCAACGCCTACAACCACTGCTCGTGGATGGACTACACCGGTGGGTGGACGCCGGGCATGGCGCCACACATCACCGATCTCCCGGTCTGGGCGCTGGACCTCGGCTTCCCGCTGGAGACCAGCTGCTCGGGCGGCCGCTACTTCCTCGACGACGACGGCGACGCCTACGACAACCAGGACATCCTCTGGCGCTACCCCAACCTCACGCTGCATTGGTGGACCTCGATGACCAACAGCTACGGGTTCGATCTGCACGGCGACCCGGCGCCGCGGCGCCGCCTCGCCATCTACTTCCACGGCTCGAACGGAACGCTCGTGTCGGACTACGGCTCGTACAAGATCATGCCCGAAGGCGACCGGATGGAAGGCCTGACCCCGCCGGACAAGTCCATCCCGCCCTCCCCCGGGCACGAGCGCGAGTGGCTGGACTGCATCAAGTCCCGCCAGCAACCGAGCTGCTGCGTGGACTACCACGTGCGCGTCGATCTGCCGGTGTGCCTGGGGCTGATCGCCTACAAGCTGAGGCGATCCGTGCGGTTCGATCCGGAGACTGAGAGGATCGTCGGCGACAAGGAAGCAGCCCGCCTCGCCAGGCCCCAGTACCGCGACCCGTGGAGGTTCCCGGGGAAGTACCTCAACGCGTAGGAGAGTCGGGACCGGCCCAGTTGCGCGACCGCTCCACGGCTCTCCGCCAACCTGCCGTTCGGTGCCCCCGGTCCGCAGCCGGCATGTCAGGCGTGAACCGCCGGTCCTCGGCCCAGTGGCCTGCCAACTCCTCCGTCCCGCTCCACACTCCGACCGCAAGCCCCGCGAGGTAGGCGGCGCCGAGAGCGGTCGTCTCGGTGACCTTCGGACGCACGACGGGGGCGCCGAGGATGTCCGCCTGGAACTGCAGGAGGAAGTCGTTGGCGGCGGCGCCGCCGTCCACGCGAAGCTCGGGCAGACGCGCGCCCAGGTCCTCCTCCATCGCTTGCAGCACGTCGGCGGTCTGGTAGGCCATCGCTTCGAGCGCCGCGCGTACGATGTGCGCGCGGGAGGTGCCGCGCGTCAGCCCGACGATCGCGCCGCGCGCGCTGGCATCCCAGTGCGGCGCGCCGAGGCCAACGAATGCCGGCACCAGGTACACGCCGCCTGTGTCGGGCACGCTTGCGGCGAGGGTCTCGCTTTCGGCCGCCGTCGAGATCAGCCCCAACCCATCCCGCAGCCACTGCACCGCGGCCCCCGCCACGAAGACGCTGCCCTCCAGCGCGTAGCACGTGCCGTTCGGCAAGCCCCACGCGATCGTGGTGAGCAGGCCGTTGCGCGATGCGACGGGCTCGCCGCCCGTGTTCATCAGCAGGAAGCACCCGGTGCCGTACGTGTTCTTCGCCATCCCCCGCGCGAAGCACGCCTGGCCGAAGAGCGCGCCCTGCTGGTCGCCGATGCTCGCCGCGATGGGGATCGCCGCGCCCAGCAGCCCGGGTTCGGTGGCGCCGTAGACCTCGCTCGACAGGCGCACCTCGGGGAGCATGGAGGGTGGGATGCGCAGTTGGGAGAGGATCGCGGCGTCCCATTCGAGCGTGTGGATGTTGTAGAGCATCGTGCGGGAGGCGTTCGAGGGATCGGTCACATGCACGCGCCCGCCGGTCAGCCGGTAGATGAGCCACGAGTCTACCGTGCCGAAGGCCAGCTCGCCGCGCTCGGCCTTTGCCTGCGCCCCGGTGACGTTGTCGAGGATCCACCGGACCTTCGTGGCGGAGAAGTACGGGTCGATGACCAGGCCCGTTTTGTCGCGGATCGGCTCGGCCCAGCCTGCGCGGGTCAGCTCGTCACACATCCCCGCGGTTCGGCGGCACTGCCACACAATCGCGTTGCCTACCGGCTCACCGGTCCGCCGGTCCCACACGATGGTGGTCTCGCGCTGGTTCGCGATGCCGAGCGCGGCGATCTCCTTCGCCTGAATCTCCGCGCGATCGATTGCGCTTCGCGCCGCGGAGAGCTGGGTGCCCAGAATCTCATTGGGGTTCTGCTCGACCCAGCCGGGCTGCGGATAGATCGGCGGCAACTCCTCCTGCGCTGAGGCCAGCGGGCGCCCTGCCGCATCGAAGAGGATCGCCCGCGAACTCGTCGTGCCCTGGTCCAGGGCCATCACGTAAGTGCCCATCAGGGGGCCTCCCAGGCAAGGGTCATCGGGAACTCCCATCGCTCGGCCTCCCTCGCCTCGACCCCGACGTTGCCTTGCTTCGTGTAGACCTTCGTGCCCGAGATCGCGCGAATGGGGTACGCGCGGCGCTCCTGCGCGTCCTCGACGAACAGCGTCTGGCCCACACAGCCTTCGGGTAGCGGCGCGTCGAGGACGAACCAGGACTCCCCGGGCGCTGAGCCGACACTCTGCACCGTGCCTTGTGGCGAGGCCTTGTTGCTGCTCAGCCTCGCCTCACCGACCTCCAGCCGTGTTCCGCCGACGAGACACGCCGATTGAGGCGTCGTGCCCGATCCAAGCACGGCCCCGAGTGCGCCGTCCGTCGTCAGCGGGCCGAGCGGCGTCTGCACCGTGAGCGGTTGTGGCGTCAGCATCGACACGATGACATCCACGCCCGTAGGCGTGGTGACCTCAACCGCGACGGTGCCCTCCGGCGCGTTGGCGGGCACGTCGAGGAGCCGAACGCCCGTCACCGGCAGCTTGCCGGTCGGCGCGCCGGCGAACACGGACACGAAGGCATCTAGGCCGCCTCCTTGCCTCGAGCGCACCACGTACGGCAGCGTTGCGCCGCGGTCGGTGTTGCGGTGATCGCGCTGGCCCCAACCGTCGCCGATCAACACCGTCTCATCGTTGTTGCCAGGCACGAAGGCCGCGAACTGGTAGTCCTCCGCGAGGGGCCACGTGATGTGCCACGGTTGCTTGCCGGAGGCCTGCCGGATGTTCGTCAGCGGCAGCGCATTCGAGGGCAGCGTGACCTCGGCCTGGTACTGCGTCCACTCGCCGGCCGGCGTCACCTCGAGCATGTTGAGGTGCGCCCGGTCGGCAGCGGAACTCGGGTCGTTGGGCCACAGGACGGCGCCGACGGTCACCTTCGGGGCGTTCCCGCGCAGCCAGAAGCGGACTCGATACGTCGCGCCGAGAACCCCTGGCAGAGCCTCCCGGCCCGTGTAACCGTCCGACGCGCCAATCAGCAACGCGGCGTTCATCCGGCCGTTTTCGTGCGGAGCCAGCGCGCGGAACCGCACGCAGCGCAGGTCGTCGCGGCCGGGCTCAAAGACGCCGCTGTCGGCCTTGCCGTCCCCTGAGTAGAGGCCCCAGCCCGGCGGCGGCTTCCCCACGTCGCCTGTGGCCAGTGACGAGTTTTCCGCCAAGTTCGGCCCTTCCGAACCGTCGGCCATCACGCGCCGGACCTCTGCATCGTCCACGTACACCTCGCCCACTGCGCCGCAGTGGAGCCGCACTGCGAAGGGCACCTGCTTCTCGGCCGCCGTCGCGGCTTCCGGCGACAGGCCTTCGACCTGGAAGTCAGTGGCCGGGCCGTGAAAGACGTACTGCCGCTCGCGCCCGCCCTTGACGCGGAAGATGTCGAGCAGATACGAGCCCCCCTCGCCGTGGTCGATCTGTACGCACGTGCGCCGGAAGACCTCCGCGTCGGCGTATGCCCGCGAGGAAGCCTCCATCACCTTCACCCTCGGCGTGACCGAGAAGAGGTGGAAGCTGCCGCCGCGCTCCGCCCCGCGCTGATCGGCGCCGTCGATCAACACCAGGTTGTGCGAGAAGGTGCGCCGCGTCTGGTAGGAGTCTGGGTGATCCCAGAGGTAGCCGAGGTCGGAGAGCAGCTCCCGCCCGTCCTTCCAGTAGTAGAAGTCGAGGCTGTCGAGGTGATGGTGACCGCCCCAGTCGCTCGCGTTCAGGAGCGCGAGGCTGTCGCGGCCCGTCGCGCCCGTGCGGAGATAGCCCTGCGCGAGGAACGGGAAGACGACGTCGGGGAGCGCAAAGGGAGGGACCTCGCGGGCTTCGAGGCCCGGCTCGCGGTAGAGGAGCGCCTGCTCGGCAGAACCGCCCGCAAGGTCCGGGCCGGCGAGTTCCTTCAGCAGCGCGAGGTGCTCATCGGAGGGGTAGCCGACCGCGATCAGCTCGGCGAAGGAGGCGCCGATGGAGGTCGTCCGGTACGAGTCCGCCGACGGCGGGTGCCTCAGGTTGCCCTGCAGCGTCCAGATGAGGCTCTGCCAGCAGTCGCCGTAACGCGTGTCGCGGCAGGCATCGAAGTCATCGAAGCGCTTGGCGTCCGGGCCTGCATAGCCGGCCGGGTCGGAGTAGCCGCGGAACATCAGCCCGAAGCCGTCGATGCCGCCCATCGTCATCAGCGCGTAGGCCGGCGATTCGGACGAACCGCCGTCCGGCAGGAACCAGTCTTCGACCGC
>VGFC01000300.1 GCA_016869045.1 Armatimonadota bacterium
GCGCCCGCCGCCGTGCAGACCGCGAAGAAGGCCACGGCTCCGGCGAGCGCCAGAGCGTGCAGGAGCCGGATCGTCTGGGCGCGCTCGGCGATGACACGCAGCATGATCGGACCGTCCTCGATCAGCGTTGACAGGGAAGCGTGTCTTCCGCGCCGCTGGCGGGTGTCCTCCTTGGTGCAGGCCTGCGGGGGTCGCGAGTCGAAACACGCGGGAGCCGTGACTGAGACACAAGGGGCCGATGGCATGCATCCGCTCGACCTTGCCGTGGTCGTCGTGTACCTCGTCGGGATGGCGGTGTTGGGCATCTGGCAGTCGGCGAAGATCCGCAGCGCCGGCGACTACTTCGCGGGCGGCCGCAAGTTCAGCAAGTTCATGATGGCGATGCACGCGCTCGGGACCGGCACCCACGCCGACGACCCGGTCGGCGTCACCGGCTCGGCCCTGCAGCGCGGGATGTCGGGCATCTGGTGGACCTTCTGCTATCTGTTCGCCACCCCGATCTACTGGATCGTCGCCCCCCTGTTCCGGCGCTCGCGGTACCTCACCACCGCCGACTTCTTCGAGGAGCGATTCAGCAGCGGACTGGGCGTTCTTTACACGATTCTCGGGATGATTACCTTCAGCGTCAGCACGGGGATGATGCTGCGGGCGACGGCGGTCATAGCCGACGGCGTGACCGGCGGCGCGGTTCCGGACTGGATGGCGATCGCGGGGATGACCGCCGTGTTCGTGGCGTACTCGTTCTTCGGCGGTCTGATGGCGACCATCGTCACGGAGTCGATCCAGGGCGTGCTGATCGTGGTGATGTCCCTGCTGCTCGTGCCCTATGGTCTGATGCGAATCGGCGGCTTCGGCGCGCTACACGACCTCGTCCCGGCGGCGCAGTTCAGCCTTCATGCGCCGGTGGAGACGACGTGGCAGTTCGTGATCATCATGTCGCTGGTGGCGATCATCGGGATCGTCGCCCAGCCGCACATCATGGAGGTCTGCTCGGCGGGGAAGACCGAGTTCGAGGGGCGGGTCGGCTTCACGTACGGGAACTTCGTGAAGCGCTTCTGCGCGATGGGCTGGACGCTGACGGGGCTGATCGTCCTGGCCCTGGCGATGAGCGGGAAGCTCTCCGTGCAGGACACGGCGCGCATGAGTGCCGCCTTCCCCAAGGGCGTCACGCTCTCGGCCGACGTGCAGCAGGCCGTCGCGACCATGCCGGACGTGGCCGCCAAGACCGACCTCGCCCAGCGGCAGGGGCGCGAGTTGGCCTTCCCGACTGCGATCCGGGTGCTGCTGCCGCCGGGCGCGACGGGGTTGATGTTCGCCGCGATCCTCGCGGCGCAGATGTCCACCCTCAGCGCGCTGATGGTGGCGGGCTCGGCGCTGTTCACGCGGAACATCTACAAGCGCTACCTGTGCAAGAGCGCCTCCGACAAACAGGTGCTGAAGATCGGGCGCTTCGCGGGACTCATCATCGTGGTCCTCGGCATCCTGTTCGCCATCGTCTCGAAGTCCGTCATCGAGGGCCTATCCGTCTTCCTCCTCCTGCCGACACTGACGGGCATCCTCATGTGGATCGGCGTCACCTGGAAGCGCACCACGACGGCCGGCGCGTGGCTCTCGTTCATCGTCATGGCGCCGATCTTCTTGCTGCTCGGTAAGGGGGGCTCGCTCCTCCAACCCTACTTCCCCGAGTTCGCGTGGCTGGGCAAGTACAGCGCCGCGAAGTACTCGCACCTGCTGGCAGTCTCCTACCTCGCTCCGGGCTTCATCGTGCTCGTGCTCGGAAGTCTGCTCACGAAGCCGAAGGCGAAGGAGGTCCTCGACCGGTTCTACCTCCTCATCAGCACACCCGTCGGCCAGGAGGAGAAGCTGACCGAGGCCGGCATCGAGCCGGTCTACGTCGGGAACACGGAGCCGCACCCGTGGGAGGCGAAGCGCTCGCGCCTCGTGCACTGGGGCGGGTTCATCGTGGCGCTGCTGTTTGCGCTGGCGATCCTGGGGATGACGTGGGTGCTTGGGATGATCGGGCGGTAGTGCTCTGTTGGGCGTGGGCCCCACCGTTCGTGCCTGCGGCTCACCAGAGCTGCAGGCACGGACGGCAACAGCACGACACGTCGCAGCTCTGGTGAGCTGCAGGCACGAACGACAACAGCAAGACGTACACCGCTTGCCGGAAGGCATGGGCTGCCGATGAGACTGCCGGTGATGTCAGCGTTCGCGGCGGCTGTTGGCTGGATGGGGGTGCTCGCAGTGTGCTGTCCTCGCCGAGCGGAGGCCTGGGGAGGCCACGAACTCATCACGCGGGCGGCCGTGGCGACGCTGCCCGCCGAACAGCAGGCGTTCCTCGCTCCCGAGGCCCACGCGCTTGCCTCCTTGTACTGCACCTTCCCGGACCTCAACTGGCCGAACCAGGGGCAATGGGGAGGAGGCGACGGCGACCCGGCGGGCGCGCGCTTCCCGGACACGCGCCGCGAGTGGGGGATCTCCGCCTACTGCGCGTGGGACCCGGTGCTGGGCGTTGGCAAGGGGTACCCTCACGCTCCGCCGGGTTCCTACGAGGCCTCCAGCGTCCACTTCCGCCGTGCTCTGGCAGCCCTGCGGGAGGGGAAGTACGAAGACGGAGTTCGCGTGTGCGGAGTGCTGCTGCACTACGTCCAGGACAGCGGTTCGTTTCCCCATCTTCAGCCCTTCCATCGCTCCGCTCGGCTGCGGGGCCCCGAGGACGCGTTTCTGGGGGACTACCAGCCGCAGCGACTGACCGACAACCCGGAGCAGGCGCCTGAGAAGGTTGCGCAACGGGTGCGCGAGCTGGTGGAGTTCACGGAACAGAAGCTGGTCGCGGCTTTGGAGGGCACCGGGCTGACGCTCGACAAGGCTAAGGCCCTCTGCGCAAAGGAGCTGACGCCTGCGGAGCTGATGCGTTTCGTTGCCGATTTGCGGGAGGAGCACCCTGACCGCTGGCAAGCCCTCGTACAGGATGCCGGACGCGAGTCAGGGCGAGCGTGCGCCGACGTGCTTTGTACGCTACTCAGCCTCGCGCCGCTCCAGGCGCCGCGGGCGCCGGAACACGCGTCGGGCGCGAACCTCGCGTTCAACCCCTCCTTCGAACAGGATGATGGCGACGGCGTGCCCGACGGGTGGGTCGTTGGGTGGCTTGACCTGAAGGACCGCGTCGGCCGCGCGGAGTGGTACGCCAGCGGCACTCACTGGGGCAGCAACGCCCGCACCGGACGGCACTGTGTCCTGCTGCTCTGGGCGCCGGGCGAGAACGGTTTGGAGTGGCGACAGACGTGGCCACAGGCGATCAAGGTGCGCCCGGGAGACAGGTACGACTGCTCGGCGTGGATTCGCACGCGCAGTGCGGGCGGCGTGGCCTACCTGGCCGTCCAGGTGGCGGATACCGACTACTCCGAGATCGCCGTGGTGAAGAGCCAGCCCGTATCGGACGCGCCCGCCTGGCAGGAGTCCCACGTTGAGGTCCGGGTCCCCGAGGGCGGCAAGTGGCTGCGGGTCACGTTGTACTCTAACATGAGCGAGGGGGCCGCGTGGTTTGATGACGTGAAGGTCATGAAGCAGGGGTAGGCATCGACGCGCCGCCGCATTCTCCGTGGGGGCAAAGAGCAGATTGCGTTCAAAAAGCAGTGTCGGGATTGGCATCCCGACCTACGAGACACGTAGACGGTGGAGGAGAGGTACTCCTCCTCGACGGGGTGACTTGTCAACACAATCAACGCCGCAACCGCCCGGCGCTGGGGCCGGGCGGTCGCGTTACGCATGGGGTCGCCGTCCGTCGGTGTTCCTACCCCTCGCCCTCTTCCTCGACGCCGAACACGTCATCGTACTGGTCGGGCTTGTTGGTCTCCTGACCCACGGAGTCATCCTCGATCAGGTACACGACGGCCGTTGCCTCGCCCGGCAGGTCCCAGGCCTTCAGTTCCTCGTCATCCGGGTTCTTCAGGGAGATGGGAACCGTCAGGTTGTTATGCTCGGCCCAGGCGGAGATTTGGTCTTCCGTGTACTCACCCACCACGACCATGTAGCCCAGGCGGGCCCCCTCCTCTTCCGCTTCCTCGTGCAGGTTGTTGAACAGCCGGATGAGGGTCTGCAGGTCCTCCGGCACGTCATCCTTGATCGCCGCGCCATTGACGAAGGCCAGGATGACGCCGCCCTCGGCGTCGGCCAGAGGCTGCACGTCCTCGTCGGAGTCGTCATTCACGGGGTTGATGGTCAGCGGCGGAGCGGGGTCGCCCTTCTCCAGCGCCAGCGCCGGTCGCACGAACAGCAAAGCGAGTCCCAACAGGGCCAGCAGGCCCACGAAGCTCAGTCGGTTCATGTCAGTCTTACCTCCCTGGTTAATCGGTACCTCAAAGCTGAAACACCCAGAGGTGTAGATGGCCTCCCTGAGGCGCAGCAAGAAGTGAGGGTGCCAACGGCCGTGAATCTCGTCGTTCCGTAGGTGCCTGCAGCTCACCAGAGCTGCGACGTTGACGTGGACGTGTGTCGTAGAGCGACCTACTGGATTCCTCAGGAATGCGGAAACAGTGGGGCGGGCATTCTTGCCCGCCAAGGGGCCTTGGCGGGCAAGAATGCCCGCCCCACTGTTTGCGTGTTTGTGCGAAGCTCAGTAACGTCGCAGCTCTGGTGAGCTGCAGGCACGGACGACGACGGCACGCATCAGGAATGACAATCCACCAGAGCCCCTCTCCTATTGCGGCTTGCGGCGGGCCAGCTTGATGGACTTCCAGATGCCGCCTTTGAGGGTGCGGTCGAGGACCTCGATGGCGAGCAGGTGGTTGCCGGGGGTGAGGTTGGCGGGGAGGTCGATGCGGAAGCGCTGGTCCCAGCCGGACTCGCCCTCGTCGTGTTGGCCGAGGAGTTGCCCGTCGAGGTAGACCCACGCCGACTCGTCCACGGCGCCGAACCACAGGCAGGTCGCCTCGCGCGGGAGGTCGATGGTCCGCCGATACCAGGCCACGCCGTTGTAGGAGCCGATCTGCGGCTCCCACCACTCGGCGACGCGGACCATCTGCCAGCGGCTGTCGTTGAAGCCGGGCCTCTGCCAACCACTCGCCTCGCCCTGGTCCTTGGGGTCCGTGCGGAAGAGCCAGCCCTCCGCCGGGAGCGAGCCGAGGTCCTCGTAGACGGTCCACAGGTCGCCGAAGGTGGAGGCGTCGTCGTAGCCGGGCTGGCTCGCGGCGCCGGCGCTGGGTGAGGAGGCGCCGCCGGCGGGCTGGCCCTTGCGCATCTCGGCGAGGCGGCCGAGGAGGATCGTCTCGGCGACGATGTCGCGGTCGGCGATCGAGTTCAGGAACTCCTCGGCGGAGCCGATGGCCTGCATCATCGTGCTCTTGCCGTCCTCTGACGGCGCGGCCATCCACGCTGCCTGCGCGCGAGCGGCTTCGACGAAGAGCCTCGTCGCCTGCAGGTCGAGGGCCGCCCGCTCGACCCGCTCCCGCAACAGGCTTCCGTGCGCCTCCGTCTTGGCGCGGTCGATGTGCCCCTGCAGCTCAGCAAGCAGCTCCGGCGTGTACATCTCCCACGGCGCGCCGAGGGGGTGATCCGTCTGGCGGCGCGCGGCGGTCTCCAGCGTCTCGAAGTAGTCGCGCATCGGCTCAGCCGCGAGGCGGTAGTAGCGCTGGTAGAACTCCTCGAGCAGCGCGTCAGCGTCCTGGTCCGCGTCCCAGAGCATCCTCGCCGCGATGTAGAGCGCGATGTCGTTCACCGGGGAGCGGCCGAGGATCTCGCCCGAGAAGCCGAGGCAGCCCATGTCGCGGTCGTAGCGGATCCGGGCGCCGATGGTCCGGTTGATCGGCGTTGGGAGGTCGGAGTACTGGAAGTAGTCATACGCGAAGAGCTGCTTACTGATGCGCCGCCACTTCGCGACGTACTCGCGCCAGCGCGCGTTGCGCGGGCAGCGGGGGTCATCGATCGCATGCAGGTGACAGGCGTTGTTCACCACCGCGGGCATGACGTTCGCGCGCGGCTTCACCTTCGTCGGCGGGCCGGGGAGATTGCCGTAGAGCGCGTAGTAGGCCAGGAGCTTGCCGCGGTGCTCGCGGTCGGTACGCTCCGCGACCGCGTTGACGAAGGCCAGGATGCGGTCCGACAGGCCGTTAGGCTTCGGGCCGTCGAGCGCGCGGCACGCGTCGCAGTCGCAGAAGCCGCTCGTGTCGTTGGGGCTGAGCGAGAAGCACAGCGAGGTCGGGTTCGCCGCGAAGTAGGCGTTCGCCGCCCGCGCCGCGATCTCGATGACCTCCGGATTGCTGGTGCACAGCTGCCGGCCGCGCTCGCGTTTGTCCGTACCGTCAGCGTAGCGCACGAGGCTGAAGTACTCGGGGTGCTCGGCGAAGTAGGTCTCCTCCGGCACGAGCCGGTAGTACGCATGGCCGTGGTCCGCGGGCAGCCCGCCGAGGCGGTTCTTCCGGCACCAGTCGGCCCACTCGGCCTTCGACTGCTCCGTCAGCGTGGGCGAGACCCAACCGTTGTACCACAGCACGCGGTGATAGAAGTCCGGGATCTCCGTGCGGTCGAGCGGCGCGCAGGATAGCTCCAGGTCCCAGGGGATCACCTCGCCGCTCTCGCCCGGCAGGAACCAGCGACAACCGAGGTGCTCGAGGAACGCGTAGACCGCAGAGAGAGTGCTCTGGTCGTTCGCGCCGGCAATTGCGATGGCTTCCGTGCCAAACGAACGCAAGATGAAGCCATCCGGCCCGAGGTTCAGCGGCGACAGTTCGGTGCCGAGCCTCGCTCCCCCGGCGCCTCCGACCAGGAGCCGCACACCCTCGCCGGCCTCGTCGGCGGAAGTGATCGGGACCTCGGCGCGCGTGATCCGCGAGAGATACCGCCGCAACTTCTCGGCGCCGAATCGCTCGCCCTCGGTCGGACTGACCGCCAGGACGATCCGACACAACGGCTGGCGCTCGGAGGCGAGGCGGATGGGAGGCGGGGCCTCGTTCTGAGCGCAGACTGCGTGCGAACCGATCACCAGCAGCAGCCCCAGGAGAAGACCTCTCATCATGTGCCTCCTTCAGAAAAAGAGGGACACCATACCAATTTCGGACGTATGAAATTGGTATGGTGTCCCTCTTTTTCTCCCTCAGCGCTTCTGTAGGTTCGCGTACTGCAGCGCGAGCTTCTTCACGCCGGTCGAGACGAAGGCGACCGTGACGATGGCGTCGTCCCCCTCGCCCTCGTTGCTCACCACGATCCCGTCGCCGAACTTGGCGTGGCGGACCTTCGTCCCCGTGCGAAACTCCCCATCGCTGCCGGCGGTCGGCGACTTCACCTTCGTCTGCCGCTTGACGGTTGTTCGCCGCGCCCCGTCGCCCAGCGGCGCCGAAGGGCGGCTCTCGGCCGGGCGCTTCGGCGGCGGCCCGTCACCGGCCTTCCGCTTGCGCGAGAGGATGCGGGTGAGGTCGAGCTTCCTACCGCTCGGGTGCTCCAGCTCCTCGAACTCCTCCTCGAAGATCTGCGGGCGCGCGAGGCGGCTGATGTCCTGGCGGCGGGTCACGAGGTCCTGGGGCAGCTCGTCGAGGAAGCGCGAGGGGCGCTGGTCGGTCGGCTGGCCGAAGATGGTGCGGCGGAAGGCGTGGGTGAGGTAGAGCTGCCGCTGGGCGCGCGTGATGCCGACGTAGCAGAGGCGGCGCTCCTCGGCGAGTTCCTGCTCGTCTCGCATCGAGCGCTGATGGGGGAAGATGTTCTCCTCCAGGCCGACCACGAAGACGATGGGGAACTCAAGACCCTTCGCCGAGTGCAGCGTGAGCAGCGAGACGGCGTCGCCCGGCTCTTCGGCCTCGTCGATGTCGGTCAGCAGCGCAATGTGCTCCAAGAAGGCTTGCAGCGTCGGCTCGCCCGTTTCGTAGGCCTCCTCGAACTGCGCGGTGAGGCTGACGAACTCCTGCAGGTTCTCGACGCGGCTCGCATCCTCCGCGTTGCCGCTCTTCTGCAGGGCCTCGACGTAGCCCGTGTCCTCGATGACGGCGTGGGCAAGCTCCGACAGCGGCACGCGGTCGGCCTTGGCGCGCAGCTCCTCCATCATGCGATGGAACGCGGCCAGCGCCTCCTGCGCGCGGGGCTTCAGCTCCTCGATCTCGAACGCGCGCCCGAGGGCCTCATACAGCGTGACCGAGTTTTCCCCGTCCCCGTAGGCGAAGCGCTCGACGGCGCGCAGCGTCGTGTCGCCGATGCCGCGCGTGGGCTTGCTGATGATGCGCCGGAGCGACACGCCGTCTGCGGGATTCTGGATCACCCGCATGTAGGCGACGGCGTTCTTGATCTCCGCCCGCTCGTAGAAGCGCAGGCCCCCTACCACGCGGTAGGGGATGCCCCGCGCAATGAGCGCCTCCTCGAAGTTGCGGCTCATCGCGTTCGTGCGGTAGAGGATGGCGAAGTCGCCGGCCTTGGCGACGCGCCGCCCGGTCTGGTCGGCGATCGTGTTCGCGACCCACTCAGCCTCCTCGGCCTCGTTGATCGCCTCATACACCACCACGTTGTCGCCGGGATGGTTCTCGGTCCACAGGCGCTTGGCGGCGCGGTCCGGGTTGTTGCGGATGACCTCGGCGGCGCACTCGATGATCTTGCCGGTCGAGCGGTAGTTCTGCTCGAGCTTCACGACCTTGCACTTCGGGTAGTCGCCCTCGAAGGCGAGGATGATGCCGACATTCGCGCCGCGCCAGCCGTAGATCGACTGGTCGTCATCGCCGACCACGCAGATGTTGCCATGCTTCGCCGAGAGAATCTGCACGAACCGGTACTGCGCGTGGTTGATGTCCTGATACTCGTCTACCAGGACGTAGCGCAGGCGCTCCTGGTACTTCTCACGGACCTGTTCCTGTGTGGCGAGCAGATCGACGGCGCGCATCAGGAGGTCGTCGAAGTCGAGCGCGTTGTTCTGCCGGAGCTTCTCCTGATAGATGCGGTACGCGCGGCCGGTGATGTCCTCGAACGAGCCCTTCCGCGTCCGGCCGAAGTCGGAGACGGTCATCAGTTCGTTCTTCGCGCGGCTGATCCGCGAGTGCACCTCGACGGGGCTGTACTGCTTCGGGTCCACGTCCAGCACCGAGAGCGCTTCCTTCACCAGCGACTGCTGCTCGGGGGAGTCGAAGATAACGAAGTTGCTCGGGATGCCGATGGCTTCGCCGTCGGCGCGGAGCATCCGGGCGCAGATCGAGTGGAAGGTGCCCGCCCAGATGCGCCGCGCCTGGTCGCCGACGAGCGTGCGGATGCGGTCCTTCATCTCGTTGGCGGCCTTGTTCGTGAAGGTCACCGCGAGGATGCTCTCCGGCGGCACGCCACGCTCGCGCACCATGTGGGCGATGCGATACGTCAGCGCGCGGGTCTTCCCCGACCCCGCGCCGGCGAAGATGAGCACCGGGCCGTCGATGCACTCGGCGGCCTCGCGCTGCTGAGGGTTGAGTTGGCTGAGGATGGGGCTGGTCGTCGATCGAGGCATGGTGAGTTCGCAAGCTCACAGGTTCGGAGGTTAGGAGGAACGGCGTGGGCGCAGCACGCTGCGCCCGTACGAGTGCTCCCGCTGGGTCTCCATGTAGGGGCAGAGCGTGCTCTGCCCAGGCCTCTACTTCATCAACATCGAGACGATGATGATGCCGGCGATGATCACGATGGGGA
>VGFC01000301.1 GCA_016869045.1 Armatimonadota bacterium
CCTCGAGGGCAATCCGCACTCCGTGCTGGAGGGGATGCTCATCGGCGCGTATGCCATCGGGGCCCGGCGGGGCTACGTCTACGTGCGCCACGAGTACCCGCTGGCCGTGCACCACGCGCACGTCGCCGTCGCGGAGGCCCAGGAGGCCGGCCTGTTGGGCGACAACATCCTGGGCACGGGCTTCTCGTTCGATGTGCGGATCGCACGCGGTGCGGGGGCCTTCATCTGTGGTGAATCGACGGCCCTGATGGCCTCTCTGGAGGGCGGCGTGGGCGAGCCGCGCCCGAAGGATGTGCACACAGTTGAGGAGGGCCTGTGGAGGCGCCCCTCCAACCTGAACAACGTGGAGACGTGGGCGAACGTCCCGCGCATCGTCAACAACGGGGCGGCCTGGTTCGCGGCCAAGGGCACGGAGGGCAGCAAGGGCACGAAGGTCTTCTCACTCACCGGCCAGGTGAAGAACACGGGGCTGATCGAGGTGGCGATGGGCACGTCTCTCCGCACGATCGTCTACGACATCGGCGGGGGCGGCGTGAACGGGCACCGTATCAAGGCCGTCCAGACCGGCGGCCCGTCGGGCGGCTGCCTGCCGGTGGAGTGCTTCGACCTGCCGGTGGACTTCGACACCCTCGCCGAGGCAGGCTCGATGGTCGGCAGCGGCGGGATGGTGGTGATGGACGAGCGGACCTGCATGGTCGATGTGGCGCAGTACTTCCTGCGCTTCTTGCAGGACGAGTCGTGCGGCAAGTGCGTCCCGTGCCGCCTGGGCATCGCGCGAATGCTGGAGGTCGTGACCGACATCGCTGAGGGCCGCGGCACCGAGGAGGACCTGGCGCTGCTGGAGGACGTGGCCGAGACGGTCGCGGAGACCTCGCTTTGCGCGCTGGGCAAGACGGCGCCCAATCCCGTGCTCTCGACGCTGCGCTACTTCCGGTCGGAGTATGGCACACACATCCGGGAGAAGCGCTGCCCGGCGGGCGTCTGTCGCGCCCTCGTGCGCTACGAGATTGACGCGGAGAAGTGCACCGGCTGCGGTGTGTGTCTGCGGGCGTGCCCGCACGAGGCCATCGCCGGCGAGCGCAAGCAGGCCCACGTCATCAGTGCAGGGGTCTGCGTGAAGTGCGGCATCTGTCGCGACGAGTGCAAGTTCGACGCCGTCGCGATCCTCTGAGGAGACCGATCATGCCCGACATCGTGAAGCTGACCATCGACGGACGAACGGTCTATGCGCCGAAGGAAGCCTCCGTCCTGGAGGCCGCGCTCGACTCGGGGATCTGCATCCCGACGCTCTGCCACGTGCCGGGGCTGACGCCGAACGGCGTGTGCCGCCTGTGCATCGTGGAGCTGGTCGAGGGCAAACGCGAGAAGATCACCACCTCCTGCACGCTGGGCGTGAAAGAGGGCATGGTGATTCGCGCCAACTCGCCCAAGGTCATGCGGCTGCGGCGCAACATCGCCGAGCTGCTCGTCGCGGAGGCGCCGAACTCCAAGGCCATCCAAGACATCGCCGTCCGCCTGGGTCTGCGCAAGGTGCGCTATCGATTCCACGAGGCCGAGTGCGTTCAGTGCGGGCGGTGTGTGCGCGTCTGCGGGGAGCACTGGCGGTCCCACGCGCTGGGTTTCGTCGGCCGCGGCGATCAGCGCAAGGTCATGCACCCCTTCGGCGCGCGGCCGAAGTCATGCCGGGGCGAAGAGGCCTGCGTGGACATCTGCCCGATGACGATCACACCGTGCATCGGTCCGATGGGTCCGGGACAGGGGCGGCTCTGCGGCGTCTGCGAGGCGCAGACGCTCATTGCCGACCGCTTCCCGGGCACGTGCGTCTCGTGTACGCTGGGCAGGTCCTTCCGCTGCGCCAACCATGTGTGGCTGGGGTCGAAGGTCGAGTTGGCGAAGGCCGTCTCCCGCGTCGCCTCCAAGGTGTCAGCGGAGGAAGTAGCCGGCTGACGTGGGTGTGCCGTCGGTCGTCATCTCGATCCCGAGCTTGCGCAGTCCCGTCTCGTCGCCCGAGCCTGGCTGGTGCGTCAGGTGCATCTGGGTTCCGCGCAGGCGGGGCAGCACCTCCACGCCCGCCTGGGCCGCCGTATTCATGGCCGCACTGATCCCCAGAGCCACCAGCACCTCCTGAACGTTGAGGCTGGGGGAGTGGGAACTCAGGTAGGTCGCCTTCAACCGCGTGAGGCTCTCGATCACACTCTCCGGCAGCAGGTGCATCGTATCCGGGATGCCCGCCAGGTGCTTGATCCCGTTGAGGATCGCCGCGGAGGCGGAGTGGAACAGCGGCGAGTTCTTCCCTGCCACGATCGTTCCGTCGTCCAGCTCCAGGGCCGCGCCGCAGTAGAAGCCGTCGTTGCCCCGCCTCTGCCGCTCGGCAGCCAGCGCCGCCTCGCGCGCGGGCTGGACCACGGGCCGGTCGGTGGGCGCCACCCCGACCCGCACCATCAGCTTCTGCACGCGGCGCAGGACCTCCGCCGGGCACAGGCCGCGCGTGTGCTCCCAGCGATGGCGGAAGAAGCGCCGGATGACCTCCTGCTTCGAAGCCTCGCGCACGACCGTATCGTCCACGATCCCCGCCCCGGCCCGATTCACCCCCATGTCGGTCGGCGAGCGATAGGGCGCCGCCCGGCCGGCGTCGGCCGCAATGCGGTCGATGATCGCCTTGAGGATCGGGAAGTTCTCGACATCCCGGTTGTAGTTGACGGCCGTCTTGCCATAGGCCTCCAGGTGGAGCGGATCGACCATGACGATGTCGCCCAGGTCGGCCGTCGCCGCCTCATAGGCGATGTTGACCGGGTGATCCACTGGCAGATTCCAGATCGGGAAGGTCTCGAACTTCGCATACCCGGAGGCAACGCCTCGGTGGTAGTCGTGGTAGAGCTGACACAGGCAGGTTGACATCTTCCCGCTGCCCGGCCCGGTTCCCGTGACGACCACCAGCGGCGCGGAGGTCGGGATCGGCGGGTTCCGCCCATACCCCTCGCCCGACACCGCGAGGTCCACGTCGTTGGGGTAGCCCGCGATCTCCGTGTGCCGGAAGACCGCAATCCCCTTGGACTCCAACTGTTGCGCGAGACGCTCGGTCGCCGCACCGCCGCGGAAGCGCGTGAAGACCACAGAGGAGGTCGCGATGCCCCAGTCACGGAGGTCGTCGATCGCCTTGAGCGTCGCGAGGTCGTAAGTGATCCCGAAGTCGCCGCGAATCCGCCCGCGCTCGATGTCCTCCGCATAGACGCAGAAGATCACCTCGATCTCGTCCTTCAGCCCCTGCAGAAGCCGCATCTTGACGTTAGGATCGTAGCCGGGGAGCACGCGAGCGGCGTGGAAGTCGAACGTCAGCTTCCCGCCGAACTCCAGGTACAGCTTCCCCTCGGAACGCTCGACGCGTTCGTGGATGGCGGCGGTCTGTTGAGCGAGATACCGCGCGTTGTCGAAGCCTGTGGGGGGCAAGTCGCGACACCTCATGGGGAGTAATGAGGCGCTTGTTCGCCGACCGCGGGCCTCGTACCTCTCGCGGCCCGGCGAAGGCTCACGAGGCTGAATGGTGCCGTTCGGTTCCGCCAACGAACGTCGCCGCGACGCTCCACAAGCCGGGCTACCCCTTCCAGGGCAACAGCGACGGCCGCAACTGCCTCTCGCTAGCGCCCCTTGTCGCGTGGAGGACCCGAGTACGTGCTGTGCCCGCGGCGGTGTTCCGTGCCGTGGCCCGGCTGTGCCGCGTCGCCTCCCCCGTGAGCACCGCCCGGGTTGGGGGGAACGGGCGGACGCTCACGATCCGGGCCGCCTCCGGGAGCTGCGGGGTGCGGGAAGCCCGGAGGGGGCTGGACCCCTCCCCCCGGCGGATGCCACGGCCCGGGCGGTGAGCCTCCGCCCCAGGGCGGCCGCCTCTGCAGCTCCGCCTGCAGCTGCTCGATCTCCCGCTTCAGCCGGTCTCGGTCGCTCTCCAGCTCCCTGATGCGCTCCTCCTGACGCTGCAGCTCCTGCCTCTGCGCGCTGGAGTCGGTCGGGGCGGGCGACGTGTAGACAGACCCACCGGAGTACCCGCCGGCGAAAGCCTGGACCTGTTGTACCCCTGTCCCTGCAGCCCCGAACGCGGGGCGCGGCGCGTACACGGTCGTGGCCGGCGCCCCCGGGTACCCCTGAGGGCCTCGAGGCCCCGTCGGTCCTGGAGGTCCGGGCGGCCCGGCAGGACCTGGCTCACCAGGCTCCCCTCGGATTCCGCGCAGGTAGGGGCGTGCCTCCAGCAGGATGCGCACCAGCTCCCCGAGCGTGACGGGCCGGTCCAGGTCCGCCCCCTCGAGCACCGAGGGCGACACCAACCCGAACGCAACCGCATCCGCAATGTCCTGTTGGTTCCAGAGACGTTTCGGCGACTGCTGAGCCGTGACGGCCTGGGCCGTCACGAGAGCGAGACCGACGAGCAATGTAGCGAACCGCGTGGCTGACATGGTGCTCACCTCACTTGGGCACTTCCGGCATCCATCGTCTGCCCTGATTCACATACCAGCACCATACCACGGTTATCTACTATTGTCAATAGTAGTTTGTTGCCCACTACAACCGGCCCCGAGAGCACTGAGCGCCTTCAGGCCGTGCGACGGTGGCGTTCGGCTCCCGCAACGAACGTCGCCAGGATCGCCGACGGCTCGGTGCGGTAGATGATCTGCGAAAGCACCTCGCGCGGGGTGCGGCCTTCCTCGGGCGAGGCGGCGTCGATGACCGGCGGGCGCACCACCACGAAGTCCGCCCACTTGCCGGGCTCCAGGCTCCCGATCTCGTCAGCCATCCCGAGCGCCTGCGCCCCGCCCAGCGTCGCGAGGTAGAAGGCCTGCACGGGATCGACGAGCGCCACGGAGTCGTCGAGTTCCAGCCGCGAAAGCACGCTCGCCAGCAGGTCGGCCCCGCCGGGCAGCCTGCCAAACTCGCCGCGCATCGCGCCGAGCCGGGAGGCGGCCGCACGCTCCAGGGCGTAGCGGGCGCGCGAGGCGAAGCAGGCGCTCTCCATCTCATCGAACAGCGACAGGCTCGGCCCGGCGCCCACATCCGTGCCCAGGCCCACGGCGATCCCGCGCCTCTTCGCCTGCCCCATGTCGAACACGCCGCTGCGCAGGAAGAAGTTGGAGCCCGCGCAATGAGCGACCCGCGTGCCGCTCTCGCCCAGCAGGTCCCACTCGCCGTCCGACAGGTACAGGCAGTGCGCCATCACCGTGCTTGGCCCGAGCAAGCCGGCGTCCGCGTAGACGCCGGTGTAGTGAGGAGCCTCCGGGAAGAGCCCGGCGACCGTGCGCAACTCGTCCGGGTTCTCGGCGAGGTGCGTCTGAATCAGCGCGCCGTGATCCGCCGCCAGCCCGGCCACGCCCCGCATCAGCCCCGCCGAGCATGTGATCGCAAAGCGCGGGGTGAACGCGTAGCGCAAGCGACCCTCGGCTGCGCCGTTCCACTCGGCGCACAACGCGTCGGCCTCGGTCAGGGAAGCCGACGTCTCTTCCAGCAGTTCGGCCGGAGCGTTCCGGTCCATCATGACCTTACCGATGGCCGCGCGCACCCCGGCCTCCTCCGCCGCGCGGAAAGCCATGCGCGTGCCCTCGGCGTGGACCGTGGCGTACAGCAGCGAGGTCGTCGTTCCGCACGCGAGGGCCGCCGCAAAGAACCGACGGGAGGTCTCCCGCGCATGGCGCGGGTCGGCGAAGGCCGCCTCCGTGGGGTAGATGAAACGCTCCAGCCACGGGAGCAGATCGTAGCCATCCATCGCCATCGCGACGTACTGTGGGATGTGGGAGTGGAGGTCAACCAGCCCCGGCAGGATCGCGGCGGGCCGCCAGTCAGTGACGGGGGCTTGCGGGTGATGCGCCGCGATCTCGGCGTACTCGCCCGCAGCCGCAACCCGGCCGCCGGCCGACACGCCCAGGCAGCCGTCCTCCACAGCGACCAGCCGGTCGGGGGCTGCCGGGCTGAAGAGCATCCCACGGTGCAGGCGGACGGGGGTGGGGGAGGGGGGAGCCATCGGCTACTTGGGCCTCAGCGTGAACCGGAAGTGTGCCCCGAAGGGCGTGCGGCCCCGGGCCTCCATCCGCAGGGCAACGGGCGTCTCCTCGGTGACGCCCTCGCACAGCCTGAACGGGCCGACGAGGGTCTCCGCGTAGCGGGCCACGCCGCCGGGGATCGGCTGGGCGACCTGCAGGCCGCTGCCGGGCGCGCTGACAACGCAGACCGCACCCGCCTTCGCCCCCGCGCGAGCCGGACTGACCCATAGCGCCTCCCCCGTGTTGCCCACGGAGGCCGACAGCTCAATCATCCGCCCGCCCGGGACCTCGACCGTCGAGCGGGGGGCAACATCCACCCACTCGCCCCCAGCGCGCAGGCGAACGAAGCTGAACTCGGCGTTCAGGTACTTCGGCGGATTGGTGCCATCGGCCAGCGTGTTGCCAACCGCCACGAGTGGCGTATTGGTGGAGTCCGTGCCGGTGCCCTCGGTTCGCAGGCCCACGGAGCGCCCCTGCCGCCGCAGGCGGATGTACTCATCGCGGTGCGTCAGCCACACCTGCGAGTACCCGCGCGGGTGCAGGTCACGGTCGATGGTGATCCAGTTGTTCGCCGAGGTCGGTCCCTGATGTTGCGCCATCCGCTCGGCCCACCTGCGGGCCTCCAGGGCGCTCGGCCTTGGCGAACCGTCGGGGTTCATGATGCCATAGTCCGAGTTCTCGCCCACGCGGAACCCGCCCGGGAACCACCAGCCCGCCGACCCGCTCGCGCCGGACCAGAGCACCATCCTGTACAAGTGCTCGTAGAGCTGCCGCTGAGTCTCTAGCTGTTCGGGGCTCGCGCCCGGGTGCACGCTGAAGCCGAACTCGGCCCAGTACACCGGCTTGCCGCCTCCTGCGAAGCGCGCATACTCGGTGGTGAAGCCGCCTTGCTCGAAGCTCTCCCACGGTCCGCCCAGGCCGTACCCCTCCGGCGAGATGAAGTCCAGGTGCCTCGCGCCGCTCAGCAGGTCGAACGGCATCTGCGGGTCGATGCCCGGCTGACCGGTGCCACCGTAGCCCGACCGCGCGCCGATGAGGTGACGCGGATCGACCGCGTGCACCGCCCGCGCCCAGCGGCCGTACGAGTCGCTCACCAGATCATCCAGGAACCGCCGGTACGCCGCAACCATCACGCGGTGGTTGCCGTCGTTGAGGATCTGCTCTTGCGACGGACCGGTGATTGAGCCCTCCACTGTGCGCGGCGCCGCGCAGCCCCAGTCGCGCTCGGCGTTGGCCACGCTCCCGTAGCGCTCGTCGATCCACGCGGCCCATTGTGGGTCGAGCGCCTTCCGCGCGTCGTACGTGCCCCAGTGCGGCTCCCACGCGATGTCCCAGGCCCAGATGGCAGGGTTGTCCGCGAGGCGCCCCTCCCGGATCAGCTCGACTGCGTGCTCTGCATCGAAGCCCACCGGAGCCCCGCCGCCGAGGAACATGTTCGCGCGGGTACCCCGCTGTGAGCAACGGTAGAGGAAGTGCAGCGCAGCCGGAAGCTGCTCGCGGTCGCCTAGCAGGATGCTGACGGAGTTGATCCTCAGGTCGGCAAGCGCCTGCAGGTCCCGGTTGATGACCGCCGGATCGTAGTTGGCCGGGTGCAGCCAGTGCAGCCAGTAGGCGGCCGGCTCCAGCCCCGTCGAGTTGGAGGGCCAGTAGTTGATGCCGTGCGGATGCCACCGATTGCCCCCGAGCCGGAAGTCGCCGTCCCGCACCACGACAAAGTCCGCCGGATTGGCCGAGGGCTTGGGGAGCCTGACGAATTCGTGGGAGACCGCATCCACGAGGCGCCCATCGAGTCGCAGCGCCACATGCACAACGTACACGCCCGGCTCCACGGCTCGAGCCCACACGTCCGACATGCCGGTCAGAGCGCCTGGGCCGACGCTGATGGGCCAGGATCGCGTGAACGCGGCGGTCTGCCGTCCCTCGGCAGCAACATCGGCTTCCAGACGCAGCTCGCGGCTCTCGCCGGAGCGGTTCAGAACCTGGCCGCCCACAATGGGCCGGTCGTCCGGGAAGTAGCCGAACCGATCCGCGCCCGCCTTCACTAGGTAGATTCCGCCCTGCAGCCACCGCGCCATCGCGGCGATGACCGGCCCCAGCTCGGCCTGATGTCGGGTGAGGTAAGAGGCATCCTCGATGCCCAGCACACCCCACGCGGCATTCGGGTAGGGCTCGGAAAAGGAAGCGTACAGCGACGCCACGCAGCCGCGGGGCGCGCCGCCCGCGTCCGTTGCATTCAGCAGCGGGACCCAGCGCCCGTAGCGGGCGCCCTTCAGTCCAAGCCCGCGCGTTCGCGGCAAGGCACAACACACTGCGGGCGCGGTCGGCAGGCTGAACGCAGAGTCCACCAGCGCCTGTTCGTCCGCCGCCACGATCCGTCGCACCCCGCTCGGCTGGAAGGTCTTGTAGGCCGGGCTGATGGCCTCGATGATCGGGGGCGGGTCGGCGGTCAGGCGGAACGGCGGGCGCGCAGCTCCGATGTCCGCAATCCAGTATGTATGCGGACCGTTGGGGATGGGGGAGTGGCTCTTGGCCAGGCCGATGGCGAGCCGGGTCGCGTTCTGGGGCCGGAAGCAGTCGCTCGGGCCGCCGCGCCCCCTCGCCGGATTGTCCTGCCAGTAGACGAAGTCCTGCGGTGAGAGGACGTAGCGCCGCCAGTCGCGGGTCAGCGAAACGGCTGCGATCCAGCGCGAGCCGTCGGTCTCGACCCACTCGAACGTGAGATGGCTCGTCTTCGGGCCGCCCTTCGCCCAGAAGCCGGTCAGCGTCTCCCCCTCACCGAAGGGCGAACCGGCGAACTGGTACCCGAGCGTGTCCCACGAGCGGAGGTTCTCTGCGTCCACCCGCAGCGCCGCGCCGCCACCGGGCGGGCCGCGCTCATCGAGGGCCTTGACGGCCTCGCCCTCGTCCGGGCTGCGGAAGCGGCGCCATGTGTCGAGCGGCTCCCCGCGGAGGTCCATGAGAAGGTGGTCGGTCGGCGTCTTCGCGAGAGCCTCGGTAAGGGGAAGCCACGTGCCATCCCGCGCCGCGACAATCTGTTCCCCGAGGGGGCCGCCCAGGAAGATCGCGTTCCCGCCCCGGCGCAAGTAGCGGTCCACGCCTTCTGGGACGCCGAGCGGCAGCCGGCGCGTGTGGGGCAGGATGAGCAGCCCCGTGTCCTCCGGAACGCTGAACTCCCCGGGCGTGGCCGGCAGGGGCAGGACGGTGGCTTCGGCGCCGTCAGCAGCGAGGGCGGCCTGAATGAGCGCGATGACCTCTGGGGAGGAGTCTGGCATCTGCGTGTCGAGGATCGCGACACGCGTGGCGCGCGCCGAGGGCTGCTCTACCGAGCCGACCACGCGCAGGTCATCAAAGGTCGCGTCCACCGCATCCACCATCAGCGCCGGGCGGCCGCGCCGCACGGCGTCCGCACCGGGCGGGAGAGCGTGCCCTCGCCGGAACAGCACTTCCCCCGTCACCTCCTCGACGATCTCACCCACGATTCGCTTGGGGGAGATAGCCAGCCGGCAGCGGTAGGCC
>VGFC01000302.1 GCA_016869045.1 Armatimonadota bacterium
CTCCTGCAGCCCCAGCAGCATTGCCGCCGTCGCGGGCAGGAATAGCCACCAGCTGTCGAGGTATAGCAGCAGCAGGAGAATCGGTACCCCGACGGCGGCCGTGATGATCTTGGTTCGCAGCATGGGACGTCCTCCCTGCTCGGTTCGCACGCGGCAAGCCCGCTCGGGCCGCAAGATTGGCCGCAGAACCTGCGTAATCCTGCACCGTTGCCCTCGCGACTGCCGCCAGCAGCAGGAATGGGGCCTACCCTGAGCGAAGTAGAGAGGCGAATGCCAGATCGCTGGAGGTGGGAACGATGGGTCGCTGGGTATCCGCGGGTGTCGGTCTTCTCATTGCGGTCGTAGGAGTGGTGCAACCATCGGCGCAAGCGCTGGGCACGGACGATCCGCCCAGTGCCCTGCACAGCACACAGGTGACGTTGGAGACGATCGATGACGAGACGGTCAACAGAGCGCTGCCCAATCGGAACCACAACGACATGGAGTACATTGGCGAGCTGGTGCTGGGCACGGCTCTGCAGACGGTGGACTACGAGAATGTGCCCACCACCTGCCGAGTGTACGTGAAGTTCGACCTCCGAGGGGCTGTGCCGGCCAATGCCTGCCTCAGAAGCGCCACCCTCTACATGTTCCGCGAGTGGTGGTGGTACCCCGCCGAGCGGGACATTGGCGTCTACCAGGCGGGGGATGGATGGACGGAAGAGACGATCACATGGAACAGCGCTCCGCCCGGCGGCAGCCTCGTGGACGTGTGGCCTGCGCCGTTCTCCGGGCAGGTGGGCGTTTGGGACGTTACCCAGGCGGTCGCCGCCGAACTGCGGGGCGACGGAGTGGTGTCGTTCCTGGTGCGGGAGACGTACGAAGACGAGGCCAACTTCAGCGTCTGCGGCTTCAGTGAGCGGGAGTATGGTGGCGGCCCAGGCCTGGCGATTGTGTATGGCCCGCCGCGCGAACTCACCTGGGTGGGCACCCCAGGCTATCAGTCGGACGGCGTCGATCCCCAGTGGGGCGATGCCAACGACACGAAGTTCACCTTCAAGGTGAGATGCATAGACGTCACCGGCCAGCTGCCTTCCTCGGCTCGCTGCATCATCGAAAGCAAGGCGCCTGGGGGTGACTGGGCGACGTACCGGGACCTGGGGATGACCAAGCGGTCGGGCAACGTCGAGACCGGCGCCGTCTACGGCGTGTCCACCAAGCTCCCGAACCGGACCTTCCGCCACCGCTTCGCCTTCACGGCGGCGAACGGCAAGTCCATCGGCGGCGACCCCACCGAGCCGACGCCAGGGCCCTACATTATCGGTCCACCTCATCTGGCCTGGTCTCCGCGCACCGGCTTCACGACGGATGGGGTCGACCCCGACGCCGGACCCGTGGGCACCAGCTTCAGGTTCGCGGTGGTCTACCAGGACAGCGACGGCAACGTCCCGGTCGTGAAGAACCTGGTCATCGAGCGGAACGGCGCGCTCTGCAAGACCGTCGCACTGACAGCCGCCGCGACCGGTGATCGCTGGACCGGGCGGTGCTACAACGGCCGCGTCAAACTCACCAAGACGGGGACTTACCGCTACCGCTTCGACTTCCAGGACGCCTCGGGCCCGGCGGATGGCGCGCCTGCCGCCTACACGGCGGGGCCGACCATCACCGGCGCGGCCGGCGTCGTGGTCGGCATGATCACTGCCCAACCGACCGGCAGTGGGGCGCACATCACCTTCAGCCTCTCGGCCGCGGCCGACGTGACGGCGATCGTCCTGAATGTTGCCGGTCGCCCCGTCAGGACCCTCCTCAGCAGCAAGCCGTGCCCAGCCGGCCTGCAGAGCCTGAGCTGGGACCGCCGCAGCGACAGCGGATTGCCGGTCCCGACGGGCGTGT
Source organism: Armatimonadota bacterium (assembly GCA_016869045.1). GTDB lineage: Bacteria > Armatimonadota > Zipacnadia > Zipacnadales > VGFC01 > VGFC01. Next base: position 1,873 of record VGFC01000302.1, read on the forward strand.
ATGTGTTTCGCATCACTGCCCATACCGGCGACGGAGACCTGGCCCAGGCCCTGGCCGCTGTCAACCTGACGCGATAGAGCCGCACGGAGGGGTACTCGCGAGCTTGGTCCTCCGACTCGCCTCATGCGTCGTCGTGCTCACGGGAGTGCCTGCCATGACCTCAGGCCAGGGCATTGAGTTCTTCACCGTCTCGCGGAATGACGCCCTCCACGAGAGCTTCCCCGACCTCGCGCTGGCCGCCAACGGCGACCTCGTGGTGACGTACCAGGAGTCGGAGAGCCACGGCGGCGGGCCGGTCTCGACGATCGTGGTGCGCTGGAGCGGCGACGAGGGCCGGACGTGGTCCGACCGAATCGTGGTCGCGGAGCTGAGGGATCGGCCGAGGAACGGCTGGCTGAACTGCTCGCGGATCACCTGCCTGCAGGACGAGACGCTGCTGCTCGTGGTGGACTGCATCCCGCAGAACCCGCCGCCCGGAGCGCATCACTTCTGGTGCGACAACCGCGCGGTGAACTGGCTCTTCCGCAGCGCCGATCACGGGCGCACGTGGAGCGGCCCCGAGGTGACGAGCGTAGCCGGCGGGATCGTTCCGTCGATCACCCAACTCCGCGACGGCACGCTTCTGATCGGGATCACGAGCTTCGAGGAGGACAATGACTGGCGGCAGTACCAGGTGGTCTTCCGGTCGGAGGACCTGGGGCACACGTGGTCCGGCCCGGTGGTTGTCGCGAAGCATCCCCGGCGCCAGCCGAATGAGGGGGACTTCGTGGAGCTGCCCACCGGCGAGATCATCTGCTACATGCGCGATGACGAGCCTGGCGTCACCAACGGCCTGAAGGCGATCTCGCGCGATGGCGGCCGGACGTGGGGAGAGCTGTGCGGCAGCGGGCCGTGGCTGTACCTCGGGCGACCGTCCGTCGGGCTGCTCAGCACGGGCGAGGTCTTCGTCACCACGCGGGTCGGGCCGCCGCAGCCGGGCCACTGCTTCGGCGCCTACCTGGAGCCCCAGACCGCCGCCCTCCAGCCCACGCCCCTCGACGATCCGCCGCCCCCGGAGGCGCGTTGGATGATCCTCGACGACGACACGAATGCGGAGGTCCCCGACTGGGGCTACTCCGGCTGGGTCGAGCTACCGGATCGCTCCGTCTACGCGGTCCAGTACATCACCACCGCCGCCGCTCCCGCCCACAAGCCGTTCATCCGAGGGTATCGGATTCCGCGCGCAGTGATCGATGGGTTCGGGAGGCCGGAGCCGCGTTGAGCCAGCTCTACTGCGCGATCACCAGCACCCACCGCGTCACAGCGTACATGATGAGCACGCCGAGCGTGCCGCCGGTGCCGGCGCCGACGAGGAGACCGGGGATGGGCTTCTCCCAGCGCCGGCCGATCCGCTCCCCGATGTGGCAGCCCAGCATCATCCCGCCGATGGCGCCCAGCAGGTAGAGGCCGGCGAGGATGACGTAAGCGGTGGGAGATAGCACGCGTCACCCCTTGGGCGGGAAGCCCTCCGGCATCCACTCCGGCAGGTCGGCGATGGAGGCGCGGGCCGCGTCGGATGTGGGCACGCCCCAGGCCTGAAAGAACGGGCCGAGGTTCCGGCCCACGGTACGCGAGAACCGCACCATCCACTGGTCGCGCTTCTCGTCGTCGGTTTTCGGTAGCTCGCCCTCGGGCGCGGCGCGGTACTCGGCGAAGACCCGCTTGTAGGCCTCCCAGCCGAAGGCCTCCCGAAGCTGCATGTACATGTAGAGGGCCACGAACGGGTCGCCCTTCCACTTGTCGAAGGGCGCGCCCGCGGCGAGATGCTCGCGCGTCTTCTTGTCGCGCGTGGCGGGATCGACCGCCGGGTGGCCGACGCCGGGCAGGTGGCAGCAGCGATCGATGATGTACAGGGAGAAGAGGTTCTCGGTCACCTCGCCGGTGCCGTCGAAGGTCCAGTGGCCGGACTGATGGTTGTGGCCGAGCTCGTGGAAGTGACCCCAGCTGCCCCTCGTCACGAGGTCCTGGACGTTGACCGCGAGCTTCGGCGCATCCAGCCAGGTCATGATCGGGTAGCCGGAGTGCATGTACCCGCCGCCGATCTGCACGTCCGCGACGATCCGCTCAGGGCGCGCGCGCTGCAGCGGGATAGTCGCCAGCTCGGCGCACGAGTCCAGCACCTGCGTCCAGAACTCCATCAGCGGGACGGGATCGTCGAGTGTGCGGATGTCGTCAGAGGGCACGGTGAGGACGACACCGCGGGTCTCCAGCTCCGCCCACGGCGCCGGGCGGCTGCGCACGGCGTTGCGCCACTCGGCGGGGTCCGTTTTGCCCAGCACGAAGTAGGGCGCCTCCACCGCGCTTGCGATCTGCACGGGGACGGCGCCGAGGCTGCAGTTGTCCGGGACCTCGAGGTAGATGAGTCCGCCGAAGGCGTTCGCGGCCTTCGTGATGGGAGCATTCAGCGGGAAGCGGCGGGTGATCTCGGGGGCGCGCTTCCACTCGCCGAGGTGCCAGATGCCGTCCGTGTGGCAGCCGATGCGCACGAAGAGGCCCTTGTTCGCCGCCGCGTCCGGGACTTGCACAACGATCAGCTCGCCGGGCACGGCGTAGAGCCCGGTACTATGCCAGGCGGAGATGCTCGTGTCGATCTGCACGGTGCGCGTCACGCGCTGTGCGTCCGTCGGCACGGCGCCGGGGAAGAAGGCGGCCGCGGGATGGGCGACCGTGCGCTCGGGGGGCGTGGCGCCGATCTCCTGCAGCTGCAGCGTCAGCGCCAGGCGCGCGAGGGCGTTGTCGATCTTCAGCGGCGCGTCGGGCTTGGGGGTAGCCTCCGCTGCGTGCTCCTGCTGCAGCTTCACGAGGCGCGGCCGGAAGAGCGTGTCCTCGGCAGGGATGTCCATCGCCGCGCGGGTGATGACCTGCGAGGCCTGCGACAGCTCGTCCTTGGTCAGCTGGCGCGTACCCGCCGCCTGGGCCTCGATCGCGTCGAGCGCACGTCCGGCGTGCGTCAGCTCCGGGATGTCGCCGCCGCACGCGTAGCCCTTCTCGCTGGTGCGCTCAACGATGCCATCGACCCACACGAGGCCGGCCTGCACGAGCAGCTTGTTACCGCCATGGTCGGCGCTCAGCGTCTTGCCGGGGTTGAGCTGCAGCCACCCCCACGGCGTGTCACCCGAGAGGAACCCTCCGCCGTTGCGGATGAACTCGGCGACGGCCTGGACCTGCTGGGCGCTGAAACCCGGCGCCCAGGTGGTGACGAGCACGTTGTGGCCGGCGAGCTTCGGGACCCAGTCGCCGCCCTCGATGGCCTCCGCCGCGGTGCCTTGCTCCTTCATCAGCGCGACGAAGTCGCCGAGGCCCAGCACGGCGACGTTCGGCGCCTGGTTGCCGGCCAGCCAGCGGACGGCGTTCAGCATGAAGCGTGGGGTGTCCGCCTCGCGCAGACCTCCTCCGCCGAAGTAGCCGTTGTGGCCCATCGCAACGGCCCGCCCTTGCCCAAGCCGAGCCGCCGCTACCACCGTCTGGTGGGTGTTGCCACGGTCCCCGACAACTGCCGAGAAGGCCTCGTCGCCAAACGGGCAGAGGGCGCCCGGAGCACCCGGGGCGGTGATCTCCTTCACGCCATCCAGCAGTGCGGCGACGTCTGCCGGGGCGGCGAAGACGCGGGCGGTCAGCAGCAGCCACGCGGCTGCCGTCGCCAACAGGATTCGGTGAGTCATTGCCTGCTCCTCGTCAGGGGATGCCTGCGCGGCTTCCCGCGCGGCGTCACGGTGTGACCGGCGCAATCTTCACGTCATCAAGGTAGAACGCAACGGACTGCTCGGCAGTGCTCACGAAGCCCAGCCAGTGCAACTCGTGGAACTCGTCACCCCGGAGCGGGAGGTCGGCGAAGCGCGCCGGCTCCTTCCCCTCAAGAGTGATCGTCAGCGCGAAGGTGCGGCCGGGGTCCTCGCCGAGCGGACACTCGATCTCCGCGCGGAGCCATTCGCCAACCGGGAACGTGGTGAGGGTACGACCGCCCACCTCAACACGGGCGGGGCCGCCCGTGCCACTCGCGCGGAAGGTGATGCTGGGGCCGATGTTGTCCGGGTAGGCGCCGGCGTCGCGCCACTCGGTGAACATGAGGGCCCCTTGGTTCATGAGCAGATCGAGGCTCTGGCGGATCGTGCCCTCGGTGAAGTGCGGCTGGTAGAAGAGGTGCGGTTGCCAGGTCTGCTCGAGGCCGGGCGCGTCGGTGACCTTGAGGCTGTGACGGCCCTCGGCGGCCTGCTCGGCGGTCACGCGGATCGAGGCGCCCTTCTCCTCCCCGCTCACCACCGCCTGGCCCGGAGCGGCGCCGACAACGGTGTTCTCGAAGCCATCGTCGATGGGTTGCGGCTTGAAGGTCGCGACGGCGGGCGGCAAGACGGTCGCCGGGTGAGTGAAACGCTTCGGCTCGTTGACCCACTCCGGGTCGCCGTAGAGGCCGACCTGGCTCGTGTCGATCGCCTGGAAGCCGAGGTCCAGCGCGGGGGAAGTCGGCTTCAGGCGGAAGTCGTAGCGCTCCGGATCGACGAACTGCGGGTCCTCGATGACCGAGTTGAGGTCAAGGCCGAAGGAGCGCCACTTGTCGAAGCTGTAGGAGAAGAAGCGGATCTCGGGGTCGTTCGGGTTCCAGTAGACGTTCCGGTCCCACACGCCGAAGGACTCGGCGGCGGCCTCCCGCGCGCGGAAGGAGTCGGTAGCGAAGGGGATGAAGAGGTCGCCCTGGGTGAGGTAGATGATGTTCCGCTCGAAGGCGTTGGGGCGCGGCTCCCAGTAGGGCCAGAGCATCTGCTGGGCGGAGTGGGCGAAGACGTTGTTGCGGATGACGTGCTCGTGGCCGCCGTTGTGGTACATCAGGCCGCCGCTGAGGGTGTTGTAGACGATGTTGTTCTCGACCAGGTACTGGTTGCAGGTCGCGTCGAGGTAGATACCCCAGCCGATGGCGCTGTACGGCCAGACATCGTGGAAGACGTTGTTGCGGATGATGCTGCCCGGTGAAGTGCCGAGCGTGTAGATCGCGCCGCCGTCGTTGAGCTGCCCGCGCATCACGTGATGCACGTGGTTGTACTCGATGGTGTTGTCATGGCAGCGGTTCGGTTCGTCACCCCAGTTCCAGCCGATGGACATGCCGGAGTAGTTGAAGTCGTGGATCTCGTTGTGCGAGATCGTGTTGTGGCTGCTCTGGGCGACCCACACGCCGACTCCGCCCGGGTAGACATACCCGCCGTCGTAGAGGTGGTTGTTGTCGATGAGGTTGCCCTCGGACTCCAGCGCGTCGTCGGGGGCATTCACTGTCTCCCCGATCCTCACCCCGCCCACGCCGAGGTCGTGCACCCGGTTGTGCACGAAGCGGTTCTGCTTGCAGCCCTCCCGGAACCAGACCCCATACTCGCCGACGTGCGCGATCTCGCAGTTCGTGATCGTGCAGTTCAGCGCGCCGTCGGCCATGACCGCCGCGGGCATCGACCAGACCGCCTGCGCATCGCTGTGGCCTTGGGGCTCCAGCGTCCAGTCCTGGTGCTCGAAGGTCAGCCCGTCGAGGGTGACTCCTTCGACGGGCAGCCCAACCGCGGAATCGCCCCGCAGCTCGACCAGGCGCGTGAGTCGCGGCACGATCACCTCGGCCTTGGTCATGTCCTCGCCCGGGAGCGGGATGTAGCGGACCACACCGGCGCGTTTGTCGAGGTACCACTCGCCCGGCGCGTCGAGCGCGTCCGGCGCGTTCTCGACGAAGTAGCGCTGGTCCGCGCCCCAACTCAGGAACGGCCAGGCCGCGGCGCCGGTGAACCGCACGAGGTGGTTTTCGAGATCAACGGACTCGATGCGCAGCCGGCTCGTCTCCCAGGAGTGGTAGACGATCACCTCGATGTCGCTGAGGTCATCCCACTGCCTGATCGTGTCCGGCGCGAAGGCGAAGGCGCGCGATTCCTGGCTCTGTTCCTTGCCGGCGGCATCCACGAGGGGCGGCGCCTTGCCGGCGACGGTGAACCAGCCGTCGTTCGGGCTCCGTGCGCGAGTGCGCCGCTCGCCGTTGACGAAGAGCTGGCGGAACGCGATGCCCTTCGGCGCCGAGGCAGTCCACGTGTTCCCCGCGCCCTTCTGCCAGCCGGTGACGGGCACGCCTCCGGAGAAGACGGGCTTCTCGCCCTTGGCGGCCTGGTAGGTCACGAACGAGTCCGTCGGTTCGAGCACGAAGGGCTCGTCCATCCGGTACAGGCCGCCGTGAACGACGACGGCCACCGCGTCACGGGCGGGGCCGCCCGTGCCACTTGCGCGCAGCTTGCGGATCGCGTCCCGCGCGCCGATGAGGGAAGCCAAGGGGCCATCCGTCTTAGCAGCGTTCGGCTCGGCCGGGCGGCCGGACCAGGCGTCGTTGCCCTTGGGAGAGACGTGCAACGTAACGGGTTCGGCGACGACCATTGTCGCCGCACAGGCCCAAACACCGAAGCAGAGCGTCATGACCGCACTCACCTGCCCGAGGAAGCGGGATTCGATGTCCCGGAGTTCCCGGAAAGCGCGCCTGTCCCTTCCCCGCCGACGTGACAAGGCTGCCGCCCCGCGCTCGCTGGTCCGATCGTGCGCCTCAAGGAAACTCCTGCCCGCACGACGAACCTTGTTTGCTGAGGCGTTGGCGAACCATGTAGGGACCGGGCGCCGTTGGCGCGGTGCCCGCGCATTTCGGCCGGAAGGGAGCAAGCGAGATGAGTGAGACGAAGGCGGGCGGGGGAATCCCGCGTCGCGATTTCCTGAAGACGACGGCGACGGTGACGGCGGCGACGATGGCCGGGGGGCTGCTGTCGTCGGGCGTGTGGGCGCAGGGGGATGAGAGGATCCGGATTGCGCTGATTGGATGCGGGGGCCGCGGGTGCGGGGCGGCGGCGAACGCGTGCGCTTCGGCGGAGAACGTCGAGCTGTACGTAATGGCCGACCTGTTCCAGGACCACATGGACGACAAGCTGCCGAAGATGAAGGAGGCCCTCGGGGAGCAGTTCAACGTGACCCCGGACCGTTGCTTCGTGGGCTTCGATGCCTACAAGCAGGCCCTGGCGACCGACGCGAACTACGTGATCCTGACGACACCGCCGGGCTTCCGGCCGCAGCATCTGCGCGCGGCCGTGGAGGCGGGGAAGCACGTGTTCATGGAGAAGCCGGTGGCGGTGTGCCCCGCGGGCGTGCGGCATGTCATCAAGTCGGGCTGGATCGCACGGCAGAAGGGTCTGGGGATCATGGCGGGCACGCAGTACCGGCACCACCCGTGCTTCCTGGACCTGACGAAGCGCGTGCACGACGGGCAGATCGGGCGGATCGTGGCGGCGCAGTCGTACTACAACACGGGCACGCTCTGGAAGTTCGACCGCAAGCCGGAGTGGAGCGACATCGAGTGGCAGATTCGGAACTGGCTGTACTTCACCTGGCTGGCGGGCGACCACATCGTAGAGCAGGCGATCCACCACATCGACACGACGAACTGGTTCCTGGACGCGTGGCCGGTGGAGTGCGTCGCCACGGGCGGGCGGCAGATGCGCACCGATCCGGCCTACGGGCACATCTACGATCACTTCACCGTGGACTACACGTACCCGGACGGCGTGAAGGTCACCCACATGTGCCGGCAGATGGACAACTGCGAGAACCGGCTG
>VGFC01000303.1 GCA_016869045.1 Armatimonadota bacterium
CACCGAACGCTTCCGATGAACATCCATTGCGATGTGGGTCATGGAACGGTCCGCCTTTCGTGGGGGATTCGGTGCGTCATTGCTCTGAGTCTTCCCCAACGGCGGACCGTTTCATGTTAACCCCTACACGATCGGGCGCGATGAATCGCGCCCCTACATGCGTCGACTGCGAACGGGCGCCGTTGGGCGAGGTCGTCCGGACATTCAAGGCGGTCGTTACTCGCGAGGCGCGGCAAGCCGGCCACACCCGCTTCGGCTGGCAACGCGGGTACTACGGACACATCATCGAGGACCCGGAGACGTTCCACGCCATCCGTTGGTACATCGAGGAGAACCCAGAGCGGTGGCAGCAGGACTCTGAGAACCCCGACGGGAAGCCGGACCTGCGCGAGCGCGTGTTCCTCGAACGTATCCGCTCGCGGCTCGTCTGACCCCGCCTGTAGGGGCGCCACTCATGGCGCTCAGTGTAGGGGCGCGATTCATCGCGCCCATATGTAGGGGCGTGATTTATCACGCCCACAGGCGCCTTCGCCCATCACGAAGGAGGCCCGCAATGATGCTCCTGCTCCTCATGTTGTCGTCCCTCGCCCACGCTGAACCGACCACCCTCGCCCGCGCCGGCCAACCCACCGCTACCATCGTCCTTCCCGCGCAGGCTGACCCGAAGCTCGAAGGCGGTGCGCTCGACCTGCAGCACTACGTGAAGGCGATCTGCGGCGTGGAGCTGCCGATCAACCGTGACGGCGCGAAGGTCGATGGCGTCGGCCTCTACATCGGTCAGTGCGCGCCGACGACCGAGGCCGACCTCCCCGAGGCCGGCCTGAACCCCGAGACCTACGCCATCCGCGTCCGCGACGGCAGCGTCTTCTTCGCCGGTCGCTGGCCGACGCCCGTGAGGTTCGCGGTGGACTCCTTCATCGAGAACTGCCTCGGCGTGCGCTGGTTTGCGCCGGGCGAGCTGTGGGAGTACGTCCCCAAGGGCAAGCCGGGGGAGCTGACGGTCAACGTGCGCGAGGTGGTGAAGGTGCCGAGCACCTCGCCGCGCGTGTGGTCGGGCCACGCCTGGACCGAGGACTGGAACGCGTGGAACCTGCGGAACAAGACCGTGCTGAGCGAGGTGGTGCCGCGCCGCCAGTTCCAGAACTTCCTCAACCAGGTCTTCCCGCCCGAGAAGTACGCGCAGGAGCATCCCGAGTACTACCCGCTGATCGACGGCAAGCGCTGGATACCCCCGCCCGGAAGCGACAGCTACTGGCGCCCGTGCGAGAGCAACCCCGACGTCATCCGGCTGACGGTCGAGTTCGCGCGGAAGTGGTTCGACGAGCGCCCGAACGTCGACAGCTTCTCGCTCGGCATGGATGACATCTCCCACCTGTGCGGCTGCCCCAACTGCCGCTCCTGGGACCCGGCGCCCGACTCGTACGAGAAGCGCGAGTTCTCGGACCGCCACTACAAGTTCGTGAACACCATCGCCCGCGAGGTCGCGAAGACCCATCCCGACCGCTACATCGGCACGCTGATCTACAACATCGCGCGCAAGCCGCCGGAGACCGTGCCGAAGCTGGAGGACAACGTCTTCGGCTTCATCACCGAGACCAGCGCGCTGTGGTTCAACGAGGAGACCCGCCAGGCGGATCACGAGATCACGCGCGAGTGGGCCCGCCGCTGCAAGCACCTGTCGCGCTATGACTACTACGGCTTCGCGTCGATGACGCCGCGCTTCTACCCGCACCATGTGGCCGAGCAGATCAAGTTCGACAAGTCCCTCGGCCTGGAGGGCATGTACATCGAGGTCTACACCTTCCTGCCCGACACCGCGCCGATGATCTGGGCGACCGCCAAGCTGCAGTGGGATCACACCCTCGACATCGACGACCTGCTGAGCGAGTTCTACGCGAAGATGCTCGGCGACGCCGCGCCCACGATGAAGGCGTACTTCAGTCTCCTCGAACGCTCGTACAACTCGCCCCGCGAGCCGCACGGCTGGGAGCACCGCAACATCCGCGCCCAGGCCCTCGCCATCTCCCCCGAGGCGTGCGACGAGGGCTTCCGCCTCCTGGACCAGGCCAGCAAGCAGACCACTGACCCCGCCGTCAAGCAGCGCCTCGACATCATCCGCGGCGGCCTGCAGTATGGCAGCTACATCATCTACGCGTATGACCTCTCGAAGCAGCTCATGACCGCCTCGGTGACCGACCGCGCGAGCGCCGACACGGCCCTCGGCCTGACCGAGCGCCTCGTGAAGCTCAGCTCCGAGCGCGAGCGCTTCTGGACCGAGGCCCCCAAGCGCGACGACCTCCTCGGCGCCAACCTGCGCGGTCTGCTGAACATGGGCTACTTGGTCACGGGCCAGGTTCCGAGCGTCGAGAAGGGCGGCCCGATTGGCGCGATGCGCGTGCTCGCGTGGTACGCCGAGAACGCACCGCACGAACTCGCCCAGGTCGCCACCCGCCTGAAGGACGCGGGCGGCCCGATCGCGGACATCGTGGACGCGTGGCAGTGGGTGCAGGCCCAGAACCCAGCCAACCTCGCCGCGAACGCGGACTTCGAGGACCTCTCCGCCAACGAGAACGCGCCCGAGATGGACTGGAGCAACAAGGGCGCCCCCAAGGCCTGGAGCACCTGGGCGCGCACGCCCGCGGCGCGCTTCGCCGTCCTGCCCGACGAGGGCCGCACCGGTCACGCCGCCGCGATGAGCGGGCCGGACGGCGGCTGCTATCTGCAGACCATCGCCGGCCAGCCCGGCGAGCGCTACCTCTGCACCGCCTGGATCAAGGTCATTCCCGCCGAGACGCTGACCGACGCGAAGCTGTCGATCCGCTTCCGCACGCCCGCGGGCGCCTGGCACCCGAGCCGCGACGCCGAGCCCTCGGTGGACGCGATCGTCGGCCCCGCCGACTGGCAGCCGCTCGTGCTGCTCACCACCGTGCCCGAGGCCGCCGGCAGCCTCGTGCTGATGCTCGGCACGGGCAACCACCCTGAGGGTGCGCGAACCCTCTTCGACGACGTCGCGCTCTACAAGCTGCCGTGAGGCAGAGGGAGGGAGGTGTAACCATGGCAAGCAGACTGGTTCTGGCGGCGCTCCTCGTGCCTCTCTGGTGTCCGCCGGCAGACGCCGGCCCGCGCCTCGACGACCTCCTCAACGCGCCCTTCCTCGACGCCCACAGCCCGAAGCGCGACGAATCGCGCCATGCGACCGTCGAGCCCGGCTCCTCCGTCGGACAGACCTTCGTAACCGGCCCCGAGGTCGAGTGCGTCTTCGAGATCGCGGTCTGGCAGGCGTTCTGGCACGAGACCTGGCAGCCGGACGAGTCGCTCGTCATGACGCTATGGAACGGACCCGAGAAGCGCGTTGCCCTCGGCCGCTGTGCGATTCCCTACGCGCGGCGCATGTGGGAGCAGGCCGTCCCCATCTTCCACCTCGACGCGCGCGTCGCGCCGAGCCACGCCTACTACTTCGAGCTGACCGTCGAGACCGAGCCCCTGCGCCCCGCCGAGATTCCCCGCGAGTGGGTCCTGGCCGGCAAGCGACCGGGCTTCGCCGACGGTGACGGCCGTCTGGTGGGCATCGGAATCGCGAAGGAGGACTACCCGCCGGGCCAGGCCTTCGTCGGCGGGCAGCCGCAGGACTTCGACCTCTGGTTCGCGATCCACGCGCGCCGGCCGATCGACCGCGATGCGCTCTACTCGGAGGCCTTCGGCCGCTTCGACCTCGACTACCCGAAACTGAGGCGCGTCAAGGCCGCCGTCCGCAAGCGCGACTGGGACGTCGCGGTCGACGCGCTCATCGCCCACTTCGAGAGTCGCCCCGACCTCATCCCTCCCGATCGCGAGCGCCCGATCTTCGACCCGGCCTTCGACACGCGCGAGGCTGACCTCGCCGCCGAACACAAGGTCCCTCTGCCGGACGGCGCCACGGTCGATCTCGGCCCGCAGTGGAGTCACTACACGCTCTGGCCGGAGCAGGGCGGGGTCGGGCTCACGCGCGGAGGCCTCCGCAAGCCGCTGGCGGCTGGCTACCAGCACACGGGCAACGAGAAGTACGCGCGGGCCTTCGACGACATGCTCGCCCATCTGTTCGTCGAGCATCCCTCCCCGATTCGCGCCGGCGTCTATGGCCCTGACGAGCAGATCCCCGCGGCCTTGCCGACCGGGCTGGCGGGCGGCAGCATGTGGTCCGGGCTCTCGATCGCCGCGCGCATGGGGCACGGCTTCGCGTACTACCGACGCTTCCTGGACTCCCCCTACTTCACCCATGACGTCCGCGCGGCGTTCATCATCAACCTCGGCGAGATGGCTGAGGTGCTGGAGCGCCAGAAGGGCGGCGGCAACTGGGAGACCCAGATGGCCAACTCGCTCTTCGACTTCGGGCTCACCTACCCGGAGTTCAAGGGCGCCAGGCGCTGGGCTGAGCAGGGCTTCGGCACGGTGGTTCAGAATGCGCTCTCGACCGTCCGCCCCGATGGCTGCCTGCAGGAACCGACGATCAACTACCACGCGTTCGTGATGGGCATGTACGTCGGCGTCATCGAGCGCGCCCGCGCGCTCAAGCTGCCGATCCCCGACGAGATGCTCCGCCTCGTCGAGAAGATGCACGAGTATGTGATGTACTCCGCCTTGCCGGACGGCAGCCTCCCGCTGTGGGGTGACGCGAACCCGCCCACGACGCCCGACGCGCTCAAGGGCGCAGCCGCCCTCTTCAGCCGCGACGACTTCCGCTTCGTCGGGACACGGGGTAAGGAGGGCAAGCCGCCCGAGAAGACCAGCATCGGCTTCCCCGATGGCGGCTTCTACTACATGCGCAGCGGCTGGGAGCCCGACGCACAGTACATGGCGATCCGCTGCGGCCCGCACGGCAGCCACGGCCACTCCGACCCTCTCAGCCTCATCGTCTCCGCCTTCGGCCGCCTTACGCTCATCGACCCCGGCGTCTACATCTACGGCACGCCCGAGTGCGCCGAACTCAGCCGGACGCGCTCGCACAACACCGTCACCGTCGATGATGCCGACGTTGCGGGGGCCGAGTGTGACGCCTGGGTCACCTCGGAACGCTTCAGCTACTTCGCCGGTCACCATGGGGCCCTCAAGGGCGTCCGCCACGACCGCCGCGTGTGGTTCCTCAAGCCCTTCGCCACACACCCCGCTCTCTGGCTCGTCCTCGACGACGTGACCGGCGAGGGCGAGCACACAGCGGCCTTGCGCTACCGCTTCGCGCCGGGGTCCGTCGCGAGCGACGCCGAAGACCTTTCCGTCCAAACGACCGGCGACGGCCCGGGTCTGCTCATCCGCGTCGCGCCGCAGGGGGCAACGAAGCTCAGTGTCGGCGAGGGGATTGCGGCCGCAAGCTGGGAGGCACTGACGAACGTGCCGACGGCCGCCTTCGAGCAACGCGGGCCGCTTCCCATGACCTTCAGTTCCCTGCTCGTCCCCTTCGCGACTGCCCCTCCCGCGAACACTCACATCGAGACGCTCCCGGGGGCGCGCGCTGTCTGGGTGGTGGTGGGCGACGAAGCGGTGGTTGCGCTGACCTCCGACGGCGCCGTGCCCGTATCGGTCGCACTGCCGGACGGCCGCTCTCTCTCGGCGACGGCCGCCGCGCTGGCCATCTGTTTCACCCGATCGACGGACGGGTGGCGGCGCGCTTCGCTCCACGGTGTCAGGGTGCAGTCGGCTTCGCTGGCAGGCGAGAAGCTGTTCGCCGCCGAAGCCCCTCAGGAGGTCGTCGATTGGCCAATACCATGAACCACGAAGACCGCGAAGAAGGCACGAAGAAGCACAGAGACGACCTGCACTGTGCCGCGCCGTTCTTCGCGTGTCTTTGTGCCTTCTTCGCGCTCTTCGTGTTTCAGCCGTCGCCGTTCCTCTCCCAGCCTGCCCTCGCTCAGACAGGGGAAGCTCCCATGACCCACCGCCTGCTCACGCTCATCGACGTGAAGAACTTTGGCGCCGAGACAGTCCGCGTCGGCGACCTCAACGCGGACGGCGAGCCCGACCTCCTCTTCGTCCAGAGCGTCCACGCCACGCGCGAGATCACCTGCCTGACCGCCACGACGATTCGCGGTGAGGTGCTGTGGCAAACCGGCGCGCCCTCTGCGGACAACGGCGTCATCTACAGCGACCTCCCGGTGCAGGTCTACGATTGGGACAATGACGGCCGCAACGAGGTGCTTTACGTGAAGCAGGCGACCTACGCCGAGCTTCCCGCCGGGCAGGGCTGGCCGCGCGAGCGCGCCGCGCGCTACGAGGGCACCGCCACGATGGTGGTCCTCGAGGGCGCGACGGGCAAGGAGCTGAGCACCTTCCCGCTTCCCGCTCCGGCGGATGACTGCTTCCTCTTCGCCGATCTCACCGGCCGCGGCCGCCGCGAGGACCTCGTGGTGAAGGACCGCTACTGGAACATGTGGGGCGTCTCGCACGCGGGCGAGGTGCTCTGGCGCTACGAGGGTTCGGTGGGCCACTTCCCGGCCTATGGCGACGTGGACGGCGACGGGCGGGACGAGATCTTCGTCGGCTTCGCGCTGGTCGGTCACGACGGCAAGGTGCTCTTCCAGCACGATTCGGCCGGCGCGCATCAGGACGCCGCCTATGCGGTGCAGCTGCCCGACGGCTCGTGGCGACTGCTCTTCGGCAACCACGGCCTCCACTGCCTCACGCCTGACGGGACGGAGCTTTGGAGCCATCCTCTCGCCGAGGCGCAGCACGTCGTCGCCGCTCGCTACCGCACCGATTCACCGTTGCAGTTCGCCGTCATCGATCGCGGCCAGCCTCGCGCCGATGGGGGCCGCGATCCGGCCACCCTCTACCTCTACGACCTCGACGGCAACGAGGTCTGGCATCGCCTCCAGCCCGCCGGCGGCTGGTACGCGGCCTGCACGGCGATCGACTGGCTGGGCGCTGGCGCGCCCCAGTGCATCATGCTCTACGCGCGCGGCCCGGGGAACCCGCTGGCGATCTACGACGGGAACGGCGAGATCGTGGACGAGTTCGGGATGCAGTGCACCCCTGATCGCTCCGACGCGGACCGTCAGGCGCACTACTACTGCACCCGCGCGGACGTGTGGGGCGACAGCCGCGACGAGGTCATCCTGTTCGGCTCCCGCGGCTGCTGCATCTACACCAACACTCGCCCCCTCGCCATCCCGACGCTCTACAACAACAACCTCTACCCCGGGATGTAGGGGCGTCATTCATGACGCCCCCGTGTAGGGGCGCGATTCATCGCGCCCGCCGTCCGTCGGCAACCCTCGGAGGCCTCGATGTCTGACCACCGACCCGGCCGCCGCTCCATCCGTCTGCGGGGTCACGACTACGCCCTGGGCGGCGAGTACTTCGTGACGATCTGCGCGCGAGACCGCAGGCTCTTCTTCGGGGACGCACGCCTCCGAGGCCTGGCCCGCGAGGTGTGGGACGGCCTGCCCCACCGGTTCCCCGACCATGTGAGGCTCGACGCCTTCGTGGTGATGCCCAACCACGTCCACGGCATCATCGTGATCGTGCCGCCCGAAGAGAGGGTCCTGACGGGGCCCGACGGCGAGACGGTGCGTGCATCTGGCGGTGACGGCATGGGCGTCATGAATGACGCCCCTACACGATCGGGCGCGATGAATCGCGCCCCTACATGCGCCGACGGCGAGCGGGCGCCGTTGGGCGAGGTCGTCCGCACGTTCAAGGCGGTCGTCACACGCGAGGCGCGGCAGGCGGGCCACACGCGCTTCGGCTGGCAGCGCGGGTACTACGAGTACATCATCGAGGACCCCGAAGCCTTCCACGCGATTCGTTGGTACATCGAGGAGAACCCGGACCGGTGGAAGCAGGACTCGGAGAACCCCGACGGGAAGCCGGACCTGCGTGAGCGCATGTTCCTCGAACGTATCCGCTCGCGGCTCGTCTAAGCCTACCAAGTGTAGGGGCGCGATTCATCGCGCCCATGTGTAGGGGCGTCATTCATGACGCCCACATGTAGGGGCGTGATTCATCACGCCCAACGCCGTACCCCAACGCCCCGGGGAGGCCCTCTCGTGCTCACCTTCCACCTCGCCCTACTAGCCGCCTCATGCCTCGCCCAGGCCGACCAACCTCCTCTCATCCCCTTCATTGCAGACGACCACACCTTGCTCCTCTACCACTTCGACGAGGGCGAGGGCGCCATCGCCCGTGACGCTAGCGGTCGCGGCTACGATGGCGACCTCCACGGCCCCGAGTGGCGCAAGGGGAAGTTCGGCGGCGCCCTGTGGTTCGACGGGAAGGACGACTCGGTCTTCCGCCAGGTGCCCGAGGCGGTCCGGGGCTTGAAGCAGCTCACGGTGGAGTGCTGGTTCAACCAGGAGGCGACCGCGGGCCGGCGGTTCCTGGTGGGGCAGGATGTGGGATTCCACTTCGAGGTCGCGGACGGGGCGTGGTCCGGGCTCTCGATCTACAACCAGGGCGGCGCGGTGCCGAACGCGGAGGGCAGGCCGCACCAGCAGCTCGGCGCGACGCTCGGCTCCCTGCGGACCGAACGGTGGCACCACCTCGCCGCGACGTATGACGGAAGCTACATTGCGTTCTTCCTCGATGGCGTGCTCAAGGGGCGCTCGGAGGCGGCGAAGGACTTCCTGCTGGGCGCGCCCTCGCGGGGGCTGTGGATCGGCTGCTACGTGGACATGGACTACTACTTCAGCGGGCTGATCGACGAGGTCCGCATCTCGGACTGCATCCGGTATGATCCAGAGAGGAAGCTACAACCCGGAGGGGTGATCTTCGACATGCCCCGGAAGACCTTGCCGCCCAGAACGGTGCGGGTGCCGCAACAGACGGGACTCTCGACGCTGGACGTGACCCTCCGCAAGCTGTACGGCGGCAACGCTGCTGGCTTCGTCTGCCTGAAGCGGCCGGGCAGGCGCGCTGTGGCAGTCGGGCAGTATGCGCTGACCGATCAGGCGCCGGGCGCCGAGGTGAACCTGAGCCTCGACGTGTCCGACGAGGTTGTCGGCGACGGCTGCTACATCCTCGGGCTCGAGCCGACCGATGCAAGTGGCTACTTCGCGGTCACTTCGGCCAAGCTGACGGCGGGCGGCAAGACGCTAGCGCAGTGGTCCGGCGAGGCGCGCTCGCGCCGGACCTTCCGCCCGCCGGTGCTCGTGCCACTACAGGTCGGCGAAAAGAGGGACACCATACCAATTCACGACGTCCCGAATTGGTTTGGTGTCCCTCTTTTCGCCCCTGCGGACATCGACCGGCAGTGGGGGGCGCTTGAGATCGACGACGAGGACCCGTCGGGCACGCCGCTGCTGGTCGGGGACGGGCACGCCGAGTTCTGGCTGAACGTGCCGCAGGAGACGACGTACCGCGTGTACCTGCGCTACGCGGCCTCCGCGCGCCGCCCGTGTGACATCGTGATCGACGGCGACGACCTCAACGCCTTCGACATGTGCGCCCTGAACACAACCGGCCACTGCACCGCGCGCGATGC
>VGFC01000304.1 GCA_016869045.1 Armatimonadota bacterium
CACCGCCAGCGCCCTGGTCACCGTTACCGGCGACCTCTCCGCCAACCTTCGGCCCACACTCCTCCCCGAGCCGCCTTGGACGAAGGGCACCGAGAACCGTCTGGACTGGACGGGTGTGGCAGGCGCGACGGGGTATGAGCTGGAGTGGTCCCGCGGTACGAACTTCGGTGTGATCGTCGGGTCGCTGGTGACCCCGGACCTCACCGGCCTCGCCACCGGCCTCAGCCACAACGTCACCTACTACTACCACGTCCGGGGTCTGTTCGGCAGGCTGCCCGACGGCGCCACGGGCAAGCTGCCGGGGCTTCCGGGCCCCTGGTCGAATGTCGAGTTCTCGACCCAGGATGCGCGCGCGCCGGAGAGTTCCTTCACCGCCCCCGCCGACCCGCTCCGCAGCAACACAGCCCGCACGCGACTCCCGTGGACCTCAACCGAGTCGGGCAGCGGCTTCGCGAACATGTCGCTGTGGTACTCCTTCGAGGGCAGCGTGCTGACGCGCTACCCGGGCCGCTGGCAGGCGGACAGCGTGACGCCGGGCGCCGGGGAGAACGAGGAGACGGCGACGGGGACCTTGGTCTTCGACGTGGCGCAGGCCGCGGGAGATGGCTCCTATGAGCTGTGGCTCTCGGGCCGGGACAACGTGACCAACGACGAGGCGACGACCGGCTACCGCGACCTGCGGCTCATCGTGGACTCGACCGCGCCGCAGATCACTGACATCGTCGTCTCGAACATCACCACCGACAGCGCCGACATCTCGTGGAAGACCAGCGAACGCTGCACTTGCGAGCTGACCTACGGCGAGGTTACCGCCGATGCCCACAAGCTCTCAACCGGTCCGGGCAAGAACCATCAGGTGCACCTTACCGGGCTGACGCCGGACACGGAGTACCGCTTCGAGATCACCGCGACCGACGACTTCGGCAACACGGCCAAGTCCGAGCCGCAGACCTTCCGGACCGCGCTGCCTCCTCCGCCCGTGATCTCGAACATCCAGGTCACGAACATCACCAAGGATAGCGCCGACATCTCCTGGGACACCGACAAGCCGACGACCGGCCTGGTGGACTACGGCAAGACGACCGCCTACGGCTCGCAAGTGAGTGACCCCACGTGGGCCACGTCCCACTCGGTGCACCTGAGCGGACTGGACTGGGGCACGCTGTACCACTTCGAGATCACGGCGACCGATGACTATGGCAGCACCGCCAAGTCCGGGGACCAGACCTTCACGACGGTCCAGCCCCTTCCGCCGGTCATCTCCAACATCCAGGTCACCAATATTCAGCGCGACAGCGCCGACATCTCCTGGGAGACCGACAAACTCACCACGGGCGTCGTCTACTACGGCACCACCATCTCCTACGGTTCTCAGGTCAGCGACCCGACCCTCTCTAAGAAACACCAGGTGCACCTCAGCAACCTGCCGTGGGGCACGCTGCACCACTTCCGGATCTCTGCCACGGATCAGCTCGGGCTGAGCGGCTGGTCGCCCGACCAGACATTCACGACGCTCCAGCCGCAGCCGCCGGTCATCTACGACATCCGGGTCACGGACATCGGCCCTCGGCGCGCGACGGTCATGTGGATGACGGACAAGTCGGCGGCGTGCGTGCTGGACTACGGCCCGACGACGGCCTACGGCTCAACGGTCGTCCTGCCGCGAGAGCCCAAGTTCCACAAGGTCTACCTGCACGGTCTCACGCCCGACGTGCTCTACCACTTCCGGATCACGGCCACGGATAGTCTGGGCCTGAGCAGTCAGTCGGAAGACCAGACCTTCCGGACGCCGCCGGCCGTTCCGCGAGCACCCGTCCTGGCGTCTGAGCCCGCGTTCACCAAGGGCACCACCAACACGCTGTCATGGACAGCCGTCGAATGGGCGGTGAAGTACCGCCTTGAGGTCTCCAGGAGCGATACGTCCTGGCCCTTTGCTCCCCCCATCGACGTCGAGGGGCTGTCCGCAACCGTGCGAGGACTGGAGGATGGCGCCACCTACTACTACCGTGTGACCGCCGCAAACTCGGTCGGGCAAGGCAGCCCGCCCTCGAATGTCGAGCATTCCACCCAGGATGCCTCTCCGCCGGAGACCCACTGCGAACTGGTGTCCGCACCCACTGCGGCGCCGGCGGCCTACATCGAGCTGGTCCTGCAGGGCTCGGACGCCTCCTCCGGCGTGCAGTACATCGTCCTGCACTACGCGAAGGACCGGGGGCTCTGGCAGCAGTATCCCGGTCGGCGGGCCCCGGGCGACCACGTGCGCCTCGACCTCAGCAAGCTGGGTGGCGGCCACTACGCCTTCTACACCATCGGCATGGACAACGTCGGGAACCGCGAGGGGCCGCCCACGACGCCCGACGTCGAAGTGGACGTGAGGGTGCCGACGACGCTGACCTACGCCGGCGACTACGGCACGACGACGGGGCAGAACGCGCTGATCGCGGGAGTGCTGACCGACGCCTTCGGCAAGCCGATCACCGGAGCAACCGTCAACTACGCCCTCGGATCGCTGAGCGGGGCGCTTTCTGCAACCGATAGCCATGGCCTCGCGCAGGCCGTCATCAACGTACCGCTGGCTCCGGGCGCTTACGACCTCACGCTCACGTATGCGGGCACGATCACGCTGGCGCCGTGCAGCACGAAGATCGTCTTCGTGGTGAAGCCCGTGGTCTCGCCGCCGGGGCCGCGCGTGGACGTGGTTGGCCAGGGCAAGGTGGTTGACCCCGCGGGCGCGCAGTACGCGTTCAGCCTCAACGTATCCAGCAACCCTCTGGGCGGAACCGTGAGGGTGACCGTGGGAGCCAAGGTGATTCGCGCGACGTCGATCACCAGCGTGAGCGCGGTTGGCAACGTGGCCACGATCACGGGGATCGCGACCATCGACGGAGTGCCCGGCTACCGGTTCGTCATCCGCGTCGCGGACGGTGCGCCGGACCAGTTTGGCATGACCACCACCGACGGAACCTACGTCGGTCTTACGAACCTGAGTTCGGGCGGCGTGACCATCACGAGCACGCCGTAAGGCGAAGGAGGTCCCGCGCGGGATGTCAGGACAACCGCCCACCCTCGGCGTGGGCATGGTGGGCTTCGGCTTCATCGGCAAGGTCCACGCCCACGCCTACCGCAGCCAGCGGCTGTTCTACGATCCGCCGCCCGCGTTGCCGCGCCTGGTGGGGGTCTGCACAACCCGCCCCGAGACGGCGCAGCGCGCGGCCGAGCAGGGCGAGTTCGCCTTCGGCACCGACCGCTTCGAGGACCTGCTGGCGCGGGACGACATTGACATCATCGACGTCGCGACACCGAACCCGCTGCATCACGACCAGGTGATTGCGGCGCTGGAGGCGGGGAAGCATGTCTACTGCGACAAGCCCCTCGCCGTCACGCTCGACGAGGCGCGGGCGATCGTCGCCGCCGCGCAAGCGCGGCCCGAGCTGACGCATGGCATGGCCTTGCACTGCCGTTTCGTCCCCGCAACCATGCGCGCTCGGCAGCTCATCGACGAGGACCGCCTCGGGCGGGTCTTCCACTTCCGCGCCGCCTACCTGCACTCGGGCTACGAAGACCCGCAGCGCCCGATCTCCTGGCGGTTGAGCAAAGAGGCGGGCGGGGGCGTGTTGTCCGATCTGGGGTCGCACATCATCGACCTCATGGCGTGGCTGCTCGGGCCGTTCGGGACGGTGCAGGCGAGCGCCGAGACCTTCATCCGCGAGCGGCCCGTCGCGGCGGGCAGCGGCGAGCGCGCGACGGTGGAGGTCGAGGACTACGTCGCCTTCCAGGCATGGATGCAGTCCGGCGCGCTGGGTTTCGTTGAGGCGTCTCGCTTCGCGACCGGCTTGCAGGACCAACTCGAGTTCTCGATCTTCGGCGAGCAGGGCGCCCTGCGCTTCGATCTGATGAACCCGAACTGGCTCCTCTTCTTCGACGCACAGGACAAGGGGGGAGACCTGGGCGGCGAACGAGGGTTCAAGATGATAGAGTGCGTGCAGCGCTACCCGAAGCCGAGTGCCCTGCCCTCGCCGAAGCTCGGCATCGGCTGGGTTCGCTACCACATCCACGCGATCCACGACCTCCTGGCCGCCGTGGCGGAGGGAAGGCTGGGCGGGGCGACGCTGTTTGATGGCGCGCGCGTTCAGGCCGTGGATGACGCCGTGCGCAAGAGCATGCAGACCGGCTCGCAGGTCGCCGTGCCGGACATCTGATGGCGAGAGGGGGAACCGGCGATGTGGCTGGTGTTGTTGCCCTTGCCGTGGTTGCTGATGGGGCTGCTCGCCGCAGGCATCCGGCGACCCGGGCGCCCGGGCTGCGTCTTCATCGGCGCCGTGTTCGTCTGGCCGCAGGCTGCCCTGCTGCACAGGTTGGGCGTCTCTATGGGCCTGGCGTGGGCGGGGGCGCTCGCGCTGATGATCATCTTCCCGATTCTGGGCTATCTCTTGGGCATGAGGCTCTTCCCGCCGAGCGGCGAGAGCCGACCACCAACGATATGAGAGACGTCGCCTCCGAACACGACCTTCGCGGAATCACCATCCGGCGCGTCGGCGTGCGGGACATCCACCTGCCCCTGCGCGTGCGGGAGAAGGACGGCGGCCATGCGCGCGTGGTAGGCACCTTCGACACCAGCGTCGAACTCGCCCACTACCATCGCGGAACGCACATGAGCCGCTTCGTCGAGATCCTGGCGCGCTGGAGCAAGAAGGACGTGGGCAGCGCCGAGATCCGCGAGATGCTCCACGAGATCCGCGACCGTTTCCAGGCCCGCGCGGCAGCGCTGACGTTGGCCTTCAAGTACTTCCTCTCCAAGCCGGCGCCCGTCAGCGGGATTCCCAGCGACCTCGACTATGACTGCTGGTTCGCCGGTCGGCTGGAGGAGGAGTCCTACGAGTTCCGGCTCGGCGCCACGGTCCCGATCACGACGTTGTGCCCGTGCTCGAAGGAGATTGCGCAGTTCGGGGCGCACAGTCAGCGCGCGCACCTGCGGGTCAGCCTCGTGCAGGATGACGAGCACATCGTCTGGATCGAGGACCTCGTCCCGCTGCTGGAGGCGCAGGGCAGCGCGGCGCTGTTCCCGATCCTGAAGCGGTCCGACGAGCAGCACGTGACCGAGGCCGCCTACGCCAACCCGAAGTTCGTGGAGGATGTCGTCCGGGACGCCGTGCTGGCGATTCGCGAGCTGCCGGGCGTCGTTCGGTTCACCGTCGAGTGTGAGAGCTTCGAGTCGATCCACAACCACAACGCATACGCCTATACCGAGGTCGAGACAACCTGATGCTGGCAGTCGCGTTCGTCATCTTGCTGATTGCTGCGGGGGTCGGCGCCCTCTACGGCCTCTGGCGTCTCCTGTCGCAGGTGGAGGCCCGGGCGGAGGAGATGGGGGAGCAGGCCCGCGAGGTCGCCCTCGCGCGCATGGTCGAGCCGGAGATCACGGGCGCCCTGGGCCCGGACGGAATCGTCTACCTGGCGGCCCACCGTTTCCTGCCCGCAGGCACGCCTCGCAGCGCAACCAACGTCCGTCGCCGCGCCTACGCCCCGATCACCGGCGATGAGGTCGAGCCCCGGCAGATGGCCGAGCAGCTCCTCTACGCCACCTTCGTGGCGCTTATCGAGGATGCCGATCTCAGCCTGCAGATTGCCGAGTGCGAGCCCAGCTTCATGCCGCCCTTCCCCCACAAGCGCTGGACCATGCGCGCCGTGCGAGGGAGGCGGCTGACCGGCTGGCCCCTCGCGGAGGCCCTGGACTGCGCCTTCGACATCGCCGAGCAGCGCACCGCGAAGCGCGGCGGAACCGTCGAGGACGGAATCCCTCTCGACGAGCTGGTCGAGGACATGCTGAAGGTCATGCGCCAGGAGTTGAGCTTCTGGGAGAAGGCCGGCATCTACGCCGACATCCGCCAGTACGTCGAAGCCGCGCTGATCGACCAGGGCTACCTGATCGCGCCGACTCGGGATACGTGGTTCGACAAGCTGCGGCACTTGCGGCCCGTGGTCAACGAGCGCGCGTTGGGGGAGATCGAGGACCTCGCGGACGAGCTGGCCGAGCGCCTCTCCGACTTCCGCCGGCGCCAGGGCTCGGAGGTCGCCGCGACGGCCGACACCGTCCCGGGTGGCCGGACGGAAGAGGTGGACGACGGCCTCGTTGAGGCCAGTCCGCCCTTCGATAGCCTGCCGCTGCACGATTGCCTGAAGGTCAGCCTGTACGAGGCCATGATGGCCATTCGTCAGCTGGAGCCGAGCGAGGACGTGGGGGTCTGACGTTGTGGGAGGGGCTTCAGCCCCGACCGTTCGGGGCTGAAGCCCCTCCCACAACGGAACACACCAAGCGAGATAGGCTAGCGCGATGCGCCCGGTCGAAGTCGTCGAGCAGTGTGTGATGATCGCCATCCTTCTGGCGTGGCTGGTGTGGGCCATCGGCCTCGTCCCGATGCCCTGGTTCAGGGACGTGCTCTACTTCGCCACTCCTCCGCCGCTGATCCTCATCCTTGTCCTGCGCGTCCTCCGGTACCGTCAGGCTGTCCGCGAGGCGGAATCCATCGCCGAGCAGCGCGGCCGCGCCGACGGACCCTTCAAGATGAAGTAGAGCCCCGCCATGGCGAGCGACGGCGAACGGCCGGCGACGAGGACGCGGCGCTTGCTGGCCGAACTCGGTCTGCGGCCCCGCCGCGAGCGCGGCCAGAACTTCCTCATCGATCCCACCATCGCGGAGCGGACGGCGGGACTGGTCTGCGGGGGGGAGCGCCCCAGGGTCCTCGAGATCGGTGCGGGTCTCGGCTCGCTGACGGCGCCGCTGGCCGAGTGGGCTGAGGTCGTCGTCGCGCTGGAGCTGCAGCCCGAGTTCGCCGCAGCGCTGGGGGGCCTCTTCGCCGATCAGCCCCATGTGACGGTGGTCGAAGGCGATGCGCTGAAGGTCGATCTGCGGAGCCTCACCTCAGGTTGTCCTGGTGAGTGGCGCGTCGCGGGCAACCTCCCGTACTACGCCGCCTCCGCCATCGTGCTCCGCCTGCTCGAGGCGACGCCGTCCTTCGGGCGGATCGTCGTCATGGTGCAGCGAGAGGTGGGGGAGCGCCTGGCGGCGCAACCCGGCGACGAGCAGTATGGCAGCCTGAGCGTGGTCGCCGCCTACCACCTACAGTCGATAGAGACCGCGATCCGCGTGCCGCGCGGTGCGTTCTACCCCCAGCCGAAGGTGGACTCGGTCGTGCTTGTGCTGGAGCCGCGGCGCGAGCCTCCCTCGCACGTACGGGACGAGGCCCTACTGCTCGAGGTGATCCGCACGGGCTTCGGCCAGCGCCGCAAGCAGCTGACGAACACGCTCGCCCGCGCTGAGTGGCTCGGTCCGATCGACCGTTCGCTGGCCGACGCTGCGCTACTCGCCGCGGGGATTCCACCCAAAGCGAGAGCCGAGAACGTGGGCCTGGAGGAGTTCATCGCCTTGAGCAACGCCCTGAGCGAGAGCGGGGTGAGGGTGCTTGCCTCCCGCTGAGCGGACGGTCAGGCTGCTGTGCCGGGCGAAGCTGAACCTCGTCCTGGAGATTGTCGGCCGGCGCCCCGACGGCTACCATGACCTCGCCACCATCATGCACCCGATCGGCCTGGCAGATGAGCTCACGATCGAGTCCCTCGGGACTGTCCCGCTTCCTGCCCGCCAAGGGCAGGAAGCGAGGACTGTCCCTTGTTCGCCGTCTGGGCCTCCAGCCCCCATCGGCCCGGAACTCCTCACCACCGGCTTCCCGTCTCCCGCAGGCGAGGACAACATCGTCGTGCGTGCCGCCCGGTCCTTCTGCAACATCGCCCTGGTCGAGCCGGCCTTGCGCCTCCGCCTGCACAAACGCATTCCCTCCGAGGGCGGTCTCGGCGGGGGCAGCGCTGACGCCGCGGCCGCGCTCCGCGGATTGGCCGCGCTGCATGGATGGACCGACGAAGCCGCATTGCTGGACCTCGGCCGCCGGCTCGGGGCCGACGTCCCCTTCTTCCTTGGCACAGGCGCGGCGCTGGCGGAGGGCACCGGCGACCGACTCACGGCTCTACCCTCGGCGGACTTCGTCTGCGTGCTTGCGCTGGGAACGCTGGGCGTGAACACTGCCTGGGCGTACTCCCAGGTGCGCCCCGAGCACTTCTCCGAGGGTCGGAGAGCGCGGCAGGGCGGGGAGCTTCTACGGGAGGGCCGCATCGCAAATCCCTGGAACGCCTTCGAGCCCGCCCTCGCCCACGCGCGTCCCGACCTCACTTGCCTCCTCGCGCGAATGCGGGAGCTGGTCGGCGGGCAGGCCGGCCTCACCGGCAGTGGCGCTTGTGTGTTCGGCCTCGCGCCCACCGAGGCGGAGGCGCAAGCTGCGGCCGGAACGTTGGCGGGAGAAGGGTACTGGACGTGGTGGGGCAGATCGGCGCGGGAACCTGTCACACTGGAGGGGCCGCCGTGATCGGAGCCATCCTGGCCGCGGGCAAGGGCGGAGACCTCGCCGACTCGGTCGGCGTCTCGGTCAAGGCGCTCGTCCCCGTCGCGGGGCGGCCGTTGGTCACCTACGTGGTGGAGGCCTTGCAGGCCGCCCAGACGCTGGATGACGTCGTCGTCATCCACGGCCCGGACGCGCCCCTGCCCGAGGAGGCCGTGGTCGGCGCCCGCCAGGTGATGGCGCTGGGGGAGAGCTTCTCGGACACGATCTCGGCAGCGGCCAATGCTGCCGGAGACGCCCTGGTGTGCCTCGCGACCGCCGATCTGCCGGCCCTGACGCCTGAGTCTGTAGACGCCACAGTGAAGTTCGCTCTGGACAGCGGGGCCGACTTGACGTACACTATAGCCGACGTCGGCGCGGTTGCGGAGGCGTTTCCGGGAACCGTGCGGACGGTGGTTGGACTTCGCGAGGGTCGCTTCACCGGCGGCAACCTGGCTGTTGCGCGTCCGGAGGCGTTGCTGAACGGCCTCGCGAGGATCGAATCGGCATTCGGCCGTCGCAAGAGCATCGTCGGCCTGACGTTTCTGCTTGGGCCGATGTTTCTGTTACGGCTCCTGCTTGGCCGGTTGAGCATCGCCGATGCCGCGACTCGCGGCGGGGCGATCCTCGGCTGCCGGGTGGCCGTCTACGCCTCGCCCCACCCCGAGATCGGCTTCGACGTGGACAAGCCCTGCGATCTCGAGCTGGCGGAGAGGCTTCTCGGTGCACGTTAGAGCGTGTATGAGAAGCACGGCATGGGGCGTGATGAACCACGCCCCTACACTCGGGCACGATGAATCGTGCCCCTACATGACGGCGGTCTACGGTCGTTTGTGACGTAGGGGCGCGATTCATCGCGCCCAGTCGTGTAGGGGCGCCATTCATGGCGCCCGGCCACCCTTCTCATACACGCTCCTAGGGACAGGCCCTGTTGGGGCGTGGCCAAGTGGTAAGGCGCGGGACTTTGGATCCTGTACTCGGAGGTTCGAACCCTCCCGCCCCAGCCAA
>VGFC01000305.1 GCA_016869045.1 Armatimonadota bacterium
CGGTTCTCTCCTAGCAGCTCCGCGACATCGGCCACCGTCCCGATGGCCGCGAGGTCCAGGAACGCGCGAAGCACGTACTCGTCTCTCAGGTCTCTTGACCGCGCCACCGCCCGCGCGAACTGCAGCGCCAGCCCCGCACTCGTCAGCTCCCGGTTCGGGTAGGTCGAGTGCGCCAGCTTCGGGTCCACCACCGCGCCCGCGCACGGCAGCTCGTCACCCGGCTCGTGGTGATCGAGCACGATCGCGTCCATCCCCAGCTCGCCCGCCCGCGCGACCGCCTCGTAATCCCGGATGCCGCAATCGACCGCAATCACCAGCGACGCGCCCTCACCCGCCGCGCGCTCGATCGCCCGCGCCGCGAGACCATAGTGGTCGTGAACCCGATGCGGGATGAAGTACTGCACATTCACGCCCAGCTTGCTCAGGAACCGCGTCAGCAGCGCCGTCGCCGCGAGGCCGTCCACATCGTAGTCCCCGTGCACCAGCACGGTCTGCCGCCCGTCGATCGCCCGGGTCACCAGGCGAACGGCCGCCTCCATGTCCGGCAAGCCGAACGGGTCGCAGAGCTGTTCCACCGAGGGGGAGAAGTACGCGCGGGCCTGCTCGACCGAGGTCACGCCCCGGTTCGCCAGCAGCGCCGCCGTCACCGGCGACACACCCACGGCCTCCGCCAGGAGCCGTTCCCGACCGGCATCCCGGGGCCGGATCCGCCACACCGCACGCTCCCGCGCAAAGCACGACTGGTCGGCCATCCTTCAGTGCCCGCCGATGATAATACGGGAAAGGAGAGGGCGATGTCAAACGGCGGGAGAGCAGGAGAGCAGGAGAGGTGGGGAACGGCGACGACCCAAGCCGGCGCACCGCGCAGGGACGGCGGAAAACACGCGTGTCTTCTGAAGGATACGCCATACTCGCGCCGAAACTGGGGTCAGGCCCGCGGGGCTCTCACGAGTCAGGACGCTTGCCAAGAAGAGGTGAGCCGGAATGCCGAAGTACACGGACAGAGCGAAGCAGCGCATTGCGCAGGAGTTGACGCGCTACAGCAAGATCCTGGCGGGGGCGGCTGATCGTGGCATCAACGAGGCGGACACATCGGCAATCGTGAAGGACATGCTCGGCGACGTCCTGGGCTACGACAAGTACCTGGAAGTCACGTCCGAGTACCAGATCAGAGGTAGGTTCGCAGACTTCGTCGTGAAGCGAGACGACAAGGCGCTTCTCGCGGTCGAGTGTAAGGCCATCTCCCACGAGCTGCGCGAACGGGACCTCTTCCAGGTGGTCGGCTACATCGCCAACCTCGGTCTGGATTGGGCTGTGTTGACGAATGGGCGGCGCTGGGAGTGCTACCGGATGCAGAAGGGGCAGACTGAACTCCTCTTCTCCGTGGAGGTGCCGACAGGGTCACCGGCTCAGGAGACGGTGGACCACTTCTACCTCCTTGCGAAGGAGGCCATGTGGAAGGGCGAACTCGCCGCGGCTTGGGAGGAACGCCAAGCCATGAAGCCTGCCAATATCGTCCGCGCAATCCTCACCGCGAGGGCACTCAAGGCCATCCGCCTTGAGCTGAAGGAGATCGCGCAATACCCCATCGACGACGAGAAGCTGAGACAGGCCCTGGCGCACGAGGTCCTGCGCCGGGACGTGTACGAGCAAGTCGCGGACGCACTGTCCCCCGCCCCTTCGCCGGGCGGGCGGCGCCGGGGGACGAAGTCGGGTCGGGGCCCGGAGTGCCATGCGTATGTCGGAGACCCCTCGCGGAAGTCAACCTGGAAGCTACCGTACCGCCTTGCGGACGGCAGTATCGACGTGCCACGACTTGAGGCGGCCACAGCCGCCCTCTCGCCGGGCGGGCACCGCGGACGGCCCGTGGAGCTGCCCACCGAGGCGCTGGCCGAGGTGCGTCGGAAGCTGCGCGAGGCCTACGAGGAGTTGGGGCGTCCGGTGCCCGCGGGGCTGCTACCCGGGGCCGAGCCGATATCGCAATCCGCGCCGTCAGGCGGCCCGGGGAGCGCCATCTAGTCCGGGACGGGGGTCAGCACGGCCACCCGGGCTTGCTGGCTCGCTGCGCCTCTGTCACTGCTCCCGCTCCAGTCCCAGCACCTGCCGTGCCCACGCGACGACCTCCTTGCCGAGTTCAAGGGCCCTTTCGGCTTCCGCCAGGGAGGGCCAAGGCACCTCGGGGTAGCGCACCTCTACGGCATAGTCCTCAAGAACCGCCAGAGGTGCGTGGGGGGCCTGGGCGCCCCCAAGTGCGACGACGCGTTGGGCCAGTTCGCGCAGCCTGTGGTGGCGAGGCACACGCTCCTCACTGAGCCATACGATGTACGCCTTCAGTGCCTTCTCTGCCGCCTGCTCAGCATGGTAGCAGACCATCTCCGTGATGGGTGGAGGCTGCAGGCCACGTGCCGCCATCGCGAGGTCGTTGTCCGCGTAGGCGAGCCACGCTTCTGCGGAACGGGTGGCGTCGTCAGGCCGCTCGCTCATGGAGCCTCACCCCGAAGCGGTCAGCTTCCCAGGCCACCATCCCACGGATCCTCCGCGCCTCCGGCCAGTGCTCTCGTGGCATCACCAGGAGGTCCAGGCCGCGATCCCCCAGCAACGGTCTGATCTCCTCGCGCAGCCGCGCCGCCAGGAGGGGGCAGTCGTCGGTCTCTGACACCACCATCAAGTCCACGTCGCTGTCCTCGCGCGCATTGCCCTCGGCCCACGAGCCGAAGAGGATGACGAGTTCGGGTTGCGCGATCTCGACGATTCGCTGCACGGCCTTGTCGAGGGCGATTCGCAGGTCGTCCGGAAGGTTGGGAGCCTCAGTCGCCATCGGGAGACCTCCGTCGAGACATACTGTTCGCGCCCCGGTCGGGTTCTCCTGCCGGGAGGCGGTTGCCGTCCGGCGGCGGGAGTGTCTCAGAACCGAACGGGGGCCTGCGGCTCGAGGGGGATGCCCAGTTCGTGCATGAGGGCGTCCCAGTCCTGTGGTTCGGGGGCGAGCAGGTCATCGAGGGTGACGAAGCGGAAGCCGAGCTGCTTCAGGGCGAGGATGACCCAGGGGAGGACGTCCACCGTCTGCCGGACGCAGTTGTGGAGCAGGATGATGGCGCCGGGATGCGCCTCGCCGAGCATGCGCCCGCCGATCTCACCCGCGAGAGGGCGGCCGCTGTCGGCGGTCAGTACGTCCCACAGAGCCACGCGGTAGCCCAACGCGCGCGCGACCATCCCGACGCGGGTGTTGGTGCCGCCGCCGGGCGGCCGGAACCAGTGGGGCGCCTGGCCCGTGATGTCCTGCAGGGCGAGGCCGCAGGCCTTGATCTCCGTGGCAACCGTCCCCGCCGGCAGGCCGGGAAGGCGAACGTGGTGATACGTGTGATTGCCGAGGCAGTGACCGTCGGCCGCAGCCCGGCGGATCAGGTCCGGGTGCTTCTCCGCCATCTCGCCGACCACGAAGAACGTAGCGGGAACCTGTTGCTCCCAGAGGATGTCGAGTATCTGAGGGGTGAAATCCGGGTGTGGCCCGTCATCGAAGGTCAGGGCAATCGCGTTCCCCGACGAGGGCCCGTGGCTGATGCAGTACGCGGATAGCCCCTTGCGCAGTTCCGCCCCGCGTTGCTGCAGCGTGGGGAGCACCCCGCGATGGACCTCGGCCCTGGCCGCCTCCCAGGTGGAAACCGCCTTGGCTGGCGCCGCCTCGGCCGGTCCCGCCTGGGCCGCGAGCACGCCCGACAGAAGCACGATCGCTGGACTGATGCGGCCGGGCAGCGCTTCCGTAGTCACGCCAATATGGACGTTTCGCGCACCCGAAGGGTTCTCCCGTCGGCACGGCCCGCGGATTGACGAGCGCGGGATAGGCGCTATACTCATGGGAGCACGCTGACGATAGCTTGATGCGAGGGCCTCTCGGACACCGCAGACAATGATGAACCACCGCGTGTTGGCCGCGACAAGCAACACACACCGCACCAGCCCCCAGGAAGAGGCCCGCGACGGGCTCCTTGCCGAGGTCCGCGACGAGCGCGAGCGCCGCGCCAAGGCGCGCCAGCGGCGCCGGCTGAGGCAGAAGCGCCTGCGGCGATTGATGGTGCTGTGCGCGATCGTGGCGCTGCCGGCCTTGGTGGTCGGGGGCGTCGATCGGCGCCCCGTGAAGGCGACCATCGGCGGCGTCGGGGTCTGGACCTGGGGCAATCGCAGCGTGGCTTACGCGATCGGCAAGGCCGGCCTTACGCCGCCCTTCGGGGACCTGGTCGATGTTCGCGGGCGCGTGCTGGACGCGGGAGGCGGAGAAGCTCCGATCCCGTTGGTCGGCGGGCGGCCGGTGTCGTACGGGGCGCCGGTGCGGGAATGCCGGAACGTCACCTTCGAGCGCGGCCGCGACGTTCGCGAGCCCCTCGCGGCGGAGGCTACGCTGATCGCCTCGGCCGCGGGCGAGGAGTGGCGCGCCTCCTGGAAGCCGGAGTACCTGTCGAGCAGAACGTCGGTAGCGGGGGTGGAGCGAACCGAGCGAGGGGCGTTGAGCGGGGCGCCGTACCTGTACGACCGCAGTTCGGCCGAGCCAATCGACGCGACCACAGGCGCGTACACCTCTCAAGCGAAACGCCTGGCCCTCACCTTCGACGATGGACCGAATGGCGAGACGACCCGCGAGATTCTCTCGATTCTGAACGCCCACGGCGCGCGGGCGACGTTCTTCCTGCTGGGTGATTGCGTCCCGGG
The DNA here is from genome assembly GCA_016869045.1 of Armatimonadota bacterium. Taxonomy (GTDB): domain Bacteria; phylum Armatimonadota; class Zipacnadia; order Zipacnadales; family VGFC01; genus VGFC01. The sequence continues at coordinate 4,705 of VGFC01000305.1, forward strand.
CCATCCGGACGTTGTGCGCGAGGCGCTGGCAGCCGGCCACGAGATCGGCAACCACTCGTGGGGGCACAAACAGATGACGCGCCTGGGGCCCGAGGGCGCCCTCGCCAACATGGCGCGCGCGGAGAGGCTGATCGAGGCTGCGGGCGCGCCGCGCTGCCGCTGGTTCCGGCCGCCCTACGGCGCGACGAACGCGGCCGTGCGCAAGGCGGTCCTGGAGGCCGGCTACAACATCGCCCTGTGGTCGTGCGACACGAACGACTGGCAGCGCCGGGGCGCAGACACGATCCACCGGCGGATCATCGCCGGCGCGAAGCCCGGCGCCAACATCCTCTGCCACGATGGCGGGGGCAGCCGCGAGCAGACGATCGCGGCCGTGCGGCGGGCGGTGCCTGAGCTGATCGCGATGGGCTACGAGCTGGTGACCCTCTCCGAGATGACGGCGCAGGCAGGCGCCGGCGACGCGGGGATGGTGTTGACCACGGACTCGGGCACCTGGCAGGCGCACGTGCCGGAGGAGCCGATTCAAGTGACCGTGAACGGTCACGACTTGGGCGACGCCGGCCCGATCCTGGTGGCGAACGGAAGCGTCCTGGTGCCGGCGCCGGCGATCCTGCGGGACCTGGGCGCCACGTGGGACTGGGACACCAAGGGGCAGACGGTCACCGTCACGTCCCTCCGCGGCACGTTCCGCTTCCGGCTGAACAGCCCGCTCGTCTGCTGGGACGACCGCGAAGTGAGGGTCGATGTGCCGCCGATGCTCTACCACGACACGCCGCTCATCCCAGCCGGGGCGCTGGCCCGCGCGGCCGGGGCGCGGCTCGATGAGCAGCCTTCGCCGCGAACGCTCCATTTCGTGTCACTCGGCAACTGACCATGGCCTACCACGATCTCCGGGACTTCATCGCCACGCTGGAACGGGCCGGCGAGCTCCGGCGCGTGACTGCGCCGGTGAGTCCCGAGCTCGAGATCACCGAGATCACCGACCGGGTCTGCAAGGCGAACGGTCCCGCGCTGCTCTTTGGGAACGTGCCCGGCTACCAGATGCCCGTCCTGACGAACGCCTTCGGCTCGTTCCGACGCATGGCGATGGCACTGGGAGTGGACAGCGTCGAGGAGGTCGCGGAGGAGATTCGCGGGCTGCTGAGACAGCAGCCGCCAACGAGCCTGGGCGGCAAGGTCCGCGCCGGGTTCCAGCTCCTGAGCCTCTCCCGCTACCTCCCCAAGACCGTCTCCTCCGGGCCGTGCCAGGAGGTCGCCAAGACCGAGGGCTTCAGCCTGCGGGAGCTACCCGTTCTGAAGTGCTGGCCCCAGGACGGCGGCCCCTTCATCACGCTGCCGATGGTGATCACGAAGTGCCCCGACACGGGCGTGCGCAACGTCGGCATGTACCGAATGCAGCTCTTCGACGACACGACCACCGGCATGCACTGGCACGTGCACAAGGTGGGCGCGCGCCACTATCGCCGGCACACGCAGCTCGGCACACGGATGCCGGTGGCGGTCGCGCTCGGCGGCGATCCCGCGATCACCTACGCCGCGACCGCGCCTCTTCCGGAGGACGTGGACGAGATGCTCCTCGCGGGCTTCCTGCGGAAGAGCCCGGTGGAACTCGTCAAGTGCGAGACGATCCCCCTGGAGGTGCCCGCGGACGCGGAGATCGTGCTCGAAGGGTACGTGGAGCCCGGTGAGACGCGCCGCGAGGGTCCCTTCGGCGACCACACGGGGTACTACTCGTTGGAGGACGACTACCCCGTGTTCCACGTGACCTGCATGACCCGTCGTCGCGAGCCGATTTACCCAGCGACGATCGTCGGGCGGCCGCCGATGGAAGACTGCTACATGGGCAAGGCGACGGAGCGCATCTTCCTGCCCCTCCTGCAGATGACGTTCCCGGAGATCGTGGACCTCAACCTGCCGCTGGAAGGCGTCTTCCACAACCTGGCGCTGATCTCCATCCGCAAGCGCTTCCCGGGACACGCGCAGAAGGTGATGCACGGTCTGTGGGGCATGGGGCAGATGATGTTCACCAAGGTCCTCGTCATCTGCGATGAGGGCGTGAACGTCCAGGACACTTCGGAGGTCGTCTGGAAGGTCCTGAACAACATCGACCCGCAGCGCGACGTGACCTTCGTGCAAGGGCCAGTGGATGTGCTCGACCACGCCGCGCCGCAGCCGACCGTCGGCACGAAGATGGGGATCGACGCCACGAGGAAATGGCCCGAAGAGGGCATCCGGAGACCATGGCCGGACGAGATCACGATGACCGAGGACGTGAAGCGCCGGATCGACGAGATCTGGTCGAGCCTCGGTCTGACGTAACCGGCGCGGAGCCGCAGGTCATTCAGCGCCTGTTCGACGACGTCGCGCCGACATACGACCTCCTGAACCGCGTGCTCAGCGTCGGCCTGGATGAGCGGTGGCGGGATCGGACCGCCGCTCTGCTCAGGCCGAAGGCCGGGGACCTGCTGGTGGATGTGTGCGGCGGCACAGGTGACCTCGCACTGGCGGTCCAGCGGCGGTACCCGGAGTGTCGGGGGCTGCTGACGGACTTCGCGCAGGAGATGTTGCGCCTCGGGGTGCCGAAGATCGAGGCGAGCAGGGGACTGCTGGTCGTTTCCGCCGACGCGTGCCGCCTGCCGCTGCCGGACGCGTCGTGTGCCGGGTTCACCGCGGCCTGGGGTATCCGCAACCTGCACAGCGCGCGGGCCGGGCTCGAGGAGGCGCACCGTGTGCTGCAGCCTGGCGGGCGGCTGGCCATCCTCGAGTTCTTCCGGCCCACGGGCGCGTTCGGCCGGGCGAGGTCCGCCGGGCTGCGGGCGCTCGTGCCGCTCGTGGTGTGGTGTGTCGCGCGACGACACGCGGGCGCCTACCGGTATCTCGTCCGTTCGATCATGCGCTTCCTCTCCGTGGCAGAGATGCGCGCCCTGCTTGAGGAATGCGGCTTCACGGACATCGAGGTTCATCCGCAACTGCTGGGGATCGCCACGATCGTGGGAGCGACACGCCGATGACCGTCTTCGTCGCAGTGACCGGGGCCTCCGGGGCGATCTACGCCGACCGCGCCATCCGGGCGTTGGCGGAGAAGGGCGTGGAGGTCTGGGGCACCCTCACCCCGACCGCGGGCGACATCGTGCGCCACGAACTCGGCATCGACCTGCGCGAGCTGGGCGGGCCCGACGCAGGGGTGAGGTGGTACGCCTGCGACGACCTCTCCGCGCCTCCCGCGAGCGGGTCGTCCTGCGCCGATGCGATGCTCGTGGCGCCCTGCAGCATGGGCACGCTCGGCCGCATTGCCGCCGGAATGGCCGAGAGCCTCGTGACCCGCGCGGCGGACGTCTGCCTCAAGGAGCGACGGCCGCTCGTCCTGGTCACGCGCGAGACGCCCCTGAGCCTGATCCACCTGCGCAACATGACGACACTCACCGAGGCGGGTGCGGTGATCTTGCCGGCGTGCCCGCACTTCTACACTCAGCCGACCACCATCGACGACCTCGTCGCGACGGTCGTCAGCCGCGCGCTCGAACACCTCGGCGTGCCGAACGTGGACCAACCCCGCTGGTCGCCGCCCCCGGAACCATGAGCCGGCTCCGCGACTACCTCAGCCTCGTGAAGTTCGAGCACTCCGTGTTCGCGCTCCCCTTCGTGCTGAGCGCCGCCTTCATCCACGCTTGGGGCTTGCCGACGGCCTGGCAGCTCGGCTGGATGGTGGTCGCCGCCGTCTCGGTGCGAACGGCCGCAATGGCCTTCAACCGCGTGACCGACCGCGAGATGGACGCGCTCAACCCGCGCACGCAGGGGCGCGAGCTGCCCGCCGGCCGCGTCCGCCTCGGCAGCGCCTGGGCGCTGACGCTGCTCAGCAGTGCGCTGTTCGTCCTGGCGGCGGGGATGCTGAACCGCCTCTGCTTCGTGCTGTCCTTCCCCGCGCTCGTCGTCCTGCTGGGCTACTCCTACACAAAGCGGTTCACCGCCTGGTGCCACGTTGCGCTCGGTCTCTCCCTCGGGATCGCCCCGATGGGCGCCTGGCTGGCGGTGAAGCCGACCTTCGACTACCCGCCGATGGTGCTCTCCCTGGCTGTCATCTGCTGGGTCGCGGGATTCGACATCATCTACGCACTAATCGACGAGGACTTCGACCGCGCGCACGGCATCCACTCCGCGGTTGTAGCTCTGGGCCGGCGAGGGGCTTTGCAGGTGTCATCGGCGCTCCACGCAGCGTTCCTCGTACTGGTGGTGCTGTTCGGGTGGCTGACGGGGATGGGCGCGCTCTACTACGCGGCGGGCGGCATCGTGGGGGTTGTCGTCGTCGTCGAGCACGCGATCGTCTCGCCCGACGACCTCTCGCGCGTCAACGCCGCCTTCTTCACCGCCAATGGCATTGCGAGCCTGCTGATCCTGGCCGGCGTGTGCCTTGAGGTCTTCTTGTGATCGAGTCCATCCGCGAGAAGGTCGAAGCCCAGGAGCGCCTGACGGCGGAGGAGTGTCTCTTCCTCTACCGACGCGGCGACATCCTAGAGCTTGGGGAGCTGGCGAACCGCGTCCGCGAACGCAAGAACGGGAACGTCACCTACTTCATCGTCAATCGGCACATCAACTACACGAACATCTGCGTGAACCGCTGCCGCTTC
>VGFC01000306.1 GCA_016869045.1 Armatimonadota bacterium
CGCGCGCAGGCAGTTGTGCTCATCCACGATGCCGACCGTGACGACCTCGGGGTCGATGGGCCCCGCCGGCCCGATGGCGTCCGCCGGCCGCCCGAACACCTCGCGCCCGTCCTTCACGCGCCAGAGTCGGTTCCATGACAGCCCCTCGGCGCACGTGCGGTTCGGCCGGAGGGTCGCGGTGAACATTCCCTCCGCCGCCTCGCCGACGGCTTGGGCGATTCTGCCCGGAAGCGTCTCAACCCACTCATCCATGCGCGGCACGACGCTCCCCTTGCGGATCTCAGGCCCCGTGTGCGTGTGGGTCGCGCAGATCAGCACGCGCTCGGGCGGGATGCCCGTTTGCTCCCGGATCAGCGCCTTCGCCGGATCGGCCAACTCGCCGTCGATGCAGATCAGGTCGCACGAGACAAGCGCGATCCGCTCGCCCTCATGCTCCAGCACCAACGCGTGAGCGCACAGGTCATCCCGCACGCTCTCGGAGATGCGGTCATGGAAGTACCCGGCCAGCGACACCCCGACGGGCGGGGTGATCGTCACGACAGCGCAACCCGCACGGCAGGTGGCGGGAGGAGGAAGGGAAGTGGACATGGGGGCATTCCTTAGGTGTCGGGCGGGCACAGGCCTGTGAGGAGTGCCGCCCATCATCAGCAGGTCGAGAGGTGGCAGCCCGTAGGCACGTGACTACACGGTCACGGCCTGGCTCTGGGCCAGGAGCGCTTCGACGACCTCGCGTGTCGGCGTGGACTGCAGGATACCTCTGAGCCCTATCGTCAGGTCTTCCTCGTCGCCGGCTACGTAGGGCCCGCCCCCGGCGCCTGGCACCAACTCCACTGGATAGACCCGAACGGGGTCATGGGAGGCGACGAACAGGGGATAGGCGTAGTTGTCGAGCGCCGGGGCGACCAACACGAATGTGTGCACGATGCGCTTGCCGTCATCTGAGGCCTGTGTCCAAACGTCGGCCTCCACGATGTTCTTGGTCACCGGCCCAAGCAACGCAGCCTGCTCCCGCAAGATGGCAACGGGTGTCCGCACGGCTGGTACGGCGATGTTATCGGGCCACAGACTACGAGCGTCCTGCATTCCCACGTCCTCCTTCAGATCGCGAGCCCGAACACCACGGGCAGGTGGTCCGAAGCGGAGCGCGCGTTGGGGAAGCCGCGCCCGCTAACGAGCCGTTCCCGTCCGTCGGAGTCCAGAACCGCGAGGCGGCGTGCATCGAAGCTGGACAACAGATCGGCGCCCACCAGCACCTGGTCATACACATGCCAGAACTGGCACACAGGCTCTGCGGCGGCGTAGTGGTATGTGCCGGCGGGCCCAGGCGACACGTCCCCGAAGGCCCCCCACATGGGGTTGTACATCAGCGCACACGACGCCCCCTGAACCGTCCGCTTGCCGCGTGCTGCCCGCTCCTTCGTCATCACCGCGTGGAACCCCTCGGCCCCGAGGACGCCCGACTCGAATGGGTCTAGGTTCAGGTCACCGACAACGAGGGTCCGCCGATGCCCGAGCTGTCTCTCATGCTCGCGCATGGTGCGTGCAGCCCTCGCGCACATCTGCTGCCGGCCCGCGCGACTCATGTGGAGGGGACTGGGTAGGTGCGCCGTCACCAGCAGGAGTGCCGGACGGGCGGGTAGTGCGAGGCTCCATACATGGACACGACCGTTCAGCGAGGCCTCGCGGTGGCTCGTGAAGTGCCGAGAGAAGCGCGTGTAGACCGCGATCCCCCGCGTTGCGCCTGCCGCCAGAGCGAACTGCCTCGCCGGTGGCCCCTGGTTGAGGGTGGCCAGCAGTTCGGCGGGCGGGATGCGGCACTCCGCGAGCACGAGCACGTCCACCGAGTGGGCCTCGGCCATCCGGCCAAGCCGAGACGCCACTGCATTGCCTCGTATGTTCCAGAACAGGAAGGTCAGCACGCTTCGCTCACCCTGGCTACGAGTTCGTCGGGCAAGCCGATCCCCCCTCCGGCACGGAGGTCTGACGACCAGGGATCTTAGGCCAGCCGGTTGCTCGCGCACCGGGACCGGCGGCGTAGGCCAGGCACGCCCGGATGTCGTCCGGCTCCAGGATGGGTATGTCGGCGAGGAGTTCGTCTTCCGGCACGCCGGCGGCTAGGGCCTTGAGGATGTGCTCCACACTCACGCGCATACCCCGGATGATCGGCTTTCCGCCGAAGATGCCGGGGTCGGTCGTGATCCGGCTAAGGAGTTCGTCGACCGCCATCGTGGGTCACCTCCGTCCTCGCCAAGGATGATACACGAAACGCCGAATGGGCAGCAAGTGCTGACGTTCGCGCAGGGGAGGTGATCGCACGGAAGCAGGGAAGACATGCTTCCGTTGCCGCCCCTTGGCGGTCATTGCAGGACACGAATCAGACAGAAGGACGTGAGCCTACATGCCCAAGACTCTGAAGGCTGGGATCATCGGTGTTGGCGGGATTGCCAACGCCCACTTGCCGGGTTGGCTGGAGAGCCCGTTGACCGAGATTCACGCGCTGGCGGATGTGGAGCCGGGCGCGTTGAAGCGGCAGGGCGAGAAGCTCGGGGTGAAGCTGCTGTACGAGGACCCGTACGAGCTGATTGCGAACGGGGACATCGACATCGTGGATGTCTGCACGCCGAACATGTACCACACGCCGCTGACGGTCGCCGCGCTGAACACGGGGAAGAACGTCATCTGTGAGAAGCCGCTGGCGCCGACGCCGGACGACATCAAGCAGATGATCAAGGCCCGCGACAAGAGCGGGAAGCTCTTGATGACCGCGCAGCACTTCCGCTTCCAGGGCTCGGCGCAGGCGATGAAGGCCGAGATCGACACGGGCCGGCTGGGCGAGGTCTACCATGCGCGCTGCTGGATGCTGCGGCGCTCGGGCGCGCCGACGCGGCCGGGCTTCATCCTGAAGCAGCACTCCGGCGGCGGGCCGTGCATCGACATCGGGGTGCACATCCTCGATCTCACGCTCTGGATGATGGGCCACCCGAAGCCCGTTAGCGTGACGGGGCAGACGCAGACGCGGCTCGCGCGCAAGAAGGGCGCCTTCAGCAACTGGGGCGGGCCGATCCCCAAGGAGTGGGATGTGGAGGAGTTCGCGACGGCGTTCGTGCGGTTCGAGAGCGGGGCGACGCTGATCCTGGAGGTCAGCTGGCTGCTGAACCACAAGACCGAGAGCGAAGACATGCAGATGTGGCTCTACGGGGAGGATGCGGGCGCGCACTGGCCGAGCAACGAGATTCTGACCACCAACAACAAGACGAAGCAGCACTTCAACACGCAGCTCACCCGCGCGGAGGGCGGCGCGCCGCACGCCAAGGAGTGCATGGCCTTCGCCGAGGCGGTGGCGAAGGGCCTGCCCTCCCCCGTCCCGGCCGAGCAGTCGCTGGATGTGATCGCGATCCTGGACGGGCTCTATCGCAGTGCGGCGACGGGGAAGGAAGTCGCGCTGAAGTACTGACGCGGGACGGCCTGAACCACGAAGACCTCGAAGAAAGCACAAAGACACGCGAAGAACGGCAGACGCCGTCTTCGTGCCTTCTTCGAGGTCTTCGTGGTTCAGTTGCTAAACGGCCCGCCGGCTCGGAAGAGCATCCAGATGGTGACGGTCGCCATCGTCGCCGCGATGATCGCCTTCAGCAGTGACCCGGCGGCTCGCCCCAGGAACGCGCCCCAGCCCGCGCGTCGCGCCTCGTCCTTCGGGCGGCCCTGACGCAGCTCGTACCAGTAGCCCCCGAGGAAGCCCCCTGCGAAGCCGCCGGCGATGGGCGCGAGGATGGCGCCCGCGATCGACCCGAGGGGGCCGCCGAGTCCACCAATCAGCGGCCCGAGCCAACCGAGCAACAGCGCGCCCGCGATGCCCCCGATGAGCGCCCAGAAGGCGCCCTTCGTGCTCCCGCCATACCGCTTCGTGCCCCAGGCGCTCAGGAGGTTGTCGCCGGTCTCGGCGACCGCGGTGAGCCCGAGGAAGATGAGCAGCGCCCACCACGGAGGGCGCTGCCAGTGGGTGCTCGCGGAGAGGACGAACGAGACCACCAGCACGGCCACGCTCCCCGGCAGTCCGACCAGGCAGGCCAGCACTCCGGCGAGCATCACCAGGATCGCCAGGACGATCCCGATCCACAGCAGCACGGTCACCATGCCCTACGACTTCGGGCCGGAGGCGCCTGGTTCCTGCAGGCGAGACCTTACGACTTCGCTGCTGCGCGGATCGTCGCAATCTCCGCGACCCGCTTCCCCAGCACGCGGCAGATGTGCAGCTCCGTCTCATCGACGGGGAAGTCGGCTGCAGGCCCGGCCACGTGTGACGGCCCGTAGGGCGTGCCCCCAGTTGTCGTCGTCAGCAGCTCCGTCGTGGAGTACGGCACTCCCACGATGATGAAGCCCAGGTGGATCAGCGTCGGCCACATGGTGAAGTTCGTCGTCTCCTGGCCGCCGTGGATGCTCCACGTGGACACGAAGGTCCCGGCGGGCTTGCCGATGGTGGCTCCGCTCACCCACAGGCCTCCGAGCGAGTCGATGTAGTTCTTCATCTGCGCGGCCATGTTCCCGAAGCGCGTCGGCGAGCCGAAGATCGCGCCATCGGCCTGGGCTAGCTCATCCGAGGACACGAGCGGGTACTCGCTCGTCAGACGCTGGTGGGTCGCCAGCCACCGTTCGTCGTTCTGCATGGCCTCCGCCGGTGTCATCACGTCGCCGGTGAACGCGAGCTTCGGCTCTGCGCCCGCCTCGCGCACGCCCTCGGCCACGGCCTTCGCCATCGTCTCGACATTCCCGTAGCGGCTGTAGAACGGGATGTAGATCGTCGCCATCGCAACTCACTCCCTTTGCCTTCAGGCGATCCTGGGCCCAGTGCGACGGGCCCCATCGCTTGAGGCAAGAACACTCGGCGGACGACCGGTTCTCCCCTCTCAGCCGCAGCTCACTACCCCTCGTCGTACCCCTTCAGCGGGCGGTACCAGATGTTGCGGAAGCGGACGAGGTCCCCGTGGTCCTGGAGCATCAGCGGCCCGGTCGGCGGATGCGCGATGTAGTCGGTCAGGACCCGGTGCGAGGTGTTCCCCATCAGCTCGACATGGTTGTGCAGCACGACGCCGTTGAGGATGACGGTGACGTACGCGGGCTTCACGCAGCTCGCGCCCTCGAAGCGCGGCCCTTCCCACAGGATATCGTACACTTGCCACTCGCCGGGTGCGCGGCAGGCGTTCGCCAGAGGCGGGTACTGACCGTAGATCGCGCCGGTGGTGCCGTCGGGATAGGTGGGGTTCTCGTAGCAATCGAGGACCTGAGTCTCGTACTGGGCCATCAGGAACACGCCGCTGTTGCCGCGTCCCTGGCTCTCCCCCTTGGCCACCGACGGAGCGCGCCACTCCACGTGCAGTTGGCAGTCGCCGAAGTGCTCGACGGTCTGGATGTTCCCCGTGCCGGGCACGACCTCCATGTACCCGTCCTCAACCTTCCACTTCGCAGGTTGCCCGTCGCCTCCCACCCAACCGGCCAGGCTGGTGCCGTCAAACAGAGCGACCGCGTCCGAGGGCGGCGCACCGGCCTTCTCCTGGCTGCTCTCGGTGCCGGGCGCAACCACCGGCGGCTGCGGCCGCGTGCCGTCGTGTACGTGCCAGGGCGTGCCGGGGATGATGGGGGTGTCGTCGTATCCGAGTGATCCCATGGTGAAATCCCTTCTCCTTTGGTGGTGCGAGCCGCCGCAAGTTCGCAGCGGACGGGCGCGATACCTTCCCGGGAAGGAAGGGCCACCTGCCCGCTGGTGCGAACCTCCCGGCCATGATGACCCCTCGCGAACGCTGGCTGACCGTACTCAACCACGGCAAGGCCGATCGCGTGCCTTGCGACTTCCGCGCTACTCCTGAGGCGACACAGAAGCTGATGGCTCACCTCGGAGCCTCAAGCATGGCGGAGGTCTACGAGCGCCTGCACATCGACCCGACGGTGGACCTGGGCCCGCGCTATGTCGGGCCGACCCTCCCGCCGAGCGAGGATGTGTTCGGCATCCGCTACCAGCAGAGCGACTACGGCCTCGGTACGTATGCCGACGTGGTCTACCACCCGCTCGCGCAGTACTCGAGCGTCGCCGAGATCGAGGCGAGCTACGCGTGGCCGAACCCCGACTGGTGGGACTACGCCGGCGTCCCCGATCAGGCGAAGGGGAACGAGGACCAGGTCATCCGGGGCGGGGGCTCGGAACCGTTCGCCACGTACAAGTTCCTGCGCGGCACGGCGCAGGGCTACATCGACCTGATCGACAACCCCGAGATGGTCCACTACGTCCTCGGCAAGCTGTACGAGCTGTGCTACCAGCAGACGCTGCGAACGTACGAGGCGGCGCCGGGCGCGGTGATCTGGACCTGGGTCGCGGAGGACGTAGGCTCGCAGGAGGGGCTGCTTGTGTCACTCGAGCACATCCGCGAGTTCTTCGTCCCGCACATCCGGCGCATGACCGACCTCGTGCACTCGGCGGGGGCCTTCGCGTTCCACCATAGCGACGGCGCGGTGCGGGCGAACATCCCGCAGATGATCGAGGCCGGAATCGACGTGCTCGATCCCGTGCAGTGGCGGGCGAAGGGGATGGACCGCGAGCCCCTCAAGCGTGACTTCGGCGACCGCCTCGTCTTCCACGGCGGGATGGACAATCAATACACGCTCGCGTTCGGGTCGGTCGAGGAAGTGCGGCAGGAGGTCGCCGACAACCTGCGCCTGCTCGGCCCCGACGGGTACATCCTCGGCCCCTGCCACAACCTGCAGGCCATCAGCCCGCCGGAGAACATCGTGGCGATGTACGAGGCGGCGTATGAGATGGTCGGGGCTTGAGAGGCCCCGGCGGTCTTGTATCTTACCCCTGGTGGGAGTCTCCCCCTGCAAGCGGGAGGTCTCCGGGGCAACTGCTGGCAACCTGTCATCAGGGGAGGGATCCGCATCATGTCTAGAGCAGTGCTGTTAGCAGTGGTTGTCAGTCTGTTCCGGTTGGACCCCTGTGCATCCCAGGAGAGACCAACGATGCCGGGCCTGACCATGGAATCCGTTCCCATTCCTGAGCTGGGGCTGTGGGAAGAGAATATGAAGGAGTTCGGAGCGAAGCACGGGCTCGGGCTCGCAACGGCGTTCAGGATTGATCAAGGGTATGTCAGTGAAGCGCACGTGTGGTACTACGACGGAGCGCGGGTGTTCTATCAGATCGCCGAGTACACAGGGGAAGCGAGGTGGAACGAGTTCGCTGCGCAGTCGCTGGAGATCTATCGTGGCTATGTCTTGGCGCTGAACGGCGGAGTGCCAGGATGGCGAGTCTTCCCGCACGGACTTTACATGCACTTCAGGCGCACCGGCGATGAGAGGTCGAAGGCGGCGGCAGTTCTCCTTTCGAAGAACTCCCCCTACGCGGCGGTCGGCGGGGCCCCGGGGGAGGAACACAGCCGCGAGACGGCCTATTGCATCAACGCCTATCTCGTCGCCGAGGCCCTCGGGGAGCCGACACACCCGAAACTGGAGCAAGCTGTCGAGTACGCGTTGGGGCACCTCAACCAGTGGTTCGTCGAGAACGTGTCTGCAAACTGGGCACCGTTCATGTTCGGTCTGACTTGCGAAGCACTCATCTCCTACCACGACCAGGTGAAGAAGGATCCTCGTATCCTTCCGGCCATCAGAATGGGTATTGATGAGTGCTGGAAGCGAGCGTGGATCGAGGAGAAGCAGGCCTTCTTCTATCGCGCGGATGATCCGACCGGGGCTGCCCCGGGGCTCAACCTTCTGGTCGCGCCCGCCTTTGCCTGGGTGTATCTGCAGACGGGAGACGCCGCCTACCGCGACCGGGGGGATAAGGTCTTCGGTGGTGGCGTCCGCGCTGCCTGGCTGGATGGCGGCAAGCAATTCAGCCAAAACTACCGCTGGAGTTTCGACTACGTCAAGTGGCGCACCGAGGGAGAGCGTCGCCCGACCGGGGGGCCCTAAGGCGTCCGTCGCTGGAGGTGGGAGGGACAGGTATTGACGCGTTCGCGAGGCGCTCTGATTGCCACAGTAGCGGGCAACGGCGCGCCCGGCTATAGCGGGGATGGAGGACCAGCCGCGAACGCCCAGCTGAACTGGCCCCGCGATGTGTGGCAGGGATCAGACGGCAGCCTCTACATCGCTGACACCATGAACCACTGCATCCGGAGGGTGAGCCTCGATGGCACGATCAGCACCGTGGTGGGCACCGGAACCCCTGGCTACAGCAGAGATGGTAGCCTGGCTACGCGTGCCCGGCTGAATGCCCCCCGCGATGTCGAGGTGGGGCCAGACGGGAGCCTCTACATCACCGATACAAGCAACCACTGTGTTCGGAAGGTACGCCTCGATGGAACCATTACCACCGTGGCGGGAACCGGGGCATCCGGTTACAGCGGGGATGGCGAGCCAGGCACCCGCGCGCAACTAGCGTGGCCCCAGGACGTGGCGCTCGCGACCGACGGGACGCTATACTTCACTGACACAGGTAATCACCGCATTCGGAAGTTGAGCCTCGATGGAACCATCAGCACTGTGGCGGGAACGGGCGTGGCCGGCTACAGCGGAGATACGGGGCCGGCCGTTCGGGCCCGGTTGGCCAGACCTCGCGGCGTGTTCGTCGGCGCAGCCGGCTGCCTCTACATCGGCGACACTGAGAACCACCGCATCCGCAAGGTAACGGCGGACGGCACCATCAGTACGGTAGCCGGTACTGGCACTGAGGGCTACAGCGGGGACGGAGGTCCTGCCGCGAGCGCTCACCTTGCTTGGCCGCGGGGCGTAGCAGTCGGCCCCGACGACCGTATGTACATCGCGGATTGCGGCAACTCTGTCATTCGGGAAGTAACACCCGACGGCACGATCGCTACGCTAGCAGGAACAGGCACCGAAGGGTACAGCGGGGATGGGGGGCGGGCCAGCAGCGCAGAACTGGCCGACCCGCACGGCCTGATGTTGGGTCCGGATGGTACCCTCTATGTCGCAGAACCGCGCAACCACTGCATCCGCAGAGTGTGGAGGCGGGGGGAGGCTGCATAGTCGAGGGAGCACCCTTGAACTCGCGTGCGCTAGGAGCCTGTCCGAGTAACCCCTCTAGCCCCTCGTGGAGTATATGCTAGCGCGGGCAAGCATACACAGGCAACCTGCGAAAACAGGCTCCCCAGGCGTTACTCGGACAGGCTCCTAGTCCGAAGTTCCGTCCCCCCAAACCCGGAGAAGTGCCGAGGAATGGGGGTTTTCGAGTCATCGGTGGTGTCGTCGTACTGGGTACATCAGGGTCGGACTCCAAGGAGGTCGAAGGCCCGCTGCTGGAGC
>VGFC01000307.1 GCA_016869045.1 Armatimonadota bacterium
TGAGCCTCCCCTGGGTTGGATTTCGTCGTGGTTCCGGACCGTGAGCAATCCCTGCGTGGGCTGGCGCTTGGCGCGGGGCCCGTCCGTCGCTGGTTGTCTCCGTCGTCCACTCCACGACAGCGCTCTAAGCGCTTCCGAAGCCCGTATACCGCACTCGGGACGATCGGCCCCAGTGTTTTCGTGCAGCCACGCAATGGGAACAGCACGAATCGCACTACCCTTCGTCGGAGGCACGTCGGCTCTGCCTTGCGAGGCCGGAGCACCTGGCCCCATCAGCAGTTTCCCCGTCCGCGAGCACCCCCTTGGGAGGTCACCGGCACGTGGCCGGCGAAATCCCAACTCTGCGTTCTTGCGGGGGGGCCGTCACCGTATCCCCGACGAGGAGGAATCTGAGGGGTGCCGGGCGAAGCAAGCAGTGCGACCAGACACTTGCTGCCTGGCACCTGAAGAAGAAGGGTGCAGCGATTGGAAGCACGACCGACGGAACACACTGGCGTACCGGCGGATGCAGCAGGGCTCGACATCCGGCGCTACCTGCGGCTCCTTGACCACCGCAAGTGGTGGCTTGTGGGCTGCATCACCGTAGCCATGGTGAGCGCGGTTGCGTACAACGCTACGCAGACACCCGTGTATGAGGGTCGAGCGACGCTCCTCGTTGAGACAGGGGGGCGTTCTTCGCAAGGCGCTGAGCGAGACGTGCTCATGCAGCTCACGGGCATGGGGAGGGCCCGCACGCTAGGCACCCAGATTGAGATCGTGAAGAGCCCAACGCGCATCAAGAGCGCAGCCCGCATCGTCGCCGCACGGCAGATCGTGGTGGCCGCGCTGATTCCTACGGAGCCCGCGGGGAGCAGCCAAACCAAGGCAACAGGCGCTGGCGGTCTGCCGCCGCCGTGGCTACCGCAGGAAGCTGCTGACGCCCTGCGGGGCGACGTACTCCCGGCCTTGGGGGACCTGCAGCGTGCCGCCGGGCTCTCGCGTGTCGACCTGGAGAAGCTGGTCGTCAACTGGGGGCTGAACGGCTCGGAAGGCGACAGCGCGCGTTATCCCCCAGGCATCGAGGAAGTCCGAGGACCCGCCGAGGCCGCCGTGCCGTCAGGCGCGCGGCAACGGCTGTTGGAGGCCATCCGGCGTTCCTTGCCGGCCATCGCGGACGAATGCCGTCGCCTTCTGGTGCAGTGCACGGTCGCGGGAGTCCGTGATACGGACGTGATTGGAGTCACCTGTCGCTCCACGGTGCCGGACCTGGCCGCCTCCTACGCTGACGCCATCTGCCAGGAGTATGAATGGCGCAATCTGCTCAGCAACCGCGAGTCAGCGAAGAAGGGCGCAGCGTGGGTTGAGGAGCAGGCGGGAAAGGCTCGAGCCGAACTCGACGAGCAGGGCCAGGCTCTGCGCAACCTCCTCAAGGAGAGTGGCCTGGCCTCGGTCCCGGAGGCTGCGACAACGCTCACCGCGCGTGTAAGCAGCCTGACCGACGCCGTATCGACGGCCCAGGCCGCGGTAAGGGCCGACGAAGCAGGGGTCGCCACTCTCCGCAAGCAGCTGACTGCCCAACAGCAGGCGGTGGTCGCCTCAACGACCACCCAATCCACGACGACCGCTGCCGACCTGCGCAGCAGGCTGGTTGCGGCCCAGGAACAGCGTGCGAGCCTATTGGAGAAGGTGACTGAGAAGCACCCGGGCGTTTCGGAGCTAGACGCCCGTATCAATGAACTCGAGCGTCAGTTGGCGGACGAACTCGGCCGAACGGTCCAGGGCGAAACGCGCGTTACCAACCCCCTGGGTCAGGAACTGCTGAGCCAGGTTACACAGAGCCAGGTGAAGCTAATCTCGGACCAGGCGCATCTTGCCGCAATGGAAGGTACGTTGGCCCGAGCCCAAGGCGAGCTGGCGCGCATCCCCGACGTTGAGCAGAAGCTCGCGCAACGCCAGCGCGAGATGGAGATCGCGGAGAAGAGCTACCTTGCCCTGCTGGACACCCTCCAGTCACTCAACCTGGCCCAGGCCACGGAGGCGGCGGGGGCCTCAGTTCTGGACCACGCGACCGTCCAGAGGCAACCGGTGGCGCCGAACAAGCGCCTGAACCTGATCATGGCCCTCCTGTTGGGGGTCATCGGCGGGCTGGCGCTCGCTGTGGTTGTTGACCACCTTGACAACACGATCAAGGACCCGGAGGAGCTTGAGCGCGACTACGGTCTCTCGATCCTCGGCGTCATCCCTAAGGTGCGCAGTCCGCACAGCGCAACGATCGACGCATCTGACGGGGAAGCGGCATCCGCGGAGCCCTACCGGACCCTGCGCTCCAATCTCCGGTTCGCAGCGACGGACGGCCCCGTGACGTGTGTCCTGGTCACCAGCCCGGGTCCCGGAGAGGGCAAGACCACAACAGCCATCAACCTCGCTGCCACCTGCGGGGAGATGGGAGAGGGCGTCGTGCTGGCTGACACGGATCTGCGCCGCCCGGCTATCGCCGCCAACCTGGGTCTGCCCAATGAGACCGGCGTCACGAGTTGTGTCGTGGGCGAGCAGCCGATAGCGGCGGTTCTCCAAGAGACACGTTACCCCGGGATGAGGACGATCACCTCCGGCCCCACGCCCCCGAACGCGCTCCAGATCCTGGAGTCCGCCCAGATGACGGCGATGGTGGCGGAGCTGCGGAAGCTGGCCAGTCTCGTGGTTTTCGATTCACCTCCGGCCGTCCTATTCGCGGACGCCCAGGCCTTGGCGTCCTTGGTGGACGGGGTCGTGCTTGTGATCGAGATAGGCGTGACCAGACGCCCCGTTCTCGTCCGGGCCCTGGAGGCCCTCAATCGCACGGGGACGCGCTGTCTGGGGGTAGTCATCAACAAGGCGGTGGCCGGTAGGGGCGGCTACGGGTACTACTACTACGGCTACTACTACCGCCGCTACGGCTACTACCATGACTACTATGACTCCTCAAAGCCCAAGAGCGAAGTCTGAGGCCGTCCGCGCTCCCACTGTCAAGCGACGGGAGCCAGCATCGAGGCGCTTGGGTAGGACCAGGTCCGCCCAGGTGGGGCAGAAGCCCATCCCCTTCCACCGGCCCTATGGGGGCCGGGCCGAGGAAGAGGCCATTCTGCGCGTCTTGCGGTCCGGCTGGCTGACGATGGGGCCGGAGACCGCGAAGTTCGAGAAGGAGTTCGCTGCCTACGTCAGGGCGCCCCATGCCGTTGCCGCAAGCTCCTGCACGGCCGCAATGCACTTGGCCCTGGTGGTCGCCGGGGTCGGCCCTGGTGACGAGGTCATCACCACCCCCTACACCTTCTGTGCGACCCTCGAGGCCATCGAGTACGTCCGAGCCAAACCGATCTTGGCCGATGTGACAGAGGACACGCTGAACATCGACCCGCACGAGATCGAGCGCAAGACAACGAAGCGTACTCGCGCGATCCTACCGGTCGACTTTGCAGGGCATCCCTGCGAGATGAACGCAATCCGGTCCATCGCCGACCGCCACGGGGTGGCCGTGATCTCAGATGCCGCTCACTCGCTCAGCGCCCGGTTCCGCGGACAGCCCGTGGGTAGCTTGGCCGACCTGACCGCCTTCAGCTTCTACGTCACCAAGCCCCTCTCGACCGGCGAGGGCGGCATGGTGACGACCGCCCGTGCCGACTGGAATGAGCGCCTGAGGGTGCTGCGTTTGCACGGGATGAACCGCGATGCCTGGAGACGCTACGCGAGCGCCAGGTCCTGGTACTACGAGGTGGAGGAGCTGGGGTACAAGTACAACCTGACCGACCTGCAGGCCGCCCTGGGGCGCGCCCAGCTCCGCCGTCAGGAGACGTTACGCCGTCGGCGACAGCAGATCGCCGCCGCGTACTCCGAAGCCTTGGCCGACGTCGAGGAGATCCAGTGCCCCGTGGCCCTGTCGCACGTGGATCACGCGTGGCATCTCTACGTGATCCGCTTCCGAACGCCAGAGCCTTCGGCCACGCGGGACCGCGTCATCAGCTGCCTCAGCGACCGCGGCATCGGAGCGAGTGTCCACTTCATCCCGGCCCATTACCACCCATACTACGCTCGCCGGTGCCGAGGCAGGCGGGGCGACTTCCCCGTCGCCGAGCAGGCCTTCGAGGGTGCGCTGTCGCTGCCGATCTTCCCTGGGATGAGGGTGTCCCAGGTAGGGCGCGTCGTGCGGTGCATCAAGTTCGCCTTGGCCAGGCAGGCGCAATGACCTCAATCGGCCCCCCTTGGCACTATTGCATCCTGACTGCCTCCACCAAGGCCCAGGCGCGGCTGTACACGATGGAGCTGGAGCGTCGCCGGCAACGCGGTCTGCTACCCGCTGGTACGGTCCCTGTCGTCGTGGCGGATCCGCCGGGCGCTCGTCTTGGCAGTGGGGGAGCCACGCTTTGGGCGTTGCGGGCCCTGGGCCGCACCCTCTGCCACGAGAGGTCCAGCGCATCGTCGGCCGCCTCTCTCGCAGACAGACTGCGCCGCCGTCGCGTTCTCATCCTCCATTGCGGTGGCGACAGCCGCCGGGCGCCCTTGCACGCGGCGACGGGGAAGGTGTTCGCCCTTCTTCCCACAACCTGCCCCGACGGTCAGCCGGCCGCGGTGTTCGATCTGCTCTGGTCACATCTCGCGCCATTGGGCAAGACGTTACCTAACGGGATCCTCGTCGGCTCAGGAGACGTGCTACTCGACTTCGGCTCAGAGGGCATTACATGGCCAAGGGCGGACGTGGTTGGCCTCGCGGCCTGGGGCGACGTCACCACGGGGACCCAGCACGGGGTCTACGCGTTCGATGCCGATGGTTTGACGCGCGCGTACCTCCAGAAGGCGTCGGCTGCCCAGCTTCGGCGGGCTGGCGCCATCGCAGCCGATGGCCGAGTCCCGATCGACAGCGGGTTGTTCCTGTTCCAGGGCCGTGCGCTCAAGGCGCTCTGCGCACTGGCTCATGAACGCGGACTGCGTTCCGGTCCGCCACTGGACCTGTACACCGATTTCGTGGCCGCCCTACTCCCACGGAAGTTCGTCGGTCAGGTCTGCAAGCCCGACGCCGCGCGCCTTTCGGAGGCTCTCAGAGACTGTAGCTTCGCCGCCAAAGCGCCGGCGGGCTCTCTGTTCGCTCACCTCGGCACGACCCGGCTCTTCCGTGATCGGCTCACCCGGGATGGAGCAGCAACTCGTCTCTTCGGCCTCGAGCCTTCTGTGGCGACCCACGCGCCTGCGGTGCGCCTTGCGCCCTCGGCGCGGGTGATCGGCAGCGAACTCGGCGACACGCCCGGCCGCATCGGCTCGTCGGCTATCGTGAGTGAGGTTCGGGCCGCTGGCGAGTTGACCGTTGAGCCGGGGGCGGTAGTCTCTCTGGTCAGCACCGACCAGCACCCGCTCACCGTCAGGCGCGACACGGTGCTCTTCACCTTGCCGGTCCGGATCGACGTGGACGGACGCAGACGGTCTGGACATGTGGCGGTCATCCACGGCATCAAGGATGATCCCCGCGAGGAGCTGGCTTCCCCCAAGTGCACCTTCCTGGGCCAGCCCCTGACAGAGTGGCTCGCCGAGCGGCGTGTACCTCCGCAGGCTGTGTGGCCCGACGTCCTCGCCGGCGAACGTACGCTCTGGAATGCCCGGCTCTTCCCCGTTGCCCTTCGTGGTGACGTTGGGACTGTCCCATTCCCTGCCCGGTGTTGGCAGGGAAGAGGGACTGTCCCCTGTTCAGGGCCGGGTTCTGCAACTAGCTCCCTCGCCTTGGCTCTCTGGATGCAGGAACGCCAGCCCGCCGAGCCTGCTGACCGGTGGTTCGCCGCGCCACGACTCGCGTTCGCCGACCTCGCGTCAGCACTAGACGCGCCGGCCTTACTCCGCCAACGCGACGCTCTCGCCGCCCAGGTCGCCTACCATACGGCTCTGCGCGATATCGAGCACACGGGTGATCGGCACCTGCTCGGTGAATGGCGTGGGCTGCCAAAACGGGCGTTGGCCCTGGCCCGACGGCGAATCACTGCCTACGCTCGATCTGCTGCACATCCTCTCCACCGGGCTCGCGCCTGGAAGCTCCTAGCAGACACCCCCGCCGCAGACGCCGAGTTGCGGACAGGCCTCACAGCCCGGGATCGCAACCGGGCAGCCTTTGGGGCTGTCGCCGAGGCGGTCGCCCCTGCCGGCTGCCAACCGCCGCTGCTACGTCTCGCGCTGGACCCAGACCAGTGTGTGGTGGCTGACGCGCCGGTGCGCGTGGACTTGGCGGGTGGGTGGACGGACACGCCGCCGTACTGCCTGGAGCATGGTGGCGCCGTAGTCAACGTCGCGATCGACCTGGACGGGCGGCCGCCCATCCGCGCCATCGTGCGTCCCCTCCGCGAACGGGTCGTGCGACTGGCATCCGAAGACGCGGATGCCTGCCTGGAGACCTCGCGACTCAAGCCCCTGCTCTCTTACGATCGCCCCGGCGATCCTCTCGCCATCCTGAAGGCCGCTCTCTTCTGCACCGGCACACTCAGCCCTGACCCGTCAGTCCCATTGCGTGACAGCCTCGACGACTTCGGTGCCGGAATCGAGATCAGGACTCACTGCCATGTGCCTCAGGGCTCAGGTCTCGGTGCCAGCAGCATCCTCGCTGCGACAATCATCGCCGCTGTCTCGCGCCTAGGAGGGTCCGAGCCATCCACCCAGGGTCTGGTTGAGGCCGTACTCCGGTTGGAGCAGATGCTGACCGCCGGCGGGGGATGGCAGGACCAGGTGGGGGGAGTCGTTGGGGGGGTGAAGCTGACGACCAGCCCGCCCGGGGTGCCGCAACAGCTTCAGATCGAGCCGCTCAACCTCGCACCCCAGGTCTGGGAGGAACTTGCTCACCGCCTGGTCCTCGTCTACACAGGCCGCACTCGCGTGGCCAAGAACATCCTGCAGACGGTCATGGGGCGTTATTTGTCCCGCGAACCGAAGACCATCGCGGCTCTGCGGGAGATCCACACGCTGGCCCACGAGGTCAGCCACGCACTGCGCGCCGGCGACCTGGGCACAGTCGGCCACCTGATGAGCGCTCAGTGGGAGTGCAACAAGGTGCTTGACCCCGATAGCACGAACCCCGAGATCAACGCGCTGTTCGAGGCGGTCCGGCCCCACGTCGCGGGAGCCAAACTGACCGGAGCCGGCGGGGGCGGCTTCATGGCCGTGATGACTCACAGGGGCTGCCCGCTCCCGCCGCGTCTGCGTCAGTTCGGCATAGGCCCTCCGCAGAAGGCGTCGGTCAACCACCGAGGCCTGAGTATCCGCAGCGAAGGCTGACGGCTGGTTCCAGCATATGCCCCGGTGCGGCCTCAACTGCTGACAGCGCCAGGTCTCATGCTCCCCCCATTCCCAGACAGCTCAGGCAGTGACCATTCACCGGCACACCCCCACAGCGAGCCGGGGGAGGTGGACGGTGCTGCCGACGCCGCTGATGTGCTGTCGGCCGACGGGAGCGGATTGCCCCTGCGCCATCGGGTCACTCGCGGCGCAGCGACGTTGCTCTTCGGGCAAGGGCTGCGGCAGGCGATGGCGATCGCCACCACCGCGGCACTCGCCCGGCTAGTCGCGCCACGGGACTTCGGCCTGTTCGCGATGGTGGGGGCGGTGTGCGGCTTCGTGGGGTTGTTCGCCGAGATGGGGCTGACGGCGGCAACCGTCCAGCGCCGCGTACTGACACGCGCGCAGTCCAATGCCCTGTTCTGGGTGAACTTGGCTCTAGGGCTAGCGGCGTCGGGCATGGTCGCGGCTCTCGCGCCCCTGATTGCGCGCTTCTACGGACACCCCGAGTTGAGGTCGGTTGCCATCTGGTGGGGGAGCGGCTTCGCCCTCGCCGGGGCGGGCGTCCAGTCGCGGGCCCTTCTCGAGCGCAGGATGCGCTATCGCGCCCTGCTGGGCCTGGACGTGGCGGCCTTGGCGATCGCCAGCACGGCAGCCATCGGCTGTGCGGCGCTAGGGCTGGGCGTGTGGGCGCTAGTGGTGCAGATGCTGGCAATGAACGCGTGCAGCACATCGGGAGCGCTTCTGCTCGCCCACTGGCGGCCCGGTCGCCCGCGCGGCGCGCCCGGCCTCCGGGAACTCGTCGCAGTGGGGGCCAACCTGCTGGGCTGGCGGGCGTTGGGGTACTTCACGCGCAACCTGGACAACCTGGTGATCGGTCGGCTGATGGGCGCCGTGCCACTGGGCTACTACACCCGCGCCTATCAGCTCATGCTATACCCGGTCGGCGCCCTGACCCAGCCCCTGCGCGCGGTGATGCTGCCCGCCCTCTCCCGCCTGCAGGACGACCCGGAGCGCTTGGCCAAAGCCTATGTCAAGAGCCTGCGGGTGGTTATCGCGGTCTGCGCGCCCATCACGCTTCTGACGGTCACTCTGGCTGACGAGGTGGTCCTGACGGTGTATGGCGTTCAGTGGCGGCCGGCGATCCACGTGCTCCGGATCCTGGCACTCGCCGGGCTCTGGGAGGTCGTGTTCAACTCAATCGGGTGGCTGTTCGTGGTCGTCGGGCGTACGGACCGGCAACTCCGCTGGGGTCTGATCAGCGCACCGCTGATCTGTGCTGGGTTTCTGATCGGCGCTCGGTGGGGGGTGGCAGGAGTCGCGTGGAGCTACACGGTGGTGCTGTCGGCGTTGGCGTATCCGTACATGCGTTACGCCTACGGCACAGCCGGAGTACAACTAGGCCACGTCGCGACGGCACTGGGTCCGGTTCTGCTGTCGGCCGCAGGCGCCGGGGCGGCAACCGGGCTGGTCCGCGAGGTCCTGGCCGGGCTGGGTATGGCGGCGTGGGCGAGGTTGCTCTCCGGCCTGTTGGTGTATGCGGTTCTGTACGGCGCGTTCGTACGGGTACTCCTGCCTGAGTGCATGAGCGAAATCCGCTCCTCCATCGCCCGCCCTGCAGCTAGCGACCTACGAGCAGGCCGACCCCCTGACGAGGCCGACAGGGACCCCGCCGGAAGGACCGCACCGGACCATCCGCCAAACCAAGGAAACCCTTGAGCCGCCATGGAACAGGGGTCGAGCGGGTTGGCTCCCGCCGGAACGAGCCTGTCCCATCCGTAGTTGAAAGTGAAGGAGGAAGGAGCGGCGGTTCTCTCGGGCGCGATCTGGTAGGATGGCGCCCAGGAAGTCCAAACCGAAGGGAGAGAACCGCCGTGGGACGAGTATACCAGATTGCTGAGACGCGGGACAGGAAGGCTCTGACGGAGTTCCTGGTGCGGGAGGGGCAGTACCTGATTGCCGTTCGTGGAGTTGATCACTGGGGCTCGGATGGCGTTGGACGAGTTCATCGACGTGCTGGGTCGGGCGAGTCTGGAGGCGGTGCT
>VGFC01000308.1 GCA_016869045.1 Armatimonadota bacterium
CGGCGCTCGGACGCCGGACCCAACCGACCTGACCCGATCCGGGCCTGTCCGGCCCGTGCCTAACCAACCGACTCGTCCGTAGGGGCACTTTCTCAACGCAATCTGAATCGCGCCCCTACATCACAGACGACCGTGCATCGCCGTCACGTAGGGGCACGATTCAGATTGTGTTGATAAAGGCATTGTCGGGATTGGTATCCCGACCTACGAGCCACGTAGAGCGCGTAGGAGAGGGTTCTTCCTTTGACGGGGCCCTTTCTCAACACAATCTTCATCGTGCCCGAGTGTAGGGGCGTGATTCATCACGCCCGATGCCGTGCTTCTCATACACCCTCTAAGGACCAGCGTGCGTGGAGTCGATCCGAGGCGCCTACGTCAACGTGATCGTGGATCAGCCCGGTCGCGGGCTGTCGCGCGCGTTCTCGTATCTGCCCCCGAAGTCGGACCCGGAGCGCGTCCGCATCGGGAGCTACGTTCTCGCACCCTTCGGGTCTCAGCGACTGCCTGGGTTCGTGGTGGGCTTCTCGGACCAGGCGCCTCCCGTGCAGGCCCGGCGCCTCCTCGGGCTGCTCGTCGATGAACCCCTCTTCTCCGAGTCCGACCTGCGCCAGGCCGAATGGCTCGCCGACGAGTACCACTGCTCCCTCGGCGATGCCCTCCGCTGCTACCTCCCGCCGGGGACCACGCGCAACGTGCGCCGGCGCGTCCTGCTGACCACCGAACTCGACGCGAGCGAGGCGCTGGCGGCGGTGGGCACGCGAGCGCCCACCCAGCGGGCGATCATTGAGGCGCTGTTCGCCGCGGGTGGGGAGCTGTCGCTGGAGACCCTTGCCGCCGAGCTGGGCGCGGAGCCCTCCTCGGCCCTCCGGGGCCTCGAGGAGCGCGGGCTGGTCGAGGTGAGGCGGGAACTCGGTCCGCCCGGCGCCTCGGTGAAGACGCGCCGACTCGCCTCTCTTGCGGTGCCACAGGAGACCGCGCTGGCCGCGGCGGAGTTGAGGTCGGCAACGGCCCCGCGCCAGGCGGAGGCTTTGCGGGCGCTCGCCGGCGCTGCAGGGCCGCTGCCGACCGTCGAGGTGAACGCGGAAGCGCTACGCGCGCTGCAGCGTGATGGGCTGGTGAGCCTCCGCGACGAAGCCGTGCGCCGTGCGCCGCACGAGCCCGGGTTGGGCGAGGAATCGGCCGAAGCCCAGACGCCTACGCCGGAGCAGAGGGAGGCGTTGCAGGCGGTCTCGGACGCTGTGCAGGAGGGCGGAGGCGAGGTTCTGGTGCACGGCGTTACCGGAAGTGGCAAGACGGAGGTGTACCTGCAGGCGATCCGGCAGGTTCGGGCGCAAGGGCGCTCGGCGATCGTGCTGGTGCCGGAAATCTCGCTCACCCCGCAGCTTCTCGGTCGGTTCCGGGCGCGGTTCGGGGACGAGTTGGCCTTGCTGCACAGCGCCATCGGCGCGGGTGAGCGGTTCGACGAGTGGCACCGGATTCGGAGCGGCGAGGCGCGCATCGTGATCGGCGCGCGGTCGGCGGTGTTTGCTCCGGCGCAGGACCTGGGCCTTATCGTCATCGACGAGGAGCACGAGCGCGCGTACAAGCAAGATCGGCCGCCGCGCTACGATGCGCGGACCGTGGCCGCCGAACGCTGCCGACGGCAGGGGGCCGTGTTGCTCCTGGGGAGCGCGACACCGTCGGTGGAGACGTACTACCGCTTCCGCGAGGGGCGGGACGGGCGGCGGATCGTGGAGCTGCCGAGGCGGATCGACGACCGCCCGCTGCCCACGGTCGAATTGGTGGACATGCGGGAGGAGACGAAGCTGGGGCGGACCGGGACCTTCAGCGACCGGCTGACCGAGGCGATCGGCGACTGCCTGCTGGCGGGCAACCAGGCGATCCTGTTCCTGAACCGCCGAGGGTTCTCGACCTTCGTCATGTGCCGGGAGTGCGGCCACTCGCTGCGCTGCCCGGACTGCGCGGTTTCGCTCACGTACCACTATGGCCGCAAGCGGATGCTGTGCCACCACTGCGATCACGCGGAGGCGGTGCCCGACCTCTGCCCGCGGTGCGAGGGCACGGACATCGGCTTCGAGGGCCTGGGCACCGAGCGCGTGGCGGACCAAGTGCAGCGCGACTTCCCCGAGTCGCGCGTGGTGCGGATGGACCGCGACACCACCTCGACCAAGGGCGCGCACGGCGGCATCTTGCGGGAGTTCGCGTCGGGGAGGGCGAACATCCTGGTCGGGACGCAGATGATCGCCAAGGGGCTCGACCTGCCGAACGTGACGCTGGTCGGCGTCCTGAATGCAGACGTCGGGCTCAACCGCCCGGACTTCCGCGCGGCGGAGCATACGTTTCAGCTCCTGGCGCAGGTCGCCGGTCGCGCAGGCCGCGCGGGCAAGCCGGGGCGGGTGGTCGTGCAGACCTACAACCCGGATAACTACGCCATCCGTTGGGCGAGCGAGCACGACTACATCAGCTTCTACCACGAGGAACTCGAACGTCGCCGACAGGTGCGCGGCAGCCCGTACCCGCCCTTCGGGCATCTGCTGGCGATCCACCTGAGCGACCCAGACGAGGAGGTCGGCGCTGCGCGGGCGATGCGGCTGGGACATGCGCTGCGCGAGTTGGTTCAGGCGGAAGCGCCGGACATCACGGTCGGCGGGCCCGCCCCGGCGCCGCTCAGCAAGTTGCGCGGGCGCTTCCGGTGGCTGGTCGTGCCGAGAGGGCCGGACCGGGGCAAGCTGCGCGACCTGACGGTTCGGGCGATAGAGGCCTTGCCGAAGGCCGACCAGGCGGCGGTGTACCTGGACGTCGATCCGGTTGACATGATGTGAGGGGACGATGGAGACCGAGCCGCGCAACGTGCGCAGAATCCTCCTGTGCACCAACCCGATCCTGCGCAAGAAGGCGCAGACGGTTCAGCGCGCCGACAAGGCCTTGCGTCGCCTGCTCGACGAGATGGTCGAGACGATGGAGGCGGCGCCGGGCCTCGGCCTCGCGGCCCCGCAGGTCGGGGAGTCACTGCGCTGCTGCGTGGTCGCCACGCCGGAGGACGGGCCGGCGCGGAAGCTCGTGAACCCTCGTATCGTGGCGCGCCAGGGCCGAGTGACCGACCCCGAGGGCTGCCTCAGCCTGCCGACCCTGCAGGGGCTCGTGCAGCGCTCCCGGAAGATCACGGTCAAAGCCCTGGACGAGCGCATGAGGCCCGACACGTTCGAGGCGGAGGGCGTCTTCGCGCGGGCGATCCAGCACGAACTCGACCACCTCGACGGCGTGCTGTTCATCGACCGGGCGATTGACGGCGAACTGGCCTGGCAGGTGCCGGACGAGACGGAGGAGGATGGGATCCGGTTGGAGCCCGTCACCGTGGAGGAGGCGCTGGAGGTGTTCGCGCGTCTCGCCAACGAACGCGGGGAGGAAGGGTGAGCGCCCCCGTGCGCGTTGCCTTCTTCGGTACGCCCGACGTCGCCGTGCCATACCTCGAGGCGCTCATCGAGGCTGGCCATGGGGTATGTGTGGTCGTGACCCAGCCTGACCGCCCGGCGGGGCGCGGGCAAGATCTGCGCGCCGCGGCGGTGAAGGTTGCGGCACAGGCGCACGGGCTGCCGGTGCTGCAGCCGGAGTCATGCCGAGAGCCCGACTTCGCGCAGGCGCTGCGTGCCTCAGGAGCAGAGACGGGGGTCGTGGTCGCCTACGGCAACCTGCTGCCCTGCGAGGTGTTGGACTGCCCGCGGCGCGGGTGTGTGAATGTACACTACTCGCTGCTGCCGGAGCTGCGAGGGGCGGCACCGGTGCAGCGGGCGCTGTTGGCGGGCCTGACGGAGACCGGGGTCACGGTGCAGTGGATTAGCCCTGACCTCGACGCGGGGGACATCATCTGCGCACAGCGTGTGGCGATCGAGCCGGAGGACGACTGCGCGAGCCTCTTCGCGAGGCTGAACGCGGTCGGACCGCGCCTGCTATTGCACGCACTGGCTCTGATTGCGGAAGGTGTCGCGCCGAGGACGCCCCAGGATGCTGCGGCCGTGACTTGGGCACCGCCGCTCACGAAGGCCGACTGTCGGATCGACTGGTCGGAGCCGGCCGAGCGGGTTCGCAACCGCATCCGAGCCTGTGCGCCCCGGCCGGGCGCCTTCACCTTCCGAGGCGAGCGGAGGCTGAAGGTGCTGAAGGCGGTCATCGTGCCCGGATCGGCGCTCGCCGGGGAAGGACAACCCGGAACGGCTGCCGAAATGCCCTGGGAAGGGTATCCTGTGGTATACACTGGGTACGGGGCGTTGGCGCTGACGGAGGTCCAGCCTGAGGGGCGGCCGACGATGGCGGGGACCGATTACGCGCGGGGGGCGCGTTTCGCGCGGGGGGAGCGGCTGGCGTAGGACGGCTCTGTCTGCGCGTGTCGGGAGAAGGCCAATGGATCCGTTGGTCCAGACCAGACTGGACGAAGCCAACCAGGCGCGCATCGCCCTGGACTACGACCGCGCGAAAGTGCTGTACGAGGCGGTGCTCGATGCACTCCCCAACTCGGCGGCGGGCAAGCACGGCCTGGGCTTCGTGCTGATGATGGGCTATGGCGAGTTCGACGCCGGCCTGGGGATGATGGAGGAGGCCGCCAAGCTGGCGCCCGACAATCAGCGGATCATCCTCGACTTGGCCAAGTCGTACGCGATGTTGGGCGAGGATGACAAGGTGAAGCCGCTCCTCGAGCGGGTCGTAGGACTGGACCCTTCCACCAGGGAGGGTCAGGACGCGCGCAATCAGCTGCAGTACTACCCGTAGCGCCGGGCGGAAGGTGCGTCGGTCTCCACGTTGGGTTCCCTATCGATGCGTGAAAGAAGGCGCCTCCCGTGACAGGCAAGATCCGGGCCGAGTTCGGTCCCGGGGGCGAAGTCGCGTTCGTCGATCCCGAGACGCTCGTCGTTGAGGCGGCCGCGCTGGCCGGCGTCGAGCTGCAGACCCCGTGTGGCGGCAAAGGCAAGTGCGGCCAGTGCCGTGTTGTGACCGCGGGCGACGGCCTCACCCCGCCCGACGAGGTTGAGGTGTCGTCCCTCTCGGAAGAGGATCTGGCCAAGGGGGTGCGCCTCTCCTGCCGGGCTCGGATCGTCGGCCCGACTCAGATCACCATCCCCGCAGGCAGTCGCATCACGACCAGCACGATTCTGGAGACCGGCCTCGTTGACGGCGTTCCCGCGCAGCCGAACGTTCGTCGCGCCGAGTTGGCCCTGCCCAAGCCGGCGCTTGGCGATCAGCGCGCGGATCTCCGGCGCATTACCGCGGGCCTCGGCGCGGGCTTGGCCGGGTGCGAGGCGGACCTCGACCTGCTGCGTGAGCTACCCGAGCGCCTGCGGGAGTCGGACTTCGCGCCCGTGGCCGTGACCATCGGCAACCGCCTCGTGGACATCCGCGGAGCGGGGGGGATTCCGCAAGCGTACGGCTGCGCGGTGGACATCGGCACAACGACGGTCGTCGCCTACGTCGTGGAGCTGGAGTCCGGCCACGTGGTCGGTACGGGCTCGGCCCCGAACCCGCAGGGCGCTCACGGCGCGGACGTGGTGTCGCGCGTCGAGTTCGCAGACCAGACCGCCGACGGCCTGCAGACCCTCCACGAGGAGTCCGTCGGGATTGTCAACCGCGTCATCGCTGAGGCGTGTGGGGAAGCCGATGTCTCCCCGCGCGACGTGTATGAGGTCACGGTCGTCGGCAACACGTGCATGGCGCACCTGTTCCTGGGCCTGAACCCGCACTACGTCGCGCGGGCGCCGTACATCCCGGTGGTGGATCAGCCGCTGAGGGTGTCGGCGGCGGAGTTGGGCGTCCGCGTCAATCCGCGAGGCGAAGTGTACGTGCTGCCGAACGTCGCCGGCTGGGTCGGCGCTGATACTGTTGGGGTCGTGCTGTCCACGCGCCTCAGGGAGAGCGAGGGCCCGACCCTCGCGATCGACATCGGCACCAATGGCGAAGTGATGCTCTGGTCGGGCGAGCGGCTTCTCGTCTGCTCGACCGCGGCCGGGCCAGCCTTCGAGGGTGCCCAGATTCGCCACGGCATGCGGGCGGCCGCAGGCGCCATCGACCATGTCCGCGCGACGGAAGACGGGATCGCCTTCCGCACGATCGGGAACCAGCCGGCCGTCGGTATCTGCGGGAGCGGGCTGCTCGACGCGGTCGCCAGGATGTTGGACTTGGGTGTCATCAACCCCACCGGGCTGATGGTGGACGAGGCCGGCGCAGCGCAACTCCCGCCGGCGATTGCGTCCCGGATCGCCGGCAAGGACCAGGATCGGCACTTCGTCCTCGCCACCGTCCGGGAGTCGGGCCTGGACGAGCCCATCATCCTCACGCAGAGGGATGTGCGGCAACTGCAGTTGGCGAAAGGCGCAATCCGTGCAGGAATCGAGGTTCTACTTGCGGAAACAGGGTTGCGGCCCGCCGACCTGGAACGTATACTGTTGGCCGGCGCGTTCGGTTCGTACATCGACCGCGTCAGTGCCGTGCGCATCGGGCTTGTTCCCTCGTTGCCTCTCGCCCAGATCATCGCGGTGGGCAACGCGGCGGGGGCCGGCGCGGTGATGGCCTTGGCTTCGACGAGCGAGCGCGAGAAGGCGACCCAGCTCGCCGAGGCCGCGAACCATGTCGAGTTGTCGTCGAGGCCGGACTTCCAGATGCTGTTCATGGAGACCATGCTGTTCCAATCCGGGTAGCAGGCAGAATTCGTCAAGGGCAGGCAGGTGCTTCCGCGAGGGGCACGGAACCCTACCCCGAAGTCGGCGAAACGCCCACTGTCCAACTAGCAGGAGGCTGCGTAAGATGGCAGACTTGCAGGCACTTGCCGAGGCGCTCATTCGTGGTGATCGTGACACGGCCCGGACGCTCACACAGCAGGCGGTAGACGAGGGGGTCGCCCCCAAGCAGATCCTCGATGAGGGACTGGTCGCCGGGATGAACGTCGTTGGCGCGAAGTTCAAGGCCAACGAGTTCTACGTTCCCGAGGTCCTCATCGCCGCGCGTGCGATGCACGCCGGGATGGACATCCTCAAGCCGCTTCTCGCCGCCAGCGACGTGCAGCCGGCCGGTGTCGTGGCGATCGGCACGGTGAAGGGCGACCTGCACGACATCGGCAAGAACCTCGTGGCCATGATGCTCGAGGGCGCGGGGTTCGAGATCCGTGACCTCGGTGTCGATGTGGCGCCGGAGAAGTTCGTGGAGGAGATTCAGAGCGGCGCGGGCGTTGTGGCGCTCTCCGCTCTGCTGACCACCACGATGCCGTCGATGGCCGACGTCATCAATGCGGCGAAGGAAGCCGGCGTCCGCGATCAGGCGAAGGTCATGATCGGCGGCGCGCCGGTCACGCAGAACTACGCGGACGAGATCGGCGCCGACGGGTATGCTCCCGACGCGGCGTCGGCCGTTGACAAGGCCCGCGAGCTGCTGGGCGTGGCCTGACGCCGACCGTTGCCGCGCGCGAGCGGTGAGTCCGGCCGCGTGGTGAGCGGGCGACGGTTTGTCGCTTGGTTCTGTGCGCGTGGCCGGGAGGCGGCACAACACCAGGCGATGGACCACAGGCTGGTCCCGCCTCGGCGGGACCAGCCTGTGTGCTAGACCCCCATGAGAGGCCGGCGAGCAAAACGGATGTCCGTGCTTATTGCCCTGGCTCTGCTACTGGTCGCCATCTCCCTGGGCGCGACCGGGCAGATCCTGATGAAGACCGGCCTGCGATTACTGGGGCCCCGGCCGCCGGCGACGGCGGTCGTGTTGTCGGTCTTCCGGAACGTGTTCGTGGCCGGGGGCATCGGGTGCTATGCCGTCAGCTCGGTCATCTACCTCCTCGCACTCTCCAGGCTGGCGCTGAGCTACGCGTACCCGATGGTGGCCCTCAGCTATGTTGTGGTCGCCCTCCTCGCGTGGCGCTTCTTGGACGAGCCGATTCCGGTCCTCCGCGCGGTCGGCCTGGCGGTGATTCTGCTTGGGGTGGTGATCCTGGCGCTATCCCACCGGGGCGAGGCGCCTCGCGACGCGGTCCAGCCGCCTCCGCCGGTTCACTCGGAACTCCCCAAGTAGCCCGCGCGGGCGACCTACTGCGCTTCGAAGAAACACGGGAACAGTGGGGCGGGCATTCTTGCCCGCCACAGCCTCTGGCGGGCAAGAATGCCCGCCCCACTGTTCCCGTATCTACCCGAGACTCAGTAACACCCGGGTGACCGGGCAGGCGGGAGGGGCCGTGAAGCTTCCCGGTCTCGGCGACCCCACCAAGGCGGGACCAGCCTCACTCAGTCTGCGGGCGGCCGTCGCGATCTGGGCGCTCGCCGTCTTGGTCTTCTGGTGGCCGTGCCTCGTCGGACCGATGGCCCCGTTGCTCGGCGACGCCCAGGCGAACATGCTCCCCTGGGGCGCCGCGGCGCCTCCGCCGCCGAACCCACGCTGGGACGCCTTGCTCTGGGACGGGATGGCGCAGTACTACCCCTGGCGTGCGTTCGCCGCGCGCCTGGCGCGTCAGGGCCTCATCCCGCTCTGGAACCCGCACCAGTTCTGCGGCACACCCTTCGTGGCCAACGGGCAGTCGGCGTTCTTCTACCCACCGAACTGGCTCTTCTACGTCTTCGACGTTCGGTATGCCTTCGGGCTGACCGCCGCGCTGCACTACTTCCTGGCGGGCTGCTTCATGCTGCTGCTCGCCCGCGAGTTGGG
The DNA here is from genome assembly GCA_016869045.1 of Armatimonadota bacterium. Lineage (GTDB taxonomy): Bacteria > Armatimonadota > Zipacnadia > Zipacnadales > VGFC01 > VGFC01. The sequence continues at coordinate 8,668 of VGFC01000308.1, forward strand.
CCTCAGGCCGTCCGCAGGGCTGGTGGGCGCGGCGGCGTTCTCGTTCGGCGGGTTCATGGTCTCCTGGACCGCGCTTCCCACGCTGATGAACACGGCCGCGTGGTTGCCGGGGGTCGTCTGGAGCATCGAGCGCGCCTTCCGGCGCAAGACGCCGACCGACGGCCTGCTGGTCGGTGCGATGCTCGCGATGTGTCTGCTCGCGGGGCACCTGCAGATTGCGGCATACGTCTGGCTCACCGGCGGGCTGTACGCGCTCGCGCGGGTCGCCTGGGCAACGAAGCAGCGGCAACCGGCTCGCATCGCGCATCTTGCCGCGGGGGTCTCGCTGGCGGTCGCGATCGCGATGGGCCAACTGCTGCCCACCTTGGAGTTGGCGAAGCGCAGCCCGCGCGGGAATGCCGCGCCGACCGAAGAGGGCTTCCAGTTCCGACGTGTGCGCGCACTGCGGCCCGAGATGCTGAGGACGCTGCTATTGCCCGACGCGCTCGGCAAGCCCGACGACTGGGCGCGCTCGGGCCTGGCGTACAGCGAGACCTGCGGCTATGTCGGGCGGCTGACGCTCGTGCTCGCGATCTGCGCGCTGGCGGGGCTGCGCTCGCGGAAGGCCTTCTGGTTCGGCGGCCTCGCGGTGTT
>VGFC01000309.1 GCA_016869045.1 Armatimonadota bacterium
CGTCGATGCTTAGCACCGAGCCTTCCTCCGGCACCGGCTCGCCCTGAAGCACGAGGCTCTCGACATGGCAGCCGATGGCTTCCTCAGCCATGCGTAGGGCCTCGGGGATTGTCTCTCCGTATGTGAGGCAGCCTGGTAGCGCGGGCACCAGCACCGTGTAGCTACCCTCCGGCTCGCGGCGCAAGAGCACAGTGTACGTGCAGGTCATCGTTGCGTCTCCTCGGCGGAGCCGACGCCATCCGCCAACCACATTGTACCCACTCCTCCTGACGTTGTCCACCGCCACCGTGAGCCCGCCCCGGGAGGTTGCCCTCGGTGCCCGCTCGAAACTCGGGCCGACCGGACGAGTTCGGGGCCACGCGAAAGGACTGACCCACCGCTGAGCCACTTCACCTGGCTGGACTACGCGCTGTTCATCGTCTATTTGCTGGCCTCGGTTGGGGTCGGGGCGCTGTTCGTGAAGGAGCAGAAGACGACGAAGGACTACTTCCTCGCCGGGCGGAGCATGGGGTCGGTGGTGGTGGCGATCTCGGTGATTGCGGCGCTGTTCTCCGGGATCACTTACCTGGGCGCGCCGAGCGAGGTCTACGCGCACGACATCTCGTTCGCGCTCGTGTCGCTGGCATTCTTCATCGCGACCCCGATTGCCACGCTCGTCTTCCTGCCCCTCTACTACCAGTCGCGCTTCTACACTGCGTACCAGTACCTCGAGGAGCGCTTCTCCATCGGAGTACGCACACTGGCCTCCGCGCTCTTCATCATCCGCGTGCTGCTCTGGCTTGGGCTGGCGACGTACGCACCGGCGCTGGCCTTGCAGCAGGTGACGGGCTTGCCGCTGTGGTTCACGATCGTCTCGACCGCCGTGCTGACGACGTTCTACACCACGCTCGGGGGAATGAAGGCGGTCATCTGGACCGATGTCATGCAATTCGCGGTGCTCTTCGGCGGGCAGCTCATCATCTTCGCGGTCGCGCTATCGCGCATTCCCGGCGGCGTGGGCGGGGCGTACCGGCTCGGGCTGGAAGGGCACAAGTTCACGCTGGACCTCAGCCTCGATCCGACGGTCCGCGTGACCCTCTGGGGCCTGATCCTCGGCGGCGCCTTCATGCACCTGGTGCAGATGGTGACCGACCAGGTCTCGGTGCAGCGCTACTACACGGCGTCGAGCCTGAAGGCTGCGCAGCGCTCACTGTGGCTGAAGCTGGCGTCGGTGATCCCGGTCGCGGCCACCTTCTACCTCTCCGGGGTCGTGCTGTACGCCTTCTACCGGGTCCACGGCGACCCGATCGCGGCGAAGGCGATTCCCAAGGCAGACTACATCCTCCCCTACTTCGTCATCACCGAGCTGCCCCGAGGGATGCCGGGGCTGCTGATCTCGGCGATCTTCGCGGCCAGCATGTCCACCATCTCGGCAGGCATCAACGCGCTGACGACCTGCACGCTGGTGGACTTCTACGAGCGCTTAGGGGGGAAGGCCGAGGGCTTCGAGAAGCAGGTAACCCTCGCGCGCATCTGGACGGTCATCTTCGGCCTGGCGGTCATGGGGCTCGCCTTCGTGGTGCAGCGCCTCGGCACACTACTGGAGGCGAGCAACAAGGCCATCGGCCTCGTCGGAGGGCCGCTGATCGGGCTGTTCCTGCTGGGCATGATCACCCGCCGGGCGAACGACAAGGGGGCGATCATCGGCTGGGCGGTCGGCGTGGGAGTGCTCGTGCCGATCTGCTTCTTCACGAAGGTGTCCTTCCTCTGGTACGCGCTCGTCGGCAGTGTCGTCACCTACGGCGTAGGATGGCTCGCGAGCCTGGCGTTCGGCCCGCCAAAGGACGAGCAGCTTGAGGGGCTGATCATCCAGCGGAAACCCGTCGAGGCCGGGAATTCAGGGACACGATCCCAATTCGATGAGGCTGAATTGGGTCATGTCCCTGAGTTCCCGGAGAGCGGAGGTGAGTCGTGATGGCCCCCTGGTTGGCGTGCGCCGCTCTGCTGCTGACGCCCTGCGCCGGGGCCCAGCCCCGCCCTCTCGTGCGGCTCTTCGGCGTCGACTTCACGGGCGGTGCGGCGGGCCTCTACGGCAGCGTCCAACACGGCATTGCACAGGTCAACTACGTCTACGCACAGCCAACCGGCCCCCACTCGACCATGCGCGCTTCCGTGACTCTGAGTCACCTCGCGGAGGAGCCGCTCTTCCTGCATCTGCGCGCTCGCCTGGACGACCAGGGGACCGATTGCCCGATCCGCCTGACGCTGAACGGGACGGCCCTGCTGGAGGGCCCAAACACCTTCGCCCACGAGTGGGAGTCCAAGCGCGTGCCGATTCCGGCGGGCGTTCTGCGCGTTGGTGAGAACGAGATCGTCATCGCGAACGCCTCGCCGCAGGGCACGGTCGGCATGCCGCCGTGGTTCATGCTGGCGGTGTGCGCCATCGGGACCGAGGACTGTGCGCCGACCGTTGCGCCCTCGATCACTGAGGACTTCGTCGTCCGTCTGCCCGTACAGAAGCGCCCGCTGCCCGAGCCGTTGCCGGTCGGCCAACCGCCGGGCTTCCGGCTGCGCGGCACAAAGGGCTGGCTCTGGCGACCGGACCAGTACCTCTCCGAGATCCCCGTCCTCGCGCGGTACAAGATGAACTTCCTGATGAACTGCTACGGGTCGATGTGCGACCTCGAGCACTACCCGTGGGGTCATCCGCAATGCAACCGCTGGTGGGAGCCGCTGCCCGAGGAGAAGCGGCGGGGGTATGAGGCGGCCGTCCGCGAGTGTCAGGCGCACGCGATCCAGTTCTGCTTCAGCATGAACCCGAACATCGGCTCAACGCGAATCGTGCGCTATGACAGCGAGGAAGACCTCGACCTGTTGTGGCAGCACTACGCGTGGATGCAGAGCCTGAAGGTGCAGTGGTTCAACGTGCAGTTCGACGACATCGGCGCCGGGATCGACGCCGCGGGCCAGGCGCGATTCGTGAACCGGCTGCTCGCCCGCCTCCGCGAGCGCGACCCTCATGTACAGATGACCGTCTGCCCGACCTACTACTGGGGCACGGGCGCAGACCCCGCCGCGCGGGAGTACCTGCAGACGTGGGCCCGGGAGCTGGACCCCGAGGTGTATGTCTTCTGGACGGGCGATGCAGTCGTCACTTCCCGGATCACGCGCAAGGCTGCGGAGTCGTTCCGTGAGGCGGTCGGCCATCGGCTGATCATCTGGGACAACTACCCGGTCAACGACGCGAACCCGACGATGCACCTCGGGCCCGTGATCGGGCGCGACCCGGCCCTCGCCGAAGTGTGCGAGGGGTACATGTCGAATCCCATGCACTCGCAGAACGAACTCAACCGTCTGCCGCTGCTGACGATGGCCGACTTCGCCTACAACCCGCAGGCCTACGACCCCGACCGCTCCATCGGTCAGGCGATCCTGCATGTGGCTGAGGATTCGAGGACACGATCCCAATTCGGTACGTCTGAATTGGGTCATGTCCCCGAATCCCAGCAGGAGACGCTCGCCGACCTCGTCGAGTTGTACCCCGGGATGCTGCTGTACGGCCAGGGCACCTCGTACAACCCGGTGCTAAGCCGCCTGGATGAGATCACCAAGACGCCGCACTCGCACGCGCTCGCGGAAGCGTACGTCGAGCACTTCGCGGCGGTAGCGCAGCGCTTTGCGGCGGAGTTCCCGGTGGCGTTCGCGGCGGAGAAGCAGAGCCTGCAGCTCGATCTGGACCGGATGCGAAGCCGTCTGGCCGCCGTGTACGGCGACGGGTAGGGAATTCGGGGACATGACCCAGTTCAGCGGTACCGAACTGGGATCGTGTCCCCGAATTCCAAAGGAGACTAAGCAATGGCGCCGGCTTTGATGTTGCTCCTCGCAGGCTTCGCTTCGGCGGAGGTCCGCGACCTCTCAGTCGATCCTCTCACCTCCACCGAACGCTGGCAGGTCGGCGGGAACCGGATCAACTACACGCTCGGGTCGAGCACGCTGCAGGCGGTCTCGGAGCCGAAGCGGGAGGGCTTCGACCGCTGCCTGCGGCTGGTGGGCGACTTCCGCGACGCGCAGCGCTACTACCTGTCGGCCTATCACACCGGGCCGGCTATTCGCGGCGTGTGCCAACAGGTGTCCGTGTGGGTGATGGGCGACGGGTCAGGCCGCCGACTGCAGATGGAGATCGAGGATGCGCGTGGGCGCTGGTTCCGGCGGGATGTGGGACAGCTTGGCTCGACGGACTGGCAACAGCTCACGGTACCTGTGGGTGAGGGAGAGGGGTGGTCCGCCCTCCTGCGGCGCGGCGAAGGGAGGCTACCGATCCTACATCCGGTAGACCTCCGCCAGATCAGCGTGCTGTCAAAGCCCGACGCCGAGCCGCTGTGTACCCTCTATCTGAGCGACCTCCGCGCCACCTGCGGTACCGTCGCGGCCGATTACGTGGACGCCACGCTGGCGACCGGCCGGCTGGCAAACCTCCTCGATCTCGGTCAACCGATCGCACTCGATGTCGACTTCGCGAACGCGGCGGATCAGCCGGTCGAAGGCCGCCTGCGCATGACATTGGCGGAGTCGCTCGGGCGCGAGGAGGCCATCGACCTCGGCGCCGTGTCGATCCCGCCTCGCGGGCGAGTGAGCCGCCACCTTGAGCACCCAACCGACCGGCAGGGGGCGTACACGGTCCGCCTCAGGCTGACCACGCCAGAGCGGGAGAGGGTCTGGCACGCGCGGCTGGCGGTCGTGAAACCGCTGCCTGAGCGGCCGGCTGATCCGGAGTCGCACTTCGGCTCCATGTTCAACATCGGCGGCTTCAGCGCCACCGAGATGCCGACGGTCTGGCGGCTGAACCGCGACGCGGGCTTCCGCTGGACGCGCCTCGGCTTCGGCTGGAGCGAGATCAACGCGGCGCCGGGCGTGTGGGCATGGGAGGGTCCGAGGCGCATCGACGGGCCCGTGGGGAAGGCGGTGGACCTGGGCGGGCAGCCGTACCGGCTCCCGCACCAGCCGATCCTCGATTGCCCGGACGCCGTGACCGTCGCCTTCTGGGCACGCGGCACGCAGAGCACCGGCAACTGGCAGTTCCCGCTGCTGAAGTGGGGTCCCGGCGACCGCAACTACGGCGTCTACTTCCATCGCGACAACGGGCGGTTCTACTTCTCCGCCAGCTATGAGAAGATGCCCGCGGGCAGTTGGCATGACGTCGGCTGCGACTTCTCGGCCTGGGACAACCAGTGGCATCACTACGCGGCAGGCTACTCGGCGGCTGAGAGCAAGGTGAGCCTGTACGTCGATGGCGCGCTGAAGGCCTCCGTCAACCACGACGGCGGCAAGCTGCGGACCAACGAGGATGACTTGGTCCTCGGCGCAGGCTCCCCGGCGCCGCTGGACGAGATGGTGGTCTACGACCGCGCGCTGGGGGCGGACGAAGTGGCGCAACTGGCCGCGAAGGCTGCGCCGCCGAAAGAGGGGCTGATCGCGCACTGGTCCTTTGACGAGACGGGGCCGAAGCTCGCGGACTCATCGGGCCACGGCCTGGACATCGAGAACGCCGAGCCGAGCGGCGTGCGTGAGGCGCGGCTGGCTCTGGCGCACGGGATCAAGACCCTCGGGTTGCTCGGCTTCCCGCCGAACTGGGCCTCGACCGCGCCGGAGGGTGCGGAGCGGCCGTGGGTCTACAAGCCGAAGCTGGACGCCTGGGCCGAGTTCGTCGAGCAGACGACGCGCCATTACGCGGACCTCGTCCAGCATTGGGAGATCTGGAACGAGCCGAACATCACGGTCTTCTGGGAGCCGACGCCCGATCCGAAGGAGTTCATGGACGTGCTGCGCGTGGGGTATGAGGCGGCGAAGCGCGGCAACCCGAACTGCACGGTGCTCATGCCGGGCCTGGCCGGGCCGACGGAGAACGGCTGGGGCATGGACTTCCTCGATGAGCTGCTGGGGCAGGACGCGGCGCGGTACTGTGACGCCATCTCGATCCACCCGTACCGGCAATCGACGCCCGAGGAGAGCGACCTCGTCGGCGAGCTGCAGCACATCGCCGACCTCGCCGAGGCGAACGGGGGACGGCGGCCCATCTGGTACACCGAGAACTGCTGGACGACGCAGATCCCCGGCGGCTCCACCGAGGAGCGCCAGGCACTCATGCTGCCACGCTGCTACGTGCTCTCGCTGAGCACCGGCCTCGTGGACAAGCTCCTGTGGTTCCGGCTGCACGATGCCGGGTCGGACCGTTTCTACAGCGAGCACAACTACGGCATCTGCTACGAGGACCTCACTCCCAAGCCCGCGTTCATCGCCCACCAGACCGTGGCATCGCTCCTGGAGGGCGCGAAGCCGGAGGGTGAGTGGGACGTGGGCACGCGGTGCCTGGCCCGCATGTTCCGCACGCCGAGGGAACGGGTCGCGGCCCTGTGGTGCCCGAGTGGGACGGCGTCGGTGTCCGTGTTCGTCGGCAAGAACCGCGTGCGCGTCACCGACATCATGGGCAACTCGGAGGAGCACGAGACGCGGGAGGGTGTGCTGATCCTGCCTCTGAGCGAGAGCCTGGTCTACCTGCGTGGTCTGCCGGATGCAACGGAGGGCCGGGGGCCGCTCGCCGAGCTGAAGCAGCCGATGCTCGTTCGAGGGGCGAGGGGGAAGCTGTCGGTTCGTCTACGCAATCCCTTCAGCGAGGGCAAGTCATTCACCGTCGGGGTGAAGCCGGCTGAGGGGCTGACGCTTGGGGCGACGGCGGAGGAGGTGCAGGTCCCGGGGAATGAGACGCGCGAGGTGGAGTTCGAGGTTGCGGTGCCGGCGGACGCCACGCCCGGGTGGCATGGTCTGACGACGGAGGTCACGGTTGACGGGCGTGAGTACAGGGAGGCGGGGCGCCTCGGCGTGCGCGCGGCGGCACCGGATGCGGGCCCGGTGGGTCACTGGAAGCTCGATGAGGGCCAGGGGACGGTGATCCACGACGAGTCGGGCTTCGGCAACCACGGCAGCGTCGATCAGCCGAAGTGGGTGGAGGGGAAGCACGGGACGGCGCTGCAGTTCGACGGGCAGCACATCGCCCAGATCCCCGGCGTGCCCTGCCTGGACCTGCCGGATGAGGTCACGCTGGCCTTCTGGCTGAGGCTCACTGGGGAGACGGGCACCTGGCAGTTCCCCGTGACGAAGTACCTGAATGAGAACGTCCGCCGCAACTACGGTATCTACCTGCACAACGAGAAGCTCTACCCCTGCTTCTCCGCCTCCTTCGAGCGCGGCGGCTATCTGCACACGGACATCGGCTCGAACGTGCCGGTCAACGACGGCCAGTGGCACCACATCGCGGCGAGCTACTCGATGTTCGAGGGGCGCGTGCGGATGTACGTGGACGGGAAGGCCGTGGTTGATCGACCGTTCGATGAGGGGAGAATGCTCTTCGCGCAGACGCCGGTGCGGTTCGGCGTGGGCACGATCGGCGCCATTGATGAGGTGGTCATCTACCCGCGGGCGCTGACGGCGGAGGAGGTGGCTGCCCGGGCACGCGGGACCCAGTAGTAGGAGCGACTGCGCCGACCCTCCGCGAGGAGGGCCGGCGCGAGCTGATACACCGTTGGCCAGAGGGGTCTACGTGTACGGCGCCTGGTTGTACTTCCACCAGCCGTTGTCCGGATCCCACTTCCAGAGCCAACTGCCCGGAGGCGCCGGGTTGACGTTGCCTGGCGAGACGTTCGGCACCTGTTGCGCCTTCACGTGCCCGTCCAGGAAGGCGGCGTTCGCCACTCCGTTGTGGACGTTCGCGATGCCGGGATTGCACGCCTTGGTGCCCCGGCCATCCCCCCAGCACCACTCGGCCGTGTGGACCCAGTCGCCGCGGCGAGCATCGCAGCACAGGATGGTCTCCGCGGGGCTCTGTATGGAACTGAGCTTCTTCCCGGCCAAGTTGCCGTACCACTGTCGCGTCGTGAAGGGATTGAATGCGTAGTTGTCCGGGATGTAGGTCGGGTCTGCCGCCCCAGCGGCGTAGCCGCAAGGGCATCCTGTGTCCCCCTCGAGCGAAGGACAGAGCCAGATCTGGGTGTTCTTGATGTATGGAGCGTGGTCGCGGATGTAGCTGTTCCAGGAGGGCTGCGGCCAGTTGTGGCGGTAGGACTCGTCGTAGTCCTGCACGTACATCATCACGGCGAGCCCGATCTGCTTCTGGTTCGACTGGCAACTGGCCTGGCGGGCCTTCTCACGTGCCCGGGCGAAGACGGGAAACAGGATCGCCGCCAGAATGGCGATGATCGCGATGACGACCAGCAACTCGATGAGTGTGAAGCCCTGTCGGTTACGCATGCGCATCTCTCCTTTGTGGGTATGGGATTGGGGCAATGCCTAGTTCGCCAGTCTGACGTGGAACACCTTCTTGGGTCTGTTTCGGTGTAGGGGTTTTCCCGTCCCGGTTCCGTTTGGGGTGGCCACCCAACCACGTACGAGGCGCTCGAGAGCGCTCACGGCGGAGGAGGTTGCCAAGCCCATGCCGCGACGGCGCGGATGGACCCGAAAGAGAGGGGTGCCGCGGTCCCTCTGCGGCACCCCTCTGGTCGCCTGTGTTTGCCCCACGTCGTCTACCGGTCGTCACCCCAGAAGTACGCGCCCTGAGCATTGCCGTTGGTGAAGTTGTCCCTCTTCAGCCACTTGCCATGCCCGTCCGTGAAGCAGTTGTTGGTGCCCTCGTTGTGCTGCGAGCGGACGTTGTTGACGGGAGTGGACAGCCAGGGATTCCAGTAGCCGGCGTGCCAGGAGCCGCAGAACATGATGCACCCGAAGTTGCTTTCGCTGATCATGATGACCGATGCCGGGTTGCCGATGGTTGTCTCCTTCTTCGAGCGCCACCTCGAGTTGCCGCCCGGACCCCAGCCGTATTGCTGGTCCGGCCAGCCGCCGTCGTTGCGGCCGCAGTTGAGCGCATAGCCGCCGTGACGGCAGCCGACGGAGCGGTTGTTGGTGGGCTTGCAGGTGTGGAGGAACAGGCCTTCGGGGCTCTGAGGGCCCGGAACGTCCGCCGAAGGGCAGATGTACAGTTGCCAGTTCTTGGTGTAGGGCTGGGTGGTCTCCTGCCAGTCATAGCCACCCGTCGTGGGAGCGTTGCCGCACTGCCCCAACCAGTTCTGCGGGTAGTTGCTGTCGTAGTCGGTCGCGTACATCAGGCATCCGAGCCCGATCTGCTTGATGTTGGCCAGACAGCTCGTCTGCCGGGCCTTCTCGCGTGCTCGGGCGAAGACGGGGAACAGGATCGCCGCCAGAATGGCGATGATCGCGATGACAACCAACAACTCGATGAGCGTGAAGCCCTG
>VGFC01000310.1 GCA_016869045.1 Armatimonadota bacterium
ACGAGGGCCGATGGCACCTTTTCTGCTCGGTCATCCGCGACGGCGCGCCGTACCAGACGGAGTACCTGTCATTCGGTGACTGGGACAGCGTCGGGAATGCAGAGAGGCACGTACTCACGATGCACCAGGGCGGCCGCTTCGGCGCGCCCCACGTGTTCTACTTCGCGCCGCACGGCAAGTGGTACCTCATCTGCCAGGCGATGCACGACACGTGGGATCCTCAGTATGCAGCCGCCTATGCAACCACGAGTGACATCGCAGACCCGGACTCCTGGAGCCCTTTGAAGCCCCTCGGCGCACGTCCGGCTAACGGCAAGCCCGGGCTCGACTTCTGGATCATCTGCGACGACCAGAAGGCGTACCTGTTCTTCACGACCCTGGACGGGTGCATGTGGCGCGAGGAGACGAGCCTGGGCAGCTTCCCCACCGGGTGGTCTGAGCCGGAGCTGGCGCTCCAGGACGACATCTTCGAGGCGGGGCACATCTACCGGGTGAAGGGTGTGGATCGGTACATGGCGGTGATAGAGGCCCAGGGCGGTTACGGCTGGCGGTACTTCAAGGCCTACCTGGCCGATCAGCTGGACGGTGAGTGGAAGCCGCTCGCGGCCACCCAGGACCCGGCTTTCGCCAGCATGGCCAACACGGAGCACGCCGACCCGCGATGGACGGACTGCATCAGCCACGGGGAGCTGCTCCGGGCAGGCCATGACCAGCGTCTCGAAGTGGCCCCGGGCAATCTGCGTTTCCTGTTCCAGGGCGTCCTCGACCGGGAGCGCGAAGGCCTCGGGTACGGCCAGATCCCTTGGCGGCTCGGGCTCTTGGAGGCTCGGTAGAGGACATCGGCTCCGCAGGCTCACACCTCTATATGGGAATCCGCGATATCGATTCTAGGGCGCCATGAATGGCGCCCCTACATGGGCGGGCGCGATGAATCGCGCCCCTACACGGGAACGGCCCGGACGAGAATCGCGGATTCCTATCTAGAGCGCGCGAGTTCCTGCAGGGCACAGGAGGGAGTGTTCAGCGTGTCACACTGGACTGGCATCGTCTGCGCCTGTCTCGTCTGCGCGGCGTACTGCTGCGCCCAAGACGAGCCGGACCAACGCCCGGGGCCGGCCACGGCGGGCGGATTCACGCTCCCCGCGGCGTGGGAGTACAGCGCCCCGCTGATCGCGCCGGAGAAGCGCGACCAGGACCCCAGTCGAGCGCAGAAGGACCCCACGGTGGTCTTCTTCGGCGGCAAATGGTACGTCTTTATGACGGTGAAGCTGCCCGGCCGGTCGGCGATCGAGTTCTGCTCCTTCACCGACTGGGAACAGGCGAACGCCTCGCCGCGCACCCTCCTCCGGATCAGCGACAGCGACTACTACTGCGCTCCCCAGATCCTCTACTTCGCTCCGCACCGGAAGTGGTACCTGATCTACCAGATGGGACAGCCCGGCGCCCGGTTCATGTGGGTCGCCTACTCGACGACAGAGACCATCGACGACCCGTCCTCCTGGACGCGGGCCAGGCCGATCCTCGATGGCGGCGCCAACGACCCCCGGGAGGTGGGAGGGCTGGATTACTGGATCATCTGTGACGACCAGCGGGCCTACCTGTTCCTGACCAGCCTCGATGGGAGGATGTGGCGGCTCTGGACCGACTTGCGGGACTTCCCCTCAGGCTTCGGTCATTGCGAGTTGGCCTTGCAGGCTCAGGTGTTCGAGGCCAGCCACACCTACCGGCTCAAGGGCCTGGACAAGTACCTGACCATCATCGAAGAGAATGGCCGGCGATACTACCAGGCGTATCTCGCCGACCGCCTGGACGGAGCCTGGACGCCGGTCGCCGACACTGCGGAGAAGCCCTTCGCCGGATGGCTCAACGTTCGCCCGGCCGCGGGCGTGGAGCCCTGGACCGACAACATCAGCCACGGGGAGCTGATCCGCGACGGCTGCGATCAGGACCTCGTGGTCGACCCGGCCGACCTGAGGCTCGTCTTCCAGGGCATGTGGGACAAGGACAAGACGGACAGGGCCTACGGCGCTTTCGAGTGGCGCATCGGCATGCTGACGCCGGCCGCCGAGGCAGGCCCGCGGTAGCGCCTCAGCAGCGGTCTTGCTGTCTTCGGAGCACCTCGGTGTCGCAAGGGAGATCGAACACGATGGACACGCAGCACGCGTCGCTGTGGACGCTGGTGTTCGGGCTGACGGCGACGCTGTTGGCCGGATGCCAGGCCGGCGCGCAGGAGAGTGACCGCAAGCGGTCGCTCATCCTGAACGGCACCTGGCAGTTCACGGTGGGGGAGGGCAATGAACGGGCGGAGACGCCGGAGGGCCAGGCAAAGCTGACCTGGAGGCCGGTTCAGCTTCCGGGCGCGTTCATGCCGTGGAGCCAGGAGGCCGTCGCCAACACGGCCTTCGTGTGGGCGCGGCGCTCCTTCGAGCTGACCCCCGAGCAGGCCGCAAGCCTGGCCGTGCTGCGCTGGAACTACGTCTCGCTGGGGGCCACGGCCTTCATCAACGGGCAGGCGGTGGGCCAGAATGAGCCCACCGGCCCGTACCAGGTTATCGTCCCGCCCGGCGTGCTGCGAGCCGGCGCGAATGAGCTGGTGCTGAAGGTCGCGGGGACGCGGGGCGTGCGGAAGTCCAAGAGCGGATTCTGCCTCTTCCCGGCTGGGTTCGCGAACACGGGCGGCCTGCCATCCGTGACCGACGACGTGTGGCTCGACTTCGCCGACCGCGCCTACATGAAGTGGGCCCTCGCCATCCCCGACCTGGCAGGCCGCAAGGTCACGATTCGCGTTACGCCTACCGGCCTGGAGTCCCTGGACGATCTGACCATCCGCGCTCGCGTCCGCCCGTGGCCGGACGGGGCGGTGGTCGGTACGGGAGAGGCCAAGGCTCGGCTTGCCCCGGATGAGGACCCTCTGGGTGGCGAGCACTTCGGCGTCGAGGTGCCGATGGCCAACGTGAAGCCGTGGACCTACGAGGACTGCAACCTGTACCTGGCCGAGGTCTCGCTGCTCAAGGGCGATTCTCTGCTGGACGAGGTCACTATCCGCTTCGGCATGCGCGAGATCAAGGTCGCCGATCGGCACTACAAGCTCAACGGCAGCAACCTGTGGCTGCGGGGCTCCAACCTGGTGTTCGAGTGGGACTGGGGTGACGCGATCACGGGGCATGAGGTGGACTACCTCGTGACCGAGGCGCGGGAGATGAGCATGAACTCCTTCCGCACCCACACGCGCCCCCTGCCGAAGCTCTGGGCCGACATCTGCGACGAAAACGGGACGATGATCCTGGCGGAGTTCCCGGTGCTCTACAACTACCAGGACTACCAGTTCACACCGGAGGAGCTGGCGATCTGGCACCGCAACTGCCTGACCGACGCCGCCGGCTGGATGAGCCGCCTGTGGAACCACCCGGCAGTCGTCATGTGGGTGCTGAGCAACGAGTCGAACCGCGACAACGAGTGGGAGGAGGGGCCCTTCCAGGGTTTTGTCAATACGCTCGATCCCACACGGCCTACGCTGCGCACAGGCACGTCGGGCACGCGCGACAACTACGACGTGCACACCTGCGGCAACATCACCGACACGGCCGAGGGGAACCTGAACCAGGCCAGTACGCAGGAGTGGTTTCGCACCGCGGGCGAGCGCACGACCACCAATACGGAGTACATGAACTACTTCGGGCATCCGAAGACCCAGTGGTCGGGCGTTGACGACGAACGGGCGGACCAGATCGCGGTGGCGCAGATCGGAGCGGAGCACACGGAGGCGATGCGGCGGGCGAGGGTCGATGGCATCTGGCCTTATATGTACGCGGGGTGGACGCGGACGCGGCTGGCGGCGCGGGTGAGGGAGACAGGCAAGGGCAGCGCCGTCTGGAAGGCCAACTTCGCCGCGCCCGCGTCGGCCGCCTGGCACAGCTCGCTGTCGCCGGTCCTCGCCAGCCTCGATCTCTTCGACCCGAGCTACCGGACGGGCCAGCAGGTCACCACCGACCTGTACCTCATCAACGACTCCTGGCATGATGCGAGCATCCATGTGGACTTGCTGCTAACCAGAGAGTGCCCGGAGTACATCCCGGAGGCTGAGTGCTTCGACAAGCCCGTCGCGAAGTGGAGCTACGACTTCGAGCTGGCGGCGGACTCGATTCGGCAGATTCCAGTGGCATGGAAGTTGCCGGAGGAGGAAGGGAGCTACTGGCTGACGGCGAGGACCACGGGCCTCGCCGGGCGGCCGGTGCTGAGCCAACGCTTCGTGCGGGCCGTCGCGCCGACGCCCGTGCCAGACCGAGCGAAGCAGCGCACGTTCGTGTTGCTCGGGGTGGACGAGCGGGCCCGGCGCTGGTTTGCAGCCCACGGCCTGGCCGTGTCCACGAGCACCGAGGGCCTCGGTCCGGGCCGGCACGTAGTGCTTGTGTGGGACCCCTCCCTGCTGACCCCGGTAGAGCGGCAGACCGCCTCCGTGCTGCGCGATTTCGCCGCAGCGGGCGGGCGCGTCATCGTGTTCGCAACGCGCAAGTGGGACTGGCAGGACCTCTGCGACGTGCGCATCCCGCAGTCGAGCGTCCTGTCGCGCGTGTTCCCAGTGGCTGGGGTCAGCCCTGCGTGGCTCGCCAACGTGCCTCCTGACTGGCTGCAACGCTGGAACGGCTTGCCGGGCCCGGTTGCCGTCGCGAAGGTCGAGGGCCCCGCGGTCGAGGCGGGCACCCCCCTGCTGTGGGCCGTCGAGCCAAAGACCACGGTGGTCGCGGAGGTGCCCGCCGCTGAGGGCGGCGGGAAGGTGCTCTTCTGCCAGCTGGACCTCCGGAATGTCCGCGCCGACGGACTGCTGTCCGACCCCGTTGCCGAGCGGGTGTTGCTGAACCTGCTGGCGTGGTGAGGGCTCGCGGCCAGAGGCCGGGGCTCAGAGCCCAAGTCCGTGCCCCCCGAGGGGAAGCGAACTGCCACACGGGGGAACGTCGCGGAGTGCTGGGACGTTTGCAGTCACCAGACTGCCGTCCGGGCGTCTCACTCATGTTGGGAGGGTTGAAGCATGCGCACGCGGACACTCGTGTTGGCTGTCTTCCTATCGACGCTGCTTGTAGGGATCGCTGTGGCTCAGGAGGAGGGTGGCTCCATTGGCAAGATCATCACCATCGGTGAGGACCGGATCGTTGTCGCGACGGAGGGCCAGGGACAACTGACGTTCGAGGTACAACTGGTTCAGGACGGTGACAAGTGGGTGCCGGACAAAGCCCAGGTCGCGCAGATCAAGACTCTCAAGGCCGGCCAGCTCGTGCGCGTGAGGTGGCGGAAGGGCGATGGCGGGCACGTCTTCATCCGCGAACTGGCGGCCGGGCCCGAGGACGGAGCGCGGGAGGGCCTGGTGACGGGGTCGGTGATTACCGCCGCTGAGGGCCGCGTGGTCGTCGCCAAGGACGGCGGCGGGCAGGTCACGCTGGAGCCGACGTGGGTGCGCACGCAGGGCAAGTGGGACCGCGACCCCTGGCACGCCCTGATGAGCCAGGGCGTCAAGCCCGGAGACCGCGTGATGGCGATGTGGCAGCTCGATGAGGGCACGCACTACGTGATCCGCGGCATCTCGAAGCTCGACGCCGAGGGGCAGGCGCTGGCGCTCGTCCTGCTGCAGGCCGAGCTGCGCGAGAACTACCAGCAGATCAACCAACTGCAGGACCAGATCGGTCAGCTTCAGGGCATGATCCACGAGCTGATGAAGCAACTCAAGCCTGCGGGGCAGTAAGGGCGTCGGAGCCGGCGCTCCGACCCAACGAGTCTTTGGTAGATGCGGGAACAGTGGGGCGGGCATTCTTGCCCGCCACCGGGCCATGGCGGGCAAGAATGCCCGCCCCACTGTCTCCCTGCCTGAGCGACGCGCAGCAACGACGGAACGGAGGCCACGCGATGCCGCATGGTCGGGGTCCATCACGTCTGACCCGTCGAGGCTTCATCGGTCGGTCCGCCATCGCCGCGGGCGCGCTGGCCGGCGGGGCGCTCCCGGCGGCGGTCGCGCGCGCTCAGGACGAGCCGAAGAAGCGCGTCGTCTACCGTCCGCTGGGGCGTACGGGCTTCCAGGTTTCGCACGTCGTGGCCGCCTGGGACTGGAACGAGTGGCTGTACGGCGAGGCGGTGGATGTGGGCATCAACTACTGGCACAAGATCGCGGGCTGGCCCGCGCTTCCCGACCCGATCCGTGCGCTCGACCGCGAGGCGTGGTACTGCGACATCGCGATCGACTCCTTCGAGGAAGACGGCGCTTACGAGCAGTTCGAGTGGGCGCGCAAGAACCTGGGGTTGGAGTACATCGACGCGATGAAGCTGCACTCGATCTGCAAGACGCCTGAGGACGTGACGGCCAAGACCGGCTACCTGAGGGCTTTCGACCGGCTGAAGGCCGAAGGGAAGGTGCGCCACCTGGCGGCGGCCCAGCACGGCGCGGAACTGCCGGCGATCTGCACGGCGATGATCGAGTCGGGACACTTCGACCACCTGCAGCCGGCCCTCGGCGTCGCACCGACACCGGACCTGCTGAAGATGGTCGAGCTGGCGAATCAGCGCAATGTGGGCATCATCGCCAAGAAGGTCATGGGCGGGGTCAACCGCGCGCAACAGGATGCACAGGTGCGCGCAGAGGTCGAGAAGCACCTGGGGAAGGACGGCAAGTGGGGCGCGGCGGTCATCAAGACGGTTCTCAGCTATCCCGGCGTGACGGCCGTGACCCCGCGCTGCGCGAACTACCAGCAGTTCGTCGATAACCTCTCGACCGAGGGCCTGGAGCCGACGCCCGGCGAGGTGGGCGCGGTCGAGGCGATCCGCCGCCATGCACGCGCCGAGCAGTGCTCGTATTGCGGCAAGTGCCTGGGAAGCTGTCCGCAGGGAATCGCCATCGCCGACACGCTCCGGTATGCAACGTACTGCGAGGCGTACGGCCTCGCGCCGCAGGCCCGCCGCCTCTACGCCCGCCTCCCCCACGAGCGACGCGCCGAGGCGTGCCGGGACTGCGGCACGTGCGAGCGCGTCTGTCCGCAAGACATGGAGGTTCGGCGGAAGCTGCGCGAGGCGCGCGTGTTGCTGACGTAGCGCAGCCGCACCGTTTCTGCATCCGCCGGGGGCTGAGTGGGCGTACGAGAAGTGCGGCATCGGGCGTGATGAATCGCGCCCCTACATTTGGGCGTGGTGAATCGCGCCCCTACACTCGGGCGCGATGAATCGCGCCCCTACACTCGGGCGCGATGAATCGCGCCCCTACATTTGGGCGTGATGAATCGCGCCCCTACATTTGGGCGTGATGAATCACGCCCCTACACTCGGGCGCGATGAATCGCGCCCCTACATGAGGACCGGCACCGGCGAATGCCGCTTTGCGGGAGGACGGCCATGAGCGATCTCACGGTTGACCTGAGCGGAAGCTATCGCGAGCAAGGCCGCCAGCATGGCGAGGCCCTGGCGCCGGTCATCGGCGAGATCCTCAGTGAGGTCCTGAAGAAGGACACGTGGGAGGCTCCGAAGATCGAGTGGCTCTTCCGGACCGTTGAGAGGAACCTGGGTCGCGAGGCGCCGGGCGTGCTGGAGGAGATGCACGGAATCGCGGAAGGTTCGGGTCAGACCTACGAGGACATCCTCGCGTACAACGCGCTCGCCGACATCTGGATGGTGCACGCGTTCTGTAGCTCGCTCGGGTGGGCCGAGACGCCGGACGGACCGGTCGTCGGCAAGACCAACGACATCGGCCAGCATCGGGAGAAGTACCACCACCCGTTCCGCCGTCGGTCGGGGGAGGGTCTCCCGGCGGTGTGGGCGACGTGGCCGGGAACCGTGTGGAGCAACTGCTACGTGAACAGCCACGGCGTGACCCACGGCGGCGCAAGCCTCGGCATGAAGTCGCGCAACGAGGCGGGCATCCCCTCCAACTGCATGTACCGCGTCGCGATGGACCGCTGCGAGAGCGTGGAGGATGTCGTCTCCCTGTGCGAGAGCCTTCCGGTCATGCATCACCCCTCGCACAACGTGCTCGCCGACGCCACGGGCACGATGCTCGCGCTGGAGCTGACGCCCGAGGGGTGCTACGTCTGCCAGGCGCCGGGCCAACCGTACGCGCGCGTCACGAACCACTTCTGCCCCGGGCCCTACGAGGGCCGCGACACGAACGATGAGCGTCTCGTTGAGAATAGCCGCCGGCGCTTCGCGAACTTCGCGCGCCTCGCAGAGAGCCTGACGCCCTCCGTGGAGAGCACGATCGCCGTCCTGCGCGACCACGCGGAGGTCGGCCAGATCTGCCAGCACGACAACGATGGCATGTCCAGCTCCGCGGCCTACGTGACCATCCCCACGCAGCGCCTCATGCTCATCGCCCGCGGCCAGCCCTGCGAAAGCGAGTTCGCCGAGGTCGCGCTCTGAGTCCCCGCAGGTCAGTTGCGCTCCGCCGACGAAGCAGTGTCTGCCATCGCCCCAACGCCATGCCGTGAGGCCCCGTCATGTCCACGATGCTTGCCGGCCTGCTGCTTGCCGCGTCCGCTCATGCGCAGCCGTTGCGCGTGCTGATCCTCAGTGGCTCGAACAACCACGACTGGAAGCAGACCACGCCGGCCCTGCAGCGTATGCTTGCCGAGAGCGGACGATTCAGCGCCGATGTCGCGGAGGACCCCGCCTCGCTCGATGCTGCGACGCTCGCGAAGTACGACCTCATCCTCAGCAACTGGACCAACTGGCCGAGCGAGGATCGCGTGTGGGATGAGAAGGCCGAGCAGGCGGTGCTCGACCTCGTGCGCGGGGGCAAGGGCTTTGCGTTGGTTCACGCGGCGAGCGCGTGCTTTGGGGGCTGGCCCGAGTACCAGCAGCTCGTCGGCGCGACGTGGGACAAGGGCGCGACGGCCCACGGTGCGATCCATGAGTTCCCCGTCAAGATCGTGGACAGGGGCCACCCGGTCACGCGCGGGCTGTCGGACTTCACCATTCGCGATGAGCTCTGGCACAAGATGGCGGTGCAGCCCTCGGCCCATGTCCTCTGCACCGCCTTCAGCGCGCCCGAGACCGGCGGCACGGGCAACGACGAGCCGGTTGTGCTCACCACAAGCCTCGGCAAGGGCCGCGGCTTCTACTCGATCCTCGGCCATGACGCGACCTCGATGGAGGACGTGGAGTGGTGGCTGGTGATGCTGCGCGGCTGTGAGTGGGCCGCCACGGGCCGCGCGACGATCCGATGCCCCATCGATGCCGACCTCGCGCTCGCGGGAATCACGACGTACGAGCGGCACGAGAAGCGCGACGCCGTGCGGACCGTCGAGAAGCTC
>VGFC01000311.1 GCA_016869045.1 Armatimonadota bacterium
CGCGCTCCCGGCAACGGCTGAGTCTTCGCCGTGGGAGAGAGTGTGATGATCGTGATACTGGCAGGCATGATGTTCGGGTCGTGCTGCACCGCACAGGACGAGGTCGTCGGCAAGCGGCCGTATGAGCTGGACTGGGCGAACCGCACTCAGGACGACCATCCGCCGCTGGTCGGCTTCGAGGACCTTACAGGTTGGACGGTTGAGACCAAGGACGCGGAGGCGACCTTCGTCCGCACGCGGGAGCAGCAGATCTGGGACAAGTACGTGGGCAAGCTCACGTACAAGGGCACCGGCAACCAGCCCGTGGTGACGCTGCGCCCGCCCCAGCCGGTGCCGATCGACAAGCCCTTCGACGCCGTCACGATCTGGGTCTACGGCAACAACTGGGCCTGGGTCAGCGACCCCTCGACGCCGCAGGTGCTGGTCTCCGCGCTCTTCATCGACTCCCAGGGCCAGGAGTTGAGCCTGCCGATCTGGACCGTCTACTGGCGCGAGTGGTTCCTGTGCCACCGGCGCCTGTCGCCCGACCTGATCGAGCGCGTGGAGGGCGGCGCGAAGCTGGCCGGGATCACGGTCACGGGCGGCCGCAACAAGGATGACCGTGTGCTCTACTTCGACAACCTCGCGGTCTTCACCGAGCAGTTCCCGCCGCTCACCCTCTCCGAACGCCCCCAGCGCGGGATCGACATGTTCCCTGGCCAGACGGTCGGCACGAACACCGGTCCGGGAAAACTCCCCTTCCCCACGCGTAAGGAAACCATCCTCCCAGGTATCCTTGGTGGTGCAGCCAGCTACAAGTCGCTCGTGCGCGCTGAGGGTGACGCGTTCTGGTTCATGCATATAGGGAGAGAGGAGTGGACCTTCATCCTCACGCCGCGGACCGGCGGCCTCGGTGACCTGGACGTGTGCACCGGATACCCGGAGGCGCCCAAACGGAGGCTAGGCCCCTGCGTCGATGGCGGAGTGTACTTCGCTACAGACGAAGGCCCCAAGCCTCCCGAGCGCGCCGAGCACCTCGGGACGGAGCTTCAAGAGGATCCCGAATTCGCCGGCGGCGAGCACCGGTTCGAGGAGGCTCGCAAGGTCGTCTCCCGCTGGCGGATGTCCCTCGGCGACCGCTCGGTGGAGGTGACGTACACGTACCGGATGTGGGGGAAGTCGCTGGTCATCGACGTGGTCGCGCCGGGCGGCGAAATCGCGGAGGTGCGCTACGGCCACTGTGAGGGCGCACAGAACCCTCGCTTGGTCACGCTGCCCTTCTACCCGATGGGCGCCGGCGGACCCCGGCCGGCAGTCATGGTGAGCGACACCGGCAAGGGGCCCCTGTTCCTTATGGGCAACACGTGCTGGTACCTCTCGAACGCCTCGCTGCCCTTCGCGGTGAACGAGGTGAAGGACGGCAAGGCGACCTACAACGGCGGCGTGCGCTACATCCCGAAGACCGACGGGAAGCGCAATGACGTGTACGAGCGCTTCTTCGTCACGCTCTCGAACCGCTTCGAGGAGGTGCTGCCCACGATCCCCAACCCCGAGTCCCAGTGGAAGCAGATCACCGGGACACACCAGTGGATCGCGCACGGGGCGGGCAATCGCGAGAATGACCTGAAGTTCTTCCGCGAGACCCATCGCTACGGCATGACCGAGGTCGTCATCACCGACCACGAGACGATGTGGCGCGATGGCGGAGAGAGCTTCACCTTCCGCACGCGCACCGCGCCCGGGAAAGGCGGCGACCCCTCACAGGTGGCCTACGGCAAGGCCTTGCAGGAGGAGTTGGGCTTCGTTTACGGGCCTTACAACAACTTCACCGACTACTCGCCGGTGAACGAGTACTGGAGTGTGGACCGCGTCACGCGAACACCGGACAACCAGCTGATGGGCGCGTGGGCGAGGTGCTACGCGCCGAAGGCCACGGTGGCGGTCGAGTTCTGTGAGAAGCTGTCGCCGATCAACCAGGAGAAGTTCCACTTCAGCACTGCGTACTGCGATGTGCACACTGCGGTCGCGCCGTGGGACCGCACGGACTACGACTACCGCGTGCCCGGCGCCGGGACGTTCACGGGCGTCTTCTATCCCTATGGCGAGATCATGCTCCTGCAGAAGAAGGCCTGGAACGGGCCGGTGTACTCGGAGGGCAACAACCACGCCTTCTTCTGCGGCCTCACCGACGGCAACTACGGTCAAGACCAGCGCTACGGCGTTGACGTGAACCCGTGGCTGGTGGACTTCGACCTCCGCAAGATGCACGACCTGTGCTGCAACTTCGGTATCGGCAGCCCCGACATGTTCTACAGCGGGGGCAAGTCCCTCGGCAGCAACGAGCAGGAGATCGACGCCTCGATCGACCGCTTCTTCTGCGCCACGGTCGCCTTCGGGCATCCGGGCTTCCTGACCTACGCCGGCGGCGGCCTGCGCACCGCCCTGCGCGGCTACTACATGCTCCAGCAGCTGCACAGCCAGTACTGCCTCTCCAGCGCCGACGAGATTCGCTACGCCGACGCCAAGGGGAAGCTGCTGGACACCTCGGCGGCCGTCGCCAGCGGCGACTTCCGCCGCAGCCAGATCGTCACGCGCTACAAGAACGGCTGCGTGACCGTGTGCAACGGCTCGATGACGGAGCGCCTGAAGGTCGAGGCCCACGGGCGGAAACTCGACCTCCCGCCGAACGGCTACGCAGGCTGGATGCCGGATGGCTCCATCGACGTGCTCAGCAGCGACGACAAGGGCACGCGGACCGACTACGCCGTGACGCCCGCCTACCTCTTCATCGATGGACGCGGCACGTTCGTCCGCCACCCGCGCGCCGCGGGCAACGGGATCGGCGTGTGCCGTAAGCTCGAGGCCGGCAAGTGGGAGATCATCCCCTTCCGTGGCGCCGAGTGCGGCTTCGGAGTGGTGTACGGCACTGCCGTCGCGCTGGACGTTGACCGCAAGGAGATCGGCCCGGCCGAGGTACGCTCCGCTCGGGGCCTGACGTATGTCATGCCGGTGGAGGGCGCCTTCAGCTACGTGCTGACGGAGGCGCCCAAGACGCAAGTGGAACTGGCCTGCGACCGCACGGCCATCGTCCCCGGCGAGACGGTCACGATCCGCGGGCACGAGAAGCACGAGTACACCTGCCCCTCCGACGCGAAGCCCGGTCAGCGCCTCTGGCAGCAGTTCGAGAACGCGTGGATCGACTTCACCGTGGTACCGCTGGCTGACCTTCGGGTTTCGCTCGAAGGCAATGACCTTTGCGTCACGATCAGAAGCAACCTCCCGGGACGTGTGGATGGGGAGCTTGGGCTTGGCCAGGACAAGTTCCCCGTCGCGGGCCTGAGGCTTGGCGAGGCCGGCACCCTGTGCGCATTGCTGCCGCCGCCCCACCACGAGGCCGTGGAGTTCATACCCATTGAGCTTCGGGTCGGGGATCTCCGAAGGGCCACGGAGTGCTGCCTGCGCACGACGAGAGGCTACCAGCGCCTGGCCGAGATGCCGACGAAGTACACGTGGGGGATTCGGGCGCGCGGGGCGGAGGAGACGAACGATCCTGGTGAGACGCGGGCGCATGTGGTAGCCGGCACGCCGACCTCCGGGGGTGTTGCGAAGGCGGGTCTTCAGGCGCACCCGCCCTGGGTCGGTGGCGTTGGCTACACGTTCGCGCTGTATGACCCGGTGACCATCCCGAACGCCCCCGCCGCCGCGTTCCGCTGCCAGGTCGGCAAGGGCGACGGGAGCGATCCCGGCGATGGCATCCTCTACAAGGTCGAGGTCGTCGATGCGGACGGCAAGGCGACGGACGTCGGCCAGCAGCTCGTCACGGAGCACGAATGGCTGCCGTTGGAGGCCGACCTGACGCCCTGGGCCGGACAGACGGTGCAGATCAAGGTCATCGCGGATGTGGGCATCAACGACAACTCGTCCGGTGACTGGGCGTGCTGGGCCGAGCCGAAGATCGAGAGCCTTGACGAGCTGCTGGTTCGCACGCTGGCGAGCGACCCGGAGCGCTATCGCCGGGAGGCCGGGCCGTACCCCGTCGCGGGCCTGACGGTCGCCGACCTGCGCGCCGCGAAGGCCGGGTGGGTTCACTACGAGGGCTGCGGGCTGTCAGGCACGGGTGAGTACGGGACCATCGCGATCCTGAACCGGATCGAGATGGGGGACATGACGCCGGCCGGCGGCGATGAGACCAAGAGCATCTACACCGAGGCCTCCGTGCCGCTCACGCCCGAGGCGATCAAGAGCCTCGGCCGCCGCAACGTCTTCAGCATCGGCGACCCGCGACAGGACTGGTTCAAGGTGCGCCGCTTCTGGCTCGAGCTGCAGCTCGCGGACGGCCGGAAGTGCTCGTCCGACATCTCGACCGCAACCTTCACCCAGCCGCCGAGTTGGCCCTACGCGGAGGGGATCGGGGTCCCGCACGGGACGGACATCGCCGTGGACGTCTGGTTCAACGTGCCGGAGTAGGCGTGCCATTGGCTCACTCACTACCGTCCTCGCCGCCGTCCGCTAGCGGCGGGCCCTCCGCCCTCGCCCGCCCGACCCTCCGGGCTGTGCTGCTGGGCCTGGTGCTCACGGCGCTCATCGGCGTGCTGGTCCCGTACGCCGATCTGAAGCTGCAGGGCACGTGGATCGCCTGTTGCCACTTGCCCATCGCAGTGGTCGTGCCGTTCCTGCTCTTGGTCGCCCTCGTCAACCCCGTGCTGCAGGCGGGAAAAAGAGGGACACCATACTTTCTTCGCGACGTCGGCGAGAAAGTATGGTGTCCCTCTTTTTCCCGCGCGGAGATCATCGTCGTCTACTGCATGACGCTGTGCGGCGCGGGGATTCCCTCGTTCGGGTTGACGGAGTACCTCTTCCCGACGCTCGTGGGTGTGCGTTACTACGCCTCCCCCGAGAACCGCTGGGGTGACACGTTCACCAAGCTCATCCCGAAGTGGGTCGCTCCCGCCGACGAGACCGCCGTGACCTCGTTCTTCGAGGGTCTGCGTCCTGGAGCGCGCATCCCGTGGGGCCCGTGGGTGACCCCCGGCGCGGCGTGGACCGTCCTCGCGGCGGGCTTCTTCCTCGTCTTTGTGTGCATCAGCGTGCTCCTGCGGCGGCAGTGGATCGAGGAGGAGCGGCTCATCTTCCCGCTCGTGCAGCTGCCGATCCAGGTTCTCGAGGTGCGCCGCGAGGGGGAGAGACCCTCCCGCTGGCCGCCCTTCTTCAGCAACCGGCTGATGTGGATCGGGCTGCTGATCCCCTTGGTTGTGCACTCGGTCAACGGGCTGCACTTCTTCTTCCCGACCGTGCCGCAGATACCGCTCAGCCATCCCCTCAATCCGTACTTCAAGGCGCGCCCGTGGAACCAGATGGGGATGGTCATCGCGATCCTGCACTTCAGCATCGTCGGCTTCAGCTTCCTGCTGTCCAGCGAGCTATCGTTCAGCCTGTGGTTCTTCTTCGTGTTCTTCAACCTGCAGGCGGTCGCGCTCGCGGCGTATGGGGTCGAGATTCCCGCGATCCCCGACTACCCGACGCGCCCGCACGCGGCGCTGCAGATGCTGGGCGGCTTCCTCGTCTTCGCCGGGTTCATTGCGTATCTGATGAAGCGGCGGGCGCCGGTCATCTGGGAGCAGTTCCGGGTGGGGGCCAGTGAGCGAGACGCCGGTGAGCCCCTCAGTGACCGTGGCGCGCTCATCGCCGGGGCGCTCGGCGTGGGGATCATCGTGGTCTGGTGCACGGCGGCGGGCATCGGGCCGGCGCTGGCGATCGTCAGCCTGATCCTGTTCGGCATGGTGGCCTTGGTGCTGACGCGCTGCGTGTCCGAAGGCGGGCTGCTGTTCATCCAGGCGCCCTTCCGTCCGCTGGACATCATCGGCGTCTTCGCGGGCACGGGCTTCCTGGGCGCGCGGGCGCTGACGGGCATGGCCTTCATCGAACGCGTCATCATGCTCGACTTGAGGACCTTCCTGCTGCCCAGCCTGCTGGACTCCTACAAGCTCGCCGGGTGGTCGAAGCTCGACCTGCGCCGGCTGATGCTGCCGATCGCGCTGGCAATCGGTGTCGCGGTCCTCTCGTCCTACGTCGCGATGCTCTGGATCTGCTACAGCTACGGCGGCGTGACTCTCGGCCCCTGGTTCCTGATCTGGAGCCCGCAGCAGCCCTGGAAAACGCTGGCCGCCCGGCTCGCGAACCCGCTGCGCCCGAATCCGCTCGGCATGGGCTTCGTCGCCATCGGCGCCGCGGTGACCGTCTTCCTATTCACGATGCGCTCCCGTTTCGTCTGGTGGCCCCTCCACCCGATGGGCTTCGCGATGGGCCCGAGTTGGCCGATGATCCAGCTCTGGTTCTCCATCCTCATCGGCTGGTGCGCCAAGTCCGTCCTGTTGCGCTACGGCACCGCGAAGACCTACGACCGCGCGAAGCCCTTCTTCATGGGCCTTGTGGTCGGCGAGTTCGTCGCCGCAGCGATCTGGCTGGTCGTCTCCCACTTCACCGGGGCGGTCGGTCTGCGGTTCTTTCTGTTCTGAGAAGGAGTGGGGCCTTACGCGGTTCCCTCCCCCCATTCCCAGACAGGAGAACCTGAGGGTGCCTGCGAAGTACGCTCGTGAACGCTGATACAGGGAGCGACGGCCATGCGCACAGCACAATGGCTCTGCCCTGCCCTCGCGGCCGTGGTGGCCGCGGGCGGTCGCGGGCTTGCCCAGCAAGCGGCGCCGCGGACCGTCACCGTGGCTCAGGCTGGACCTGCCGACTTCACCGGCTCAGACCAGAAGCCGATCCTGGAGGCCATCCGGGCGTTAGGTGAGGCGGGCGGGGTGGTGCTCATCAAGTCCGGCACCTACCTCGTCCGCTCCGAGATCAGACCGACCACGGGAGTCACGCTGCGCGGCGAGGGAGAGGTGGTACTGAAGCTCCCCTCCCCGGTCCTGGTGACCGCCGCGGCGGCGAAGGGCGACACCTCGCTCTCGGTGAGCGACACCGCTCAGTACGCCCGGGAGACGACCGTCCAGATCTGCCCGCCCGAGGCGACGGCGGCGGCCCCGGGCACGGAGGAGAAGCCGACGACGGCGAAGATCGCCTCGGTCGGGGACGGGAAGCTCGTGCTCGCCGGGCCACTGACGGTGGATGTGCCCGCTGACTCGCGGGTCGGCTACGCGAACCATGTGATCGGCGTGTATTCGCCCCAGAGGAATGTGACCGTCGAGGGGCTCAGCATCGACGGCGGCCGAGTGGACGCAATCCCCATGCCGGGCCACGCCGAACGCTGCGCCATCTGGGCGACCGGCCCGTACTCTTACGAGAAGGGGCCAAGCGGGCCGCCGGTCGAGGGCTTGGTCGTGTCGAGCTGCCGCATCCGCAACTGCTACGGCCGCGCGGTCGCGATGTACTCGGTCATCAACAGCGAGGTGCGTGGCTGCCTGATCGAGCACATCGCCGATGAGGCCATCGACTTCGACCACTTCGTCTATCACTCCCGCGCGGTCGGCAACGAGGTGCGCGACGCGGTGACCGGCGTAACGATCAACGACGGCTCATACTGCACCGTGGAGTACAACCGCCTCACCGATTGCGGCGTCGGGGTCACGATCTGGTGGTGGCACATGTGCCCGCAGGAGGACATCGACGTCGAGAACGTCATCCGCCACAACTTCGTCTACTCGCCCAAGGAGCGTGGCATCTCGGTGGGACGGCGCTGCTTTCGCAACCAGGTCTACGGCAACTTCGTGCAGGGCGGCATCGCGGTGGGTGAGGCGGACAATGTGGTGGAGAGGAACGTGGAGCTAGAGTAGGGGCACAGCGTGCTGTGCCCAATGTACTGGGCGGCTCACGAGCCGCCCCTACAGCAGCGTCTCCCGCGTCAGCCCACGGCAGAACTCCCGGACCTCGATGATCTTCTCGATGGGGCATAGCGGCGTCATCACGCCGGCGGAGGTGAGAACGACGCCCTCCATCGTGCCGGCCTCGCGAAGGGAGGCCTCGATACGCTCGCAGATCTCGTTGGCAGGCCGGAGCCACAGCGTGACATCGGTGCCACCGATGACGGCGGTGTGCGGGCTGAGGTTCACGCGGTCCGCGAGGGTGGTATCGCCGACCGGGGGGCTGGTGAAGGCCTCGATGGCGGCCGAGGGGAGGGCGTCAATGCTCGGGAGGAGGGCCTTCAGCTTCCCGCACTGGTGCAGGACGTGGACCTTGCCGTGAGCAACGACGAGGTCCGCGTAGTCCTGTAGGTGGCGCCGGCAGTAGCGCTCGAAGATCGCGGGCGAGAGCAGCGTGGTTGAGGTGTTCTCCACGGAGCAGATGTACTCGAAGGGCGTGCTCGTCACGAGGGCGCGCAGGAAGCGCATTCGCTCGTCGTGCATGAGCGAGATCAGCTCGTCCATCTCGTCTGGGTAGTCGGCGAGGAAGTAGTATGTGCTCTCCGGGCCGATGAGGTGTTGGATCAGGTTCATCAGCGGCGAGATGCCCATGCCAGTCATCACGATGCCGCGGTCACCCACCTGGCGCAGGCGCTCGTGGTTGTTGGCGACCAGTTCGTCCTTCGCCTCGAAGTGGCTGTGGGCATAGATGTCCTTCGCCGCGCGGAGGTCGTCCCGATCCTTGATCGGGAACCCGATCGGGTGCCAGGACTGAGAGCCTGCGTCGAAGGCATCGACGCCGGTGAGCGTGCGGCCAGGCGTCCTCCAGGTGAGGACTCGGCGACCGTTGGCCTGCTCGATCGCGTGCTCGACACGGTCGTTGGCGCTGACCACGGGCGCGCCCCCGCCTGCCATGTGGTCGAGGTCGAGGAAGTCGGCCAGCTCCAGATCGGTCATCGCCCGGTACTTCGGGTCCTGGCGATGGATGTAGTCCGGGCTGAAGATCTTGACCCAGAACGGCAGGCGGTCGACCTCCTCCCGGCGCAACGCGCGCTCGAAGCGTTCCTTACGCGTCATCCTGCACCATCCTGTGCATCCTGTTCACTTGCCGTAGCGCTCCTGCAACTCGGCCATGCGCTTGCGGAACTCGACCTGCGCATCCACGAACCGCTGCGGAGTGAAGTCAGGGGATCGGGCGAGGGTGACGAGCGGCCGCTCAGCGTCCTCCATCGCTCGGCAGGCTTCCGCGAGGCGCGGGGCGACCTCGTGTGGCACGAGGCACACCCCATGCTTGTCGGCGTGGATGAGGTCGCCGGGATGGACCGTGGCGCCGGCGACGTGGACCGGGTGCCCGAAGCCCTCCAGGTGCACGTACGCGTGCGCCACCTGCACGCAGCCGGAGAAGAGGTGGAAAC
>VGFC01000312.1 GCA_016869045.1 Armatimonadota bacterium
GCCGGCCTCAACCAGGTCGCGTACCTCACGGGCGACACGGGCTACTACGGCAAGCCCGAGTTCGAGGGCGGCATTTTCGGGGACGAGTAGTGCGCAGTTTCCTGCGTCGTTTGGCGCTCCCCAGCGGTATTGCTCCTGAGTGCCATGGATCCGCACGCGCTGTCCGAAGATGAATCGTTGCGTGCCGCGCGCAGCGGCGACCGGGCAGCCTTCGAGGTGCTGCACGGGCGACTCGCGGGCCCGGCGTATGCGCTGGCGCGGCGCCTCGCCGGCAGCCCGGACCTCGCGGCGGACGTGGTTCAGGACGTGTTCATCGAGCTGGTCAACAGCGCGCGCGGCTACCGTTTCGACGGTCGATTGCGCGCGTACGTGCTGCGGATGGTCGCCAACAGCGTCTACTCCGCCCAGCGCGCGATCCGCCTCCGAACCAGCGGCTTCCCGGTGCGAGAGCTGGATCGCGGACCCGAGGAGACAGCCGTTGCGGGGTCAACTGCGGGCGCTGCCTGGCGGGCCCTCGCGCAGCTCGACCACGCGGAACGCGTCGTCGTGATCCTGCGCGCCTGCCACGAACTCCCGTTCCCGGAGATTGCCGACGTTCTGACCGAACCGGAGACCACCGTGAAGTCCCGCTACCACCGCGCCATCGAGCGCCTGCGCCGCAAGCTCGCGGCCTGGGAGGACACGACGTGAACGACGGAGCGCCGAGCGAAGTGGAGATCGCAAGTCTTCTGCGTGCCGAAGAGGCCGATGCCCTGCCGCCGCGCCTCGCTTCGGGGCACCTCTGGCGGGAGATCGAAGCGCGTAGGGCGCGGCGCAGCCTTCCCATCTTCGCGCCGAGCAGCTTGGATGCGGCTGCCGTCCTGCAGGCAGCTCTCACACCGGCGCTTGGCGGGTAAGGAGGTCAGGCCATGCCACAGATCGTCCTGAAGAGCGGAGACGTCCTGGATGGCGAAGTGGTCAGCATTGGTGAGCCGCGACTGGCGGTGATCCAAGGCGAGAGAATGCTGGAACTGGAGGCCGGCCAGATCGAGCGGATCGAGGGAGTCGTACCCGGGCTGACTCTTCCGCGCGGACTGCAGCGCGCCTCGCACTACCGTCGTGTGTTCCTGGATGTCGAGGCCAACGGCACGGTCACGCGCCGCGGCACGATGATCCTCCTCGGTGCGGACGCCGACCGCCTCGCCGCCAACCGCTCGTGGGACGAGTTCCTCGGGCGCGAGCCGGAGGAAGACAGCGTGGACCTCACGTGGGAGATCCAGTTCTCCATCGGTCCTGCGAACCTCGAGGTTCGCGCCTTCGACGAGTTCGGCCAGGAACTGAAGGTCCGCAAGGCCGGGCGCGGGCCGTGCAATCCGGGCACGGACCGTGAGGACGAAGGCAGCATCTACAAGCTGGAGCTGGAGGTTCCGGTCGGCGGGGAGTGGCCCACGCACCTGCAGAGCACGATCGTGCTGCGCGGACAGAACTGGGCTCACGAGACGGAGCCGGGGGTCTGGGAGTTGCGCGACTGCGAGCACGTCGGGCCAACGCCCGAGCTCCACGAGGTCTTCGTGCGCCTGCCGATGGGGGCGCAGATCATTGAGGCCCGGCCCCAGGCGCGCTGCTTCACGGACCCGCGCGGTCGGGCGATGTGCCGCTGGAAGCAGTGCGTCTTTGCGGGCACGCCGTTCGACCATGCCGTGCGCTACCGGATGCCCGCGCCGCAGGAGCGCCCGTTGCAGGAGAGCCGTGTTCCAGCGCGAATCCCTCAGGCACCCACCCCCAGAGAGGCGCGCCATGCCGAGAAGCCTGTCGCGGAGGAGGTTCTTGTGGGTGGTGGATAGGCAGGGACAGCCATGCAACCGGGCCGGACCGCCTACTGCCGTGGGCCGATCCGGAAGTTGTCGATCCAGTACTGCGCCCCGCGTCCGTTGCCGCCCATGCCGCAGCGCGTGTAGGACTCCCACGGCGGACAGAGCGTGACCTGCCTCACCTGGAAGACCTTGAACTGCGGGTAGTGCGCCTGCAGTAGCGCGAGCAGATCGACCTCCGCGTGGTGCCACTTGCCGTCCGTCTGCACGTTCGCCACCGAGCCGAGCGTGATGACGCCCTCGGCCTCGGGCTCATCGGCGGTCAGCTTCAGCGCGTGCCATGCGCCGTTGGTGTGCAGGTAGAAGTTGAGCTTCACGTCGGGAGTCAGGCGGTAGTCGAAGCTCAGGATCGGCCAGTCGGACGCGCGGAAGGGCGTCGTCACGGGGCAGACGGTGAACTGCCCGCCGTCCTCGGCGTTCGTCACCCTCAGGCTGCTCTTCCCCGCCGCGGGGCTGCGAGCGTCCAGCGCCAGCACGGCTCCGGCTGCATGCTCCGGCACCGACCATTCCCCGACGCCGGCCTCGAAGTCGTTCCAGACTCCCGTGGCATCGGCTGTGCGCGGCACCGGCTGCAGAGCGGGCAGCTCGGGTGCGGAGACTCGCACAATCGACCCGGGCTGCTCCTCCTCGGCGTACCAGAGACGCGCTTGCGCGACCACCAGGTCGTTGTGGAAGGTCCAAAGGCCAACGCGCCCGCCCTCGAGGGGTTGCGGGTCCTTGTACTCCAGCACGAGCTGTCCGTCCACCCAGAAGCGCGCCCGGTCGGCGAGCTTCTCCGCTCGAACGCGGAACCAGTGGTGGTGGAACGAGTCGCGCGTGGAGGGGTCCAGGAAGACGGCGTTCGGCGTCTCGGCCACGATCTTCCCGTTGCGCAGGATGGCGGTCTTCGTGTTGTTCCAGCCGGCGAGCACGAAGCTGTAGCCCGTGCCGAGGCTCTTTCCGTCGCCACAGAGCGCAAGGTTGATGTCGCTCGGATGCACGTACGGGTTCCCGCTGCCCAGCAGCTCCTCGTCCAGCCGCAGTGCGCCGTAGTACTCCGCCACGATGTCGCCCCGGTAGCTGTGCTTCGTCCAGAGCACCGGGTTCTGGTTGCCCGTGCCGCCGAGGAACGCCCAGCCGGGTTGGCACGGCCAGCGGCTGGTCACGTCCCACACGCCCTTGCCGGCGCACCAGTCTGTCGGGGCCCCCGAGAACGTGTAGTCCCTGAAGTGGCTGGAGGTCACCGTGATCTTGTCGATGGCGGAGGAGGCCGCGTTCTCCAGCCCAATCTCGCGGCCAGTCGCGGAGGGCGACAGCGCGCAGGTCAGCAGCTGCCTCCCGCCCTGCCAGACGCTCGCCGCGTCACCGCCGATGCGGACGGAGACCGGGCTGTTCCCCTGGATCAGAGCGGTTGCAGAGGCGTCCACCCGCGCGCCTCGTTCCGCCCGCAGCGCCAACTGGCCGTTCACATTGGCGACGACCAGCTGGCTCTGGGCAGTCTCCGCCGCTCCCGTGGGTCGGAGGAGCACGCTGAGCCAGCGCCCCTGGACCTGCTCGAGGGGGATGGTAACCGTGGCGTCGTCGTAGAACCGGCCCCAATGCCAGCACGTCGCTCCCGGCGCGCCGCGCAGCCACAGGCCCCGAGGCAGGAACAGCTCCTGAGCGGCCATCTCCACATCGGCGATGAAGACCGGGTTGGTCTCCGGCGGCCACGCCTCTGTCGCATCGGGCGCCGTCACCAGCACATCGTCAAACAGGGCTCTCCCCTTGCGCGCCGACAGCCCTACTTCCCCCTGGCCGAAGGCGTCGGTGTTTGCCGACAGGACCGGGTCACGGTCCACCAGGGCCTCGATCCTCCCAGGCGTCACCTGCAGTTCGAGCCGGTACCACGCGCCAGGCAGATAGCCCCCGGCGCCCTCGGCGAGCATCCGCTCCTGGCCGTCGCGTACGAGAACCAACTGGCGAGCGGAGGCCGCGCGCTCATCCCCGGCGCTCCAGCGGAAGGCGACGTAGTTCCGGTCATCCTTCACGTAGGCGCACAGGCCGACCGTCTGCGAGTTCAGAGGCTTGACGCTCGTCGAGACGCGGTAGGTGTCCCAGAACCACAGGCCCGCGGTCGCGATCGCGTCGGCGTCGGTACTCACATCGAGCGAGAACGGATTGGAGGTGCGCGCGGGGTCGGCGCCCTCGGCCTCGATCATCGTGTTGCGGAACGTCCCGCCCACGGTGGTCCAGTCCGCCATCTCCGTCTCTTCGCGCGTGAAGTCATCGCTGAACTGCGGCTCGACCACCGGCTGAAGCAGCAGATCGTCGAGCGCCACCCCGCTGCCATCCGCCAGGCCGACCTTGCCCCCCGGCGGGCCCTCCCACGGCGTGTCCAGCACCACCGCAGCCGCGACGACCACCCGAACCAGCCCCTCGCGGCGCTGCAGCGTGATCGTGTCCCCGCCTCCTGCCGGCGCAGGACGCACCTCTCCGACCCGCTTCGCGCCGCCGCCGGCCACCCGGAACAGCGCCACCTTGCCACCGGTGAGACTCACGTACGACAGCTCGGTTGTGCTGGCCACATCGAAGGCCAGACGCAGTTCGCCGCCCCCCTGGGCGGGGATCGGACAGACGAGGTCGTACTCACCCTCAGCCGGCTGGTCGAGGAAAGCGTAGTGCGTCTCGCCGGCTGCCAAGGACAGGCCGCAAGTGAGGGCCGCGACGAGGCAGGCCAGAGCGAATGCACCCAATCGGATACGCGACATGGACCCTCCGCGGCGCGAAGCCTCGTCCCGCGGCCTCACGCCTCATCTCCTGCTCAGGTGGCTGCCGACGCTCCCGAGGTTACACCCCCTGCCGGGTGGGCAGCCACTGTTCCGCGCGGATGTTCGAATGCTCAGACGGTGTAACCCGGCCGAGTGTTCAGGCCACTACAGGGGTGTGCACGAGGCGTTCCGGCCACTCGGCCGGCAACCGGCACTGAGGAGGTCTCACGAACATGTCCATGCGATACGCGAAGGTCACGGGGATTGTGGTCCTGGTCGTGGTCCTGGCGAGTCTCATCGCCTATGCCGTGGCGCAGCCCCCCGGCGGAGGCTTTGGGGGCGGCGGGCAGCGCGACCCCAACATGATGATGCTGCTGCGCGGGATGCGGGGAGGCGGCGGCGTCGCGCTGGCGGTCTCGGATGGCTCCGTGTTCGTCGTGGCGAACAACATGCTCCTGAAGTACGACGCCAACACCCTCGAGCTGCTCGCCCAGGCGGACCTTCCGCAGCCGACACCCCCGGCGGGAATGCCCGCGCCCGGTGCACAGTAGGCGGCCATGCCGGAACTCGGGGACATGACCCAGTTCGGCCGTATCGAATTGGGATCGTGTCCCCGAGTTCCGGGATCAGTCGAACGGCCCCTTGATCCTGTCGATCCGCGTCTCCGCTTCCGCCAGCATCTTGCCGTTGCGGTCGGCGAGTCGCGCCCGCACGGCATACGTGCCCCTCGGCACGCCTCCGAGGTCGAGCCTCACGGTCGCAATGTCGCCGGCCACCTCCGGAAGCGCACCCGACCTCAGTGCCCGCTTGCTGCCCTCGTTCGTCAACCTCAGCGAGAGCGTCGCCTCCTTGCGGAGCGCCTCGCTGATGCTGAGCCCGACCTCCGCTACACCTCCGGCCTCCGATAGGTAGTACATCCTCGGACCGACCGTCAGTGTCAGAGGCGGGAGCACAGTCGGCGCAAGGGTGCGTTCGGCCAGCGCCTTGCCGCCTACGGCGTCGATGACGACGAAGGTCATCGTGAAGGGCTCGGCGCGAGTCACGTCGTAGGCATACGTGCGCTCGACCGTGCTCCTGGGCGCGAGGTTGAGGGCTTCGAAGGCGACGCACCGCATGGCGCCGCGCCACGGCGGCATGCGGAGTTCCGTCCGCAGGGCGCGCTCCTGATCGGTCTCGTTGATGAGCTTCACCGTGAACTCGTTCCTGCCAAGAATCGCCGGCGGAAGGCGCACTTCCCCGATCCACGCCCCACCCAGGGTCGCGACGCCGAACCGCTCCGGCACCCCGAAGGCCTCGCCCGTGGGTGACCAGCAGGAGAGTTCGAGGGTCTCCATCGGCCGGCGCTCGCGGCAGACGTTGAAACCGAACGGGCCGGTGATGCCCAGATCGGCAAGCGGCACCGCCAGCTCCACGGTCCACGCGTCCGTTCCGACCTTCGCCGCGGCCTCGCTCTGCGCCCGCCACTTGCCGCCCTTCGAGTCGTTCCAGCCCTGCTTCCCCAGCGAGTTCACCATGATCTGCCGGTAGCCGGTCTTCGAGAGGGTCGCGTCCACAAACACCTCGATGCAGTCATCCTGCCAGACCGGTCCGCCGTCCTGCGTCACCGTCGCGGTGAGATGAGCCACGTTGTCCTCGTGACAGGTTGCGGCAAGGTACAGTATCTTCCCGTCGCAACCAACCAATACACCCGTCGGCTGGTTTGGCCTGCCGGTGCCCGAGACGAGCGTGAAGGGATCCAGCTTCCTCGCCTGCTTCCAGATCGCGTCCGTCACATCGCCGTCGATCGTTGGCGCGCCATTCCACAGGGGGATGCTCAGCGCCCTGCCGACAGAGCCTCCCGCGGTCGGCTTCGTCGGGGGCCGAGCGCTCCAGGCGACGTCGGTGGCGAACTGGAGCGCAGGCTTGGGCTTCAGCGTGACCTTGGGCTCCGCGGGGATCTCCCCCAGAGGCCCCATCACACCCAGCGTCGCCCGCGCGACCTGCCATCGGCGCTTGTCGTACTCGGCGTGCTCCCAGCCGTTCGGCAGCTTCAACGTGCCGCCGAGGGTCTTCGTCCCGTCCGGCTGCAGACCAACCTGCGTCCACTGCGCGCGGCCGCGAACGGCGCGCGAGTAGTCCAGCGAGGACGTGATCGCCTCGATCTCGCGCTGCGCCTCCTGGGCGGCGCGGAGCTTCCTGCCCTCTGCGCGACCAATCGCCTGTCGCAGCGTGGCAACGTACCGGTAGTCGTCCACCCCTTCGCGCGCGCCGATCCAGCCCGTGGACGGGCCCCCCGGCTCGTCGCCTAGTGGCGGGTAGACGTGCATCCAGGTGCCGGTCTTGTTGCTCTGGTCGTCGTAGGGTTTCGCGGGGAACGAGATGTAGGCCCAGTTGTAGCAGCCCTGCGTGCCGCTCGTAACCTGGAACCATCCGGCTGTGTAGCGGTCCACCTCCGGCCGGTACGACTCCACATCGCAGTTGTAGACCAGCACCGTGTGCCCGGCCTTGAGGGCATCGGCGTACGGCTCGGCGAGCGCCCCGTTGTAGTTCCAGACATCCGCGAACGGTCCCGCCACGTTGTGGAAGTAGTTGTCGCCCGGGCCGTCCTGCTCGGTGCGCAGGCCGGGGATCTCCTTCAGCAGCTTCAGGCAGCGGACGTTACGGTCCTTCTCCTCCTGGCTCTGCCAGCCCGGCTCGTCCACCGGCTGCACGATCACCTCCGCCCAGCCGCGCCGCATGTGCTCCGCCTGCATGGCGGTCCAGAAGGCCTTGTACCGCTGCGCCCAAGCGTCGCTCGTGTAGGCAGTATCGTCCTTCGAGGCGGCGGTCTGGCCGGAGTCGGAGAGGAGGATCACGGGGGCGGGGTACCCCAGCTCCTTGTAGAGGTCCATGAACTGCTCGTAGTGGCTGGTTCCGTCGAAGTTCAGCGCGCATGCGCCGTCCGCTGCGAAGGTCACATTGTCCACCGAGGGCCCGAAGCACAGGCCCACCGACGTCATCCCATGTTCGCGCATGTCGGTCATGTCGCGGCGAAGGGCCGCCGACCAGGAGGACTCGTCGGTCGAGAACTTGGGCCCCTGGTAGTACTCGCCCCAGAACATGCCGGTGGGTTCGATCAGGCGATAGGGGAGGACGCGCAGCCGGAACGGGAGCGTGGCGCGCTCGCCGCGGCCGACCTGGATGTGCAGCTCCCCCTCGTGAATGCCGGGCTTCGCATCCTCGTTGACCCTCAGGTCGATCACGAACCGCTTCGACTCGCCCTTCGCGATGTCCACCGTCTCCCGCCGCTCGCAGAGCACGGGCATCCCGGCGATGTACTCCCGCGAGCTGTAGACCACGCGCTTGTCCAGGCAGCGGATCGGCAGCACCTCGCCGGTCGCCGGCAGCCCCGAGAACGTGACCTTCACCTGCGAGAGGTCCTGCAGCGCGTAGAGCGCGATGGTCGCCGGCTCATACTCGCCGGGGGTCGCGAACACGCCCACCTCGTTTACGCGCTCATCGGCGCGCGGAATCGTGTTGACGAACACGACATCGGTGAACGGCCTCTGGAACGTGATGAAGCCGCGGCCGGACTCCTCCTTCGTCGGCACAGGCGGCGGCGTGTCGTCCACGTAGCGCAGCGCGGTGAAGTAGTCCTTGAGTACGAACCAGCGGAGATTGTCGAAGACGAGCACGCGGTCCTCGCGCGGCATCCGCACGTAGGGGTAGATGTGCTTCACCGGACCTGTCGCCGGAAGCCCGATCTCGACCGCCTCCGTCTTCTTCGGCTGGATGGTGGCGCCGCCGAAGACCCCCTCCGCCTGGCCCACGATGTCAATCCGCCAGGAGAGCGAGACGGGCACGTCCATCGGGTTGTAGACGTCCAGCTGCAGGGCCTGCTTGCCCGTGATCGGCGGGTCGAAGGTGAGACCGATTCCCGGCCAAGTGTCCTTCTCGTTGCCCGGAAAGAGCACCCGCAAGGCCCACTTCCCGTCGGTCGCGTGCTCCTGAACGCGCTCGGCGGTCACCCCGCTCGGACTCACCAGCGCGAGCGAGTCCTCCGTCTCAAACGAGTTCGGCACCTGCGCGCCCGCGCCCGCCGCCAGCAGCAGCGCCAACGCCGCGATGCCGTTCCATCCTGCCTTCATCCTGTGCATCCTGTTACCTGCCTTCATCCCGCTGCAGCGTAGTGATCCCCGTCCCCTTCGAGTGCACCCCGACCCACTCCCCGTCGCCATAGACGCAATCGTCCGTGTCGGTGATGAGCTTGACACCCGCGTCCAGGTACACCTGCCGGATGACCGTAGGCGGGAGGCACGGTAAGACCGAGAAGAAGGTCGTTGCCTGGCCGTTCCTGGCCTTCACAAGACCCGGCAGGCCCCCCGGCTCCAACCTCGCCAGCACCTCGCCGTCCTCGGGTACGAACAGCGGCCCCAGGGGCAGCGAGGGCTTGCCCGCCTCGTCCACCGTGGCGATTCGCTTCGCGTACCGCTCCGGCGCTCCGTCGGCGGTCAGCCTCGGGGTGAGCTGCTCGTCCACCTGCCGCAGCTTCACTCCGGTGAGCGCCTGCATCTCGTCCAGCGTCGCCAGCCGCCCCTGCCGCTGTAGGGGCACAGCGTGCTGTGCCCCCGGTTCGTCGGGGAAGCAATACCCCGGCGCCCAGTGCCACAGGGCCGCGACG
>VGFC01000313.1 GCA_016869045.1 Armatimonadota bacterium
CTCAGGTCCTCAAGGCCGTGGGCCTTCCGACCCTCCCCACCGTCCTCGAGGGCCCCAATCGACCCCGTCCCGATAGCGACATACCCGCTCCGTGATGTAAAACGACCGACCCCAACCCCCATTCCTGCGGATCCGTCGGCCCAAACTCTCAAACTCGCGCTAGTGGGGGCTGCCAACGGCACCGAGGGGAGCCTCCGTGACCACTTGCGTCGGGCGTTGGAGGCCCTGCGGCCACGGGGCTGGAGGCAGGTTCGGGTGTACTACCCGGAGGACCTGTTTGAGGAGATCCTCCGAGGCCCGCAGGCGGAGGACCTCCTCACGCTTGAGAATGCGCTGGCCGTAAGCGTGCACGCCGTCGTGGTCATCGCGGAGAGTGCTGGTGCCCTATGCGAACTCGGAGCATTCGCGAACCACCCTGCCTTGCGCGAGAAGCTGGTTGTTGTTGTGCACAGGAAGTACAGGCGACGGCGCAGTTTCGTGATGCTGGGCCCTGTCAGGTACCTTGAGCGACATACGCGCAGTTCCGTGGTGTACTGGGATTGGCCATCCCAGGATCCCGAGCACCTTGCAGAGGAAGTGCTAAGGCACGTCAGACGCCTCGCGAAGGAGACGGGACCGACCCGTTCCTTGTCTAACCCAATAGTGTCTGAGCTCTTCCTGCTCGCGTTTGTGTTCGTGGCCGAGCCGACCACCCGCCAGAACATCGTCTCGGCCGTGACTTACGGGTTCAGCCCCCCGGCAGGAGATGCGGAGTTGGTGGCGAAGTCAGCCGTGGCTGCTTTGACTAGGCGGAAGGAACTCACCCGCACCGAAGCGGGGTACTGCGTAAGCGAGGCTGGCATCCGTCGCCTGCGCGGGGTGCTTCGTTCCACTTGGCGCGAGAGTCTGGTGACAGCCACATTCGACGATCTGCGCGTGGCGAAGCTGAATAGCGCCCTCCGCAAGCGGCAGCGAGGGCCTCGGGTAGGGGGGTCTGCTTCTTGGCTCAGCCCGGTGTGAGGCTCGGCAGTGCCGACCCGAACGCTTGGTTTGGATGGCGGTTCGCCGTCCCGGACGAAAGCAGACCTTGACGGCTGTTTCACGAAGACAAGTCGCTCCGCGAGCTGCGCTCGCGTCACTCCTGGTCTTCGTGATGTGCTTTTGGGCAAGGGCAGGCCCCCCACCCAAACCTGGCGGTGCCCGCGTGGCGAGCGACTCGTACCGACTCCGTGTGTTCGGATTGCCAGTGATCGAGAGCGTTGCCGAGCTCGCGGCGGCAACGCATCTCTCGCCAGCCCTCTTGTACCACTTGTGTCAGTTCCCAGATCGCTTCTATCGCCGGTTCAGCATCCCTAAGAAGAGCGGCGCGGGGGCTAGGCAAATCCGGTGCCCTGCCCGACCACTGAAGGCCCTGCAGGCTTGGCTCCTGCGCGCCATCCTGGACTCTGTGAAGGTCCATCCAGCCGCAACAGCATTCCGAAAGGGCCATGGCCTCCGGAGCAACGTGACGCCCCACAGGGAGAACCGGTACTTCCTTTGCCTCGACATTGAGGACTTCTTCCCATCCATCGGGTACGCCAAGGTGTGGACCGTGTTCCGGACGCTTGGGTACAACGCCCACATGTCTCATGTATTCGCGTCCATCTGCACATGCGATGGTGTCCTGCCTCAGGGCGGCGTGACCTCCCCGGCATTGTCGAACATCGTGTGTTTCCGGATGGATGCTCGTTTGGCCGGCTACTGCGGGAAGCACAACGTAGCATACACAAGGTACGCAGACGACATGACCCTCTCAGCCACCAGCCCCCGCGTCCTGGTCGCAGCGCGGCGCATGTGCACGCGGATCACGCGAGACGAGGGATTCGCGCTCAACGAGCGCAAGACGCGCGTGATGGGCCCCAGGCAGTGCCGCCATGTCACCGGGTTGGTGGTGAGCGACCGTGGAACGGTAGGTGTGGGCCGGCGGCGAGAGCGAGTCCTCCGAGCCGCAATCGCGCGCGGTGCCACCCGCGATACCGGCCTGACAGACGCGGAGGGACGGCGCCTGCGACATCGGATCCGCGGGTGGCTAGACTATCTTCAGGACGTCGACAGGCCCAGGGCCGACCGCCTGAAGCGCTACCGGACAGCTCTTCTTGAGCGGTGGCAGGTGAGCGACCAGGCGTGACAGGCCAGGCCCCACCCCCTGCCGCAGGCTGGGCTGCGTCCCGCCAGCCTGTCTGTGGGGAACCACTCCCCTGAGCGACCCTCCGTCCGGCTGGCGCGCGCTTGAGCGCGGGCCGGGACGGCCATCATGGGATGCCGCTGGTGAGCCCCACACCTGTGCGCGGCAGTTGCGCTTGGCCTAGGAACCCAAGGTGCACGGACGGCTGGCGCCCGTGCCGCTTTCTCAGTGCCCCGCCGCCTCCACTGCCGTCCCCTTCCTTCTCTCCATGTAGTCCCGCGCCTGGTGGACGAAGGCTTCGAGGCGGGTTTGGGCGGTGGCTTGTTCGAGGCCGTCGTAGACCATGTTGAGGAAGGGGACGCCATCTTCGTCCTGGCGGACGCGCTTCATGATGGCGTTGGAGATCGTGCCGGGCATGCAGGTGAAGGGCATCACCGCGACGATTCCCGCGAGGCCCTTGCGGGCGAAGTCGATGGCCTTGCCAACGGTCATGATCGCCTCGCCCTCGAAGGAGTGGTGGACGTAGTCGGCGGCGAGGTCGAGGACCTCGGTGGTCGGCAGCTCGTGGGCGTTGCGGAGGAGGCCGAGGAAGGGCTCGATGAGGCGGTGCTCGTCGCGCTTCATCACGAGGTCTTTGAGTTCGTTCTTTATGAGCAGGCCCCAGGAGCGGTCGAGGCGCGCCCTCATGCGGCGGCGGAAGTTGCGGTACAGGAACCACTCGTAGACGGGCGCGGACCAGACCTCGGCGCCGAGGTCCTCCAGCTTCTCGATGAGCGTCTGGTTGCTGAAGGCGCTCGCGCGGACGTAGAACTCGCCCACCAGGCCGATGATCGGCTTGGGCTCTGAGCGGTCTATCTGCACCGCGTCGAAGCGCTCTCTCGCGCGGCGCATGGCCGGCACCGGGTCGCCGTCGCGCCTCAGGACCTCGCAGATGTCCTGCAGCGATTCCCAGTACGCCTGCCGAGCGCTGCCGGCGATCACCTCGTACGGCTTCAGCTCGCGCCAGGCCTTCTCGATCACGTCGAGCGCGACGACGCCGATCCAGCCGATCCGCAGGAGCTTCTGGCCGAGCAGGCCGATGTCGTCGTAGAAGCTCGCAGCCTGGTTCGGGGCGAAGATCGGGATGTCCTCATACCCGAGTTCGTCCAGCACCATGCGCTGCAGCGTGTTGTATTGCCCGAAGCGGCAGGGCCCGCCCGAGCCGCCCATGAAGAACGCGACCTTGTCGCGGTCAAAGCCGGGCTGCTTGACGATCTTGACCATGTCGCCCGTCGTCACCGCGCAGGGGAAGCACTCCTTGCCGCTGGTGAACTGCCGGCCCCAGTAGAGGGTCTCCTCGTCGGGTTCGGGCAGCACGTCGGCGGCTTGCCCGCACGCCTGGAAGGCCGCCGCGAGCGCGTAGGCGTGGCCGCTCATGTTGGGGATGAGGATCGTGCGCCCTTCGAGGTCCCAGTTCAGCGTCGGGATGCGCGGCGTGCCGAACTCCCGCTTCTCGGCGGCGGCTAGGCTGTCCAGGAAGGCCTCGCAGCGCGTGATCATCCCGGCATCGGCGCTGTGCTCGTCCACTTCGATGGTCAAGCACGGTCGGCGGCCCAGCCGCTCCTTGTAGAACTTGTTCAGGAACGAGTCCGGCCCGCAGCCGAAGTTCGTGAGGTACAGTGAGTGCAGCCGCCCGTCGTCGATGATGCACTCCGCCGCCTGCAGGATCTTGCGCCCATAGTGCCAGTACATATTCGCGTATTCGTCGGGGAGGCGGTAGTTCTCCAGCGGCAGCATGTCCACGGGGATCGACCAGACGCCCATGTTGCGGAGCTTCTTGGGGATCTCAAGGTTCGCGCCCTGGTCGCAGCCGTTGTACGCGCGGCTGACGATCACAATCGCCCGCGCGCCCTCGGGGAGGCTGGCGAGCACCTCCTTGCCGCGCCGCTCCATGGTCGCGCTGAAGCGGGCTTGGGCCTCGAGGCCCTTGCGGATGGCTGCCCGCACCTCGCGCGGTGGCTTGCCGAACCGCTTGCCGAGGTGGATCAGGCTGTTGTCGCCCCGCGTCGGATCGACGCCCAGGTAGACCACCGGCGCCAGCGGCTCGACGCCATGCGCCTTGAAGTCCACGGCCGCCTTCACCGTGTACGCGAAGCTCTGCACGTACGGGCACACGAAGCTGTCGGTCAGGCGCGGATCGTCCTTCGGCAGGTTGATGACGCTGGGCAGCCAGATGTAGTCGATCTCCTTGCCCAGCAAGTTGAGCACGTGCCCGAGGGCCACTTTGACCGGGAAGCACGTCTCGGCGACGGACGCCTCCGCGCCCTGGTGGATGGTCTCCTTGTTCGTCGGGTCGGAGAGCACGATCTCGAAGCCCAGCTCGCTCAGGAACGCGTGCCACAGCGGCCAGATCTCGTGGTAGATCAGCGACCGAGGCACGCCGACCTTCGGCGCGCCGGGAGGCGGCGGGCCGGAAGGCTCGTAGGAATGGGTCAGCGCGTGCTCGCGCTCGGCCATCAGGTCCGGGATGTCCCCGGCGACGTCCGTCTTGCGCGTCTGGAAGCGCTCGCAGCGGTCGCCGTAGAACATCGGTTCTTCGCCCTCGAGGACCACGCGGTTGACCTCGCAGCGGTTCGGGCACCGCTTGCACTCGAAGGAGGTGACCTCATACGTTCGGTCTGCGAGGTCGAAGCCCCTGAACCGGCTCCCGTCGCCCGTGTCGTGCTCGCGGGCGATGAGCGCGCAACCCAGCGCGCCGGTCACCTCGTGGTGCGGGGGCACGGTGATCGGCTGACCCGTCACCTGCTCGAAGGCCGCCACGACGGCTCGGTTGAACGCCGTGCCGCCCTGGAAGAAGATGCGCTTGCCGATGGGCTTGGGGGAGACGACGCGGTTGAGGTAGTTGTAGACGATGGAGTATGCCAGGCCGCTGGCGAGGTCGGCGGT
Organism: Armatimonadota bacterium; assembly: GCA_016869045.1. Lineage (GTDB taxonomy): Bacteria > Armatimonadota > Zipacnadia > Zipacnadales > VGFC01 > VGFC01. Next base: position 5,069 of record VGFC01000313.1, read on the forward strand.
GTTCGCACCCGCCTGCTGGTGGCGCAGCAGCTCCGTCTCCATGAACACCGTGCAGCGCTCGCCGAGGTTCAGCGGGCTCCTGGCGGAGAGCGCCAGTTCACCGAACTCCCCCTTGATGCTCACCCCGAGCCGCTCCGCCTGCTCCTCCAGGAAGGAGCCCGTCCCGGCGGCGCAGACCTTGTTCATCTCGAAGTCCACGACCGCGCCGTGCTCGAGCTGGATGTACTTCGAGTCCTGGCCGCCGATCTCGAGGATCGTATCGACCTCCGGGTCGATGAACGCCGCGCCGCGCGCCTGAGCCGTGATCTCGTTGCGCACGACGTCGGCGCCGATGAAGTCCGCGATCAGATAGCGCCCGGACCCGGTCGTGCACGCGCCGCGGATGTCGACCAGGTCGGCGACCTCCTCGCCGACCTCGCGCAGGCCCGTGCGGACGGCCTCAATGGGCTGGCCAGCCGTCATCAGGTAGCGCTTCGAGAGCACGCGGCCGTCAGCATCAATCACCACCACGTTCGTGCTGATCGAGCCGATGTCAACGCCCAGGTACGCCGGGATGCGGCTGCCACCGCTGCCGGCAGGGGTGCCGGCGCTCCCAGCAACGGCGCGCTCGGGACGGTGGACCTCACCGACGCCGAGGGTGGACTTCTCGATCTTCAGCGGAGGCAATGTCACGCGCCCGGTCTCGACCTCGAAGTGCTCAAGGGCCTGCAGGGCCTCGGCGGAGAGGTTCGGGGCAGGGCCGGATACTGCGCCCGCAGACGGCAGCGGGCTTGTATGCGGCCCCTCCATGCGGCTTGCGTAGAGCGCCGCGCCGATGGCGCCCATCGCGAAGAAGTGCTCGGGGATGATGAGCTGGTCGTCCCCCAACTCCAGGACTGCCTTCATCGCGCGCACGATGCCCGGGTTCGCCGCCACGCCGCCCTGGAAGCTGACCGGCGGAGTCATCTCGGCCGCCGAGCCGACGGTGCTGCGGAAGTTGCGGACCAGCGCGAAGCAGAGGCCGGCCACGATGTCCCTGGTCGGCGTCGCCCGCTGCTGCAGGTGGATCATGTCGCTCTTCGCGAACACGCTGCAGCGCCCGGCGACGCGCGGCGGGTGCTCGGACTCCAGCGCCAGCTTCCCGAACTCCTCGATGCTCAGGCCCAGCCGCGAGGCCTGTTGGTCCAGGAAGGAGCCCGTCCCGGCGGCGCACATCGTGTTCATCGCGAAGTCCGCGACCCCAACCCGCCCCGTCTCGTCATCGCGGCGCAGCACGACCAGCTTCGAGTCCTCGCCGCCGATGTCGATGACCGTGCGCGCCTGCGGGTACAGCCTGCCCGTCGCGATGGCCTGCGCGATGACCTCGTTCACCATCACGCCGTTCAGGTGCTGCGCCACGCTCTCGCCCGCCGTGCCCGTCGCCGCCACCAGGCGCACCTGGTCGGAGGGGAAGCGCTCAAGCACCTTCCGAATGGCCTGCGCCACGACCCGGTTCGGATGGCCCCGGTGCCGGATGTACTCCGACTCGACGACTTCGCCGTTCGCGTCAAGCACCGCGAGATCGACGCTGACCGAGCCAACATCGACCCCCAGGAGAAACGGACCCTTCTGCATCGGTGCGGCTCCTTACAGCCAATCCTGAACTCCACGACCCGTCGGCTGTCTAATCGCCCATCAGACGTAGAACCCCGCCCAGCGCGCGCCTGTCTCCCGACGCGTGCGGCGACTCCCAGCGGCCCGTGACCTGCCTGCGTTCGGCAGTGGGGTGCGGTGTCGCTTGCAGCAGGGGAAGAGGGCAGGAGCGCCGGCGGAAGACGGGGAATCATAGACGCGGCAGGGGCGCTTGTCAACCGTTCCCGACAACCGTTGAAGGTGGGGCGATGACGACTAACCGCCTGGCGCGCGTGCTGATCGGCTGCCTCCTGGCGGCGCTTGTGGGCGAGGCTTCGGCCGCCACGCTTTCCGGACAGGTCACCGCGGATGGCAAGCCGCTTGCCGGGGCGTGGGTGCAGCTCAACACGGGGCTGATCGCCGTCACTGACGCTCGCGGCCGCTACTCCTTTGCGCAAGTGCCTCTGGCGACGTACGCTCTTCAGGCCTTCGCCCCCGGCAAGGAGCCGGGCACCCTCACGGCAGTTGTGCCCGGGCGCAGCCGGGCTGATTTCGCCCTGTCACCCGCCGGTGTGCCTCTGGGCCTCGTGCACGTCAAGGCCACGACGCCGGACGGCGCCCTCCGCCCGGTGCGCATCGTGACGCGGTGGCGGGCAGCAGAGGGGGCGGAGTGGCAGACTCCCGGTGAGCCTCGGTACGCCTCGACCCTCGACGGCCGCGGGCGTCCGTACGTGCCGGCGGCGGAGGATCAGGCCTCCATCGTGCCCTTCGGCGCGTGCCTGTGGACTCAGGGGGAGGCGGTCATGGCGCTGCCCCCCGGCCAGGCCGAGCTGACCTGCACGGCGGGCGTGCTCATGCGCGCGGCCCAGCAGACGGTTGGGGTGAAGCCGAACGAGGCGGTTGAGGTGGCCGTGTCGATGACGCTGGGCTCGGAGCTGGGCAGCTCAGGGTGGAGAAGCGGGGCGCTGCACGTCGAGGTTGGCGGGGATACGAGCGAGGCGGCCTACCTCGTGAACATCCCCCTGGCGGCGGCGATCTGCCGCGCGGAAGGCTACGACTGGGTCGTGCTGGGCGAGCCGTATGGCAACGACCCGGCGCAGGCCAGTCCCAGGCAGGTCGTCGCGGAGGTGAGCGGCGACAAGTTCGCGGTGTGGCTGGCTCCTGAAGTGCCTGCAAGCCCTCGGGGCGGCCGCCGGATCGCGGTGGGCCAGGATCAGCCTCTGCCCCCAGCCGTACCGGGGTACTACGCCGGCGGGTTGCTCAAGCGAGCCGTCGCGCTGTACGCCGAGCCGCTCGGGCCGGAGCCGGCCCGCGAGCTGCCCTTCGAAGCCGTCGCGGACCCGAGACTCGTGCCCTTGCTGGACCTCCCGCCGGCAGGTCCGACCACCGGCGACTCCCTGAAGCTGTGGACACTACTGGTCGAGCACGGGCTGCGCGTCGGGTGCGCCGCGGTGGGCGACGCACGACTCGACCTGGGGCGTCTGCCTCTGCCGGAGCGGACCTTCGTACAGATGGGTGGCGCCCTGGGCTCCGCGGCGGTCGTGAGTGCTCTTCAGCGCGGCGCGACTTTCGTGACGACCGGCCCGGCGCTCAGCCTGACCATTGGGGACGCTCGACCGGGGGGAACGTTGCCCGCGGACGACAAAACGTGCATTGCCGATCTGGACGCGGTGTTGGGGTGCGTGCCAACCGGCGGGGTGGCGCGAGTCGAGCTCGTGCGTAACGGCGCGGTGGCGCGGACGTGGGATGTCTCCGATGTCGGGCCCAACCACGTCCAGGCGCGGATCGCCGTGCGCGAGAACCAGCCCGCCTGGTTCGCGCTGCGGGCCTATGGCGCGGACGCCTCCCAGGTGGCGTATACCTCGCCGATCTACTTCATCGACCCCAATGCCCCGCCGCCGACAGCCCGCGAGGCCCGCATCGAGGGCACGGTCTTCGACGACGCAACCGGCGCCCCCATCGCCGGGGCCAAGGTCACCGCGACTGCGCCGGGGGGACGGCCGGTCAGCACGACCACCGGCGCCGACGGCCGCTATGCCCTCGTCGCCCCTGCGACCGCGATGCTCGAAGTGTCACACCCGCGGTACCCCAAAGCCGATTCCGCCAAGTTCGTGGCCTGGGACTGTCCGACCGTCCGCGCGGCGCTGGAGAGCGTCACGGCCGACAGCCTGCTCACGTGGGAGCAGTATCGGCTCGTCGAGGAGGCCTTGACGGCGCCGACGGTGGACTTCCGCCCGCGGGCGCGATAGTGGTGTGTGAGCCGTCGACCTTGGGGTGTGCGGCGAGAAGGCGAAATCAGAGCCACCCATTCCCGCCGGGCAGGTCGTGGGGAGACGGTGTGCGCGGGAATGGGCTGACAGTCCCCGATTTCGCTCCACCACGGCGCAGCTCTGGTGAGCGGCAGGCACGAAACGACAAGGCAACGACGGCCACCGCGGCGGACGAGGGCCAGCCCGTCCCCAAAGTCATCTGAGCTCAGGGCGATGACGGGCCGATGGTGTTGGGGAGGGGCGGGGGCCGCGCTCGGGTTGCGGGTTGGCCGAGGGGCTG
>VGFC01000314.1 GCA_016869045.1 Armatimonadota bacterium
CCACAGCCCAGCCCTGACCCGGGCCTTCCCGAACACCTACTTCGCGCAACTGGGCCTCCTCTCTCTCGCGGCTCCGAACCGCGCCTAACCAGCCGAACCGCCGTGTACGGACCCGTACGCACGGTGGCGTGACAGGGACAGCCCGCGAGGGCCTACCTATGTCAGTTAGACGTCAACGGCTAGGCAGCTTCACCCGCATGGACGCGGTAGAGGACCGTCTCTCCCCGATCCCGGAGGGCCTCGGTGAGGTGCGTGGTCGTGATGATGAGCTGCGTCTGGTCGCCGGCCTGTTCGAAGACGCGCCCCGCGCGGCTCTCGTCCAGCTCGCTCAGGCAATCGTCGAGCAGCACGATCGGCGATTCGCCCAGGCGCTCACGGGCGACCTCGGCCTCCGCCAGGCGCATCGCGAGCACCGCCGTGCGCTGCTGGCCTTGAGAGCCGAACCGGCGCAGGTCGGTGTCGCCCACCTCGAGCAGGAGATCATCCCGGTGCGGGCCGGTCATCGTCCGGCGCAACGCGATCTCCTGGGAACGGCGGGCTTCCAGCCTCTCCAGGATGATCCCTTCCAGCGCCGGGAGCGCGGACATCTTGTCCGTAACGTTCGACCGGTACGCCACCCGCAGCTCCTCCGCGCCGCCGGTCAGGTCACGATGTATACGTGCGGCCACCTGCGATAGTTCCGCGACATACCCCGCGCGCGCAAGGACGACCTGCGCGCCGTGCCGCGCGAACTGCCGGTCCCACGAGGGTAGCTGCTCCGGCGAGGCCTCGCCCGCCGCAATGAGCGAGAGCAGCTCGCCGCGCTGCTTCATCGCGCGCGTACACTGCTGAAGGTCGGCCAGGTGCGCGGGCTGGATGCCACCGATCGCGATGTTGAGGAAGCGACGCCTCAACGATGGCTCGCCCTTCGCCAGCGCGAGATCGTCGGGCGAGAAGACCACCACCGCGACCTCGCCGATCACTTCGCGCGGGCCCTTCACGGGCTGATCGTTCACTGCAAGCTGCTTCGGCGGCTGCCCGAGGAACTGCGCGGCCTCGGGCGCCGTCAGCACCATCCTCAACGACACCGGCCCCCGAACGCTCCGCGCGAATTCCCCCCCTGCGACCGCCTGATCCGCGCCCCATCGGATCAGCTCCTCATCGCGGTTCGTGCGGTGCGACTTCGTCCGCGCCAACGCACACACCGCCTCCAGCACGCTCGTCTTGCCCTGCGCGTTGTCCCCGACGATGACCGTCGTGCGCGCAGGGAACTCGAGGCGCGCCTCGCGATAGACGCGGAAGTCCTGAAGCGAAAGAGAGGTCACTTGCACGAGGGCATCTTACAACGGTGGGAGGGAGGGAGTCCAGACGGCGGCGGAGGCGAAGTTGGGGGACTACCACGACTGTGCCCGATGAGCCCGCCGCTGCCATCAGGGATGCTCCGGCGTGGCGGACCAGAGAGGGCTCCGGCCGGGCACGCCGGAGGTCCGGACCTGTGCGAACCATCCCCCTCCCAGCGCGTTCTCCTTACAAACTGCCTCGGATGAACACTGCGTAATGGCCAAGCCGATGACGACTCTCGCCTGTGGCGCGACGCTGCTCCTGCTTCTGCTGCCAACCGCTCAGGCCGCGCCTAACAGCCCCTTCGTCCCGCCCCCTCCCTTGCGGATCGGCATTGGTGGTGATTATGCCGACGGGCTGGATGGCATGCTGGCGGCCCGCGGGCTGCCCCGCGAGCGCCTCTTCCCGTGGGAGTTGAGCGATCCGCAGGTCCTGAAACGCTTCGATCGGCTCTTCCTCTCCTGCCCGACGCCGCAGCCTGGGCTTGACGAGGCGCTCGAAGCATGGGTGAAGGCCGGCGGGCGCGCCTACATCGAGGTGCCAAGGCCTCGGACGAAGTCGGTCGTGCTGCCGGCGTACCTCTCCATCCCCGGGCCGGCCCCCGAGGGGTCGGACGCCGTCATCGGCGATGCGGCGCTCGCCCTCGCTTCCGGCCTCCCAGCGGGTACGCCGATCGACCTGTACGACTTGGTGGGCGTACTGCTCCGGCCCCAGCAGGGGGTCGGGGCGCGGACGCTCGCCCGGTTCTGCCCCGACAAGGGCGGCGACCCGATCCAGGGCGGGGACGCCATCCTGGCGGTGGCGCTCGGGCAGGGGGAGTTCCTCTTCTCGGGCCCCACACTGGCCTTCGGTTGCTTCCGTGGCGAGGCCACGCAGCCCGTCCTGGGCGCGGCCATCGGCTACCTCTTGCGCGACCGGTACCGGCCGCGCCTCACGGCGTCCGCGCCTGGACCGGAGGTGTCCTCCCCGGCCGCCGACGTCGTGGAGAACCCGGAGGTCTCGCCCGCCCCTCCGCCGGCCGGCTTCGAGGCGGTGAATGCGGTGGCCGGGGACTCCTATGACGTGACGGCTACGCTGGGCCCGAGCACCACGGAGGGGGGCCCCGCGTCGATGCTGCTCCTGGACGGGCAGTTGGACGCCTCCGGCAAGCCCTTGCGCCCGTGCCTCTGGCTGGCGTTTGGCGCGAAGCATGTCGAGCTGCGGGAGGGAACCAACGAAAGCGCCGCGGCAGTCGCGCGAACGGCTTGGCAGCCGCCGACCGAGGCCGTGGACCTCCTCGTGCGACGTCGCCCCGCCTTCGTCTCGGTCGTGCTGGGCAATCGGGAGGTCCTGCGCGCGCCCACCACGGGGCCAGCCGGGGGCCTCGTTGCCCTGAGGCTCGGCTTGGTGCCGTTGACCGATGCGTACTGCCAGGAGGTCGCGGCGGCCGTCTTCTTCGACAACTTCATGCGCGAGCCCGATGACCCCACCGAGTGGAACACGGTCAGCGGCCAGTGGACGAACGTGGGCGTGGGCCATGAGGAGACCTCGGTCAATGGCTTCTTCTTCCGGGGCGAGAGCAAGGACACCGCGCTGGCCACCGTCGGCGACTGGTTCTGGGAGGACTATACGGTCAGCGCCGCCATCCGTCCCGAGAGCGCTACGGCCTGCGGCGTCAGCGCACTCGGGCAGGCGAACGGCGATCGCATCGCCTTCGTCGCGGACACCAGGCCGAAGCCGTGGCCCACACTAAGCCTGGTGCACGAGGTCGGCGGCCGGCGCACCGTCCTCGCCGCGCGCACCGGCGCCCTCGCGCCTCAGCAGTGGTACCGGCTCGCGCTGCGGATCAGCGAGAGCCGGCTGGAAGGCCTTGTTGACGGTGAGGTGCAACTGGCGTGCGCCAACCCGGAGATGCGCGGCGGAGGGATCGGCCTGCTCGCCGAAGGCGGCGCGGCGCGCTTCGACGATGTGCTGGTGCAGCCTGCCACCGCGCCTCTGCACTCACCGGGCGGCGAGGGTACTCCGGCCCCCGAAGTCCCGGCGACCCTCGGCGCCGAGGACTACCTTACGTGGGCGAGCCCGGCCGCCTCATGGGAGGCGGACGCGGCGCGTCCCTCGCTGCTGTGGCATCAGGGCGACTTCCCCGAGGATGTCTCCGTCTCACTCGAACTGACTCCCGAGACCCAGCCGACCTTCCGACGGCTGATCCTGTCGCCATCCGGGTCATCCCCGGAGGCCGAGTGGCTATCGGCCACCGTCCGCACAACGCCCGGCGCAACCGCCGCCTCCGTGGAGCTGACCCTCCCCGGCGCGAAGCCGGTCGAGAAGCCGGCGACCCTCGGCAACGGGCAGGTCCTCCGGCTCGTCCGTGCGGGGGACGTGGTGCGCGTGCTCTGGGGAGACAGCGTCATCCACGAGGCCCGCAGCGCAAGAACGCTGCGGCAGGTCGCCCTGGAGGTCGATGGACCGCCGGTGCCGGCCCAGACCGTGTACGTGAGTTCGCCGACCATGCGCGACTACGTATTCGGCGCCGCGCCGACGGACTGGTGGGCCTCGGCCGGGACGTGGGAGGTCGCCGCTCGCTGGGCCTGTGACGCACGTTGGACCTACTTCGCGGGCTGGGGCGAACAAGACGCGGCGGTCTGGAACAAGCACCCCGTCGCGGGCGACGTAACGGTGGACTACTACGTCGCCGTGAAGATGGACGCGCCCGGCGGCGACGAGACCGAGCGCTGTCGCGACCTGAACACGGTGCTCTGCGGCGACCGGCGCAACCCCCGCAGCGGCTACAGCTTCATCCTCGGCGGCGACGGCGGCGTGAAGACCCAGCTCGTCCGCAACGGTGTTGTGGTCGCGGAAGCGCCCAGCATCCGCGTGCCCCCCGGCTTCGGGGTCCACCAGGAGTGGTTCCACATCCGCGCCGCCCGCCTCGGCAGCCGCGTCGAGCTTGACCTGGAGGGCCGTCCTGTCTTCCGCTGGGAGGACTCCAACCCCCTCCCCGGCGGCTACGTCGGCCTCTGGACCCACAACAGCGGGCTCGTCGCCTCCCGCGTCGCGATCTACCACTGACTTAGCGGCAGGACCGCGAAGGGACGTGGGCGGTCGGAGGCGAACCCGCCGACGGACCACAACGCGACTGATACCTGCCCATGGAGGGTTGTTGATGAGCAACGATCAGAGAATCGCCCGGCGTGACTTCATCAAGGCTACGGCGGTCGGCGCCGCCGCTGTGGGGGCGGGCGTGCTCGGTGTGCCCGCGCCCGCAAGCGCCTTGGGCGCCAATGACCGCATCCGCTTCGCTGTGATCGGTGTCGGCGGCATGGGCGGCGGCCATGTGGGCCAGCTCATTGACATGTCGAAGAACCCGGACCTCAACATCGCGCTGACCGCCGTGTGCGACGTGTTTGACAACCGCGCGAACCACCACGCGAACCGGTGCGGCGGCACGGCCTACCGCGACTACCGCCAACTCATCGAGAAGGCGGAGGTTGACGCCGTCGTCATCGCGACACCCGACCACTGGCACGCGAAGCAGTCGATTGACTGCCTCGAAGCGGGGTTGCACGTCTACTGCCAGAAGCCGATGACGCTGCACTGGGAGGAGGCCAAGGAGGTCTACCAGTGCGTCGAGCGCACGAAGCTGGCGTTCCAGGTCGGCGCGCAAGGCTGCTCGGATGACGTCTGGTGGAAGGCCCAGGAGCAGATCAAGGCGGGCGCGCTCGGGAAGCTGGTCTGGAGCCAGACCGGCGCCTTCCGCAACGTGCCCCGCGGCGACTGGAACTACGGCCTGGACTGGGGCGCCGATCCCACGAAGAACCTCGACTGGGACCTGTGGCTCGGCCCCGCGCCCAAGCGCCCCTTCGAGTTGGACCGCTTCTGCAACTTCCGCAAGTACTGGGACTACTCTGGCGGGCTCGCGACCGATCTGCTCTACCACGCCCTCAGCCACATGATCGTCGCCCTCGGGCCGCAGTTCCCGACGCGCGTCGTGGCATCCGGGACGAACTGCGCGGTGAGCGATCGTGAGGTCCCCGACAACTTCCACGTCTGCGTGGACTATCCCGCCGAGGAGAACGCGCCGAAGACCTTCGAGCCCGGCAAGAAGACCCTCACCGCCGAGCGCGACGGCAAGCAAGTCCCCATCTCCGAGTACGTGCTGGACAGCACCCCGGGCCACACGATGGCCATGCACGCCACCGGCGCCAACGACAACGGCATCCCCGAGATCATCCGCGGCGAGGAAGCCACCATGACCTTCGAGGGCCCGGGTCTCGTCATCCGCCCGCAGGGCCCCTACCGCGAGAAGCGCCCGGAGATCAGCGTCGCCCGCGAGCCGCGGTCGGACCACATGGTGAACTTCATCAACGCCATCCGCGGCACCGAGAAATGCCACCTCGATGCGCTGACCGGCTACAAGTGCCAGGTCGCCATCGACCTGGGCTGCCGGTCGTACCGCGAGAGGAAGGCCATGCTCTTTGACCCCGTCAAGCAGGAGCTGATCGGCTGAGGCTCTGGGGCGGACACGTGGGTCCGCCCCTACACACGGCACACCAACCTGCGCCTTCACCTTGGGGCGGTGGCTGTAGGGGCAGACCCATGTGTCTGCCCCTGCTCGGTCCTCCGCTACCCCGCCCTCTTGCCTTCGTACTCCTCCGACCCCTTCTCCGGCAGGGGAACGAACCACACGTTGCGGTACTGCACGGGGCAGCCGTGGTCCTGCAGGAGCAGCGGCCCGGGTGTGCTAGGGTCCGCGTCCATCGGCGGGTAGTTCAGGCCGGTGACCTGCACGTTGTTCTGGATCACGATGCCGTTCTGCAGGACAGTGAGACGCGCGTGCTCCAGGAGCTGCTTGTCCGCTCCGTACCTCGGCGCGCGGAAGATGATGTCGTAAGTCTGCCACTCAAGCGGCGGGCGGCAGGCGTTCACGAGCGCGGCGTACTGCGCGTAGACCGCACCGCAGTCGCCCTTGCCCGGCACGTCGATCCCGAACGAGTCCAGCACCTGCACCTCGTACCTCCCCTGCAGCGCCACGCCGCTGTTGCCGCGCGCCTGGCCCTGAGCGTCGGGCATGTCGGGCTCCATCCACTCCAGATGCACATACGCGTCGCCGAACGTGTCCTGGGAGCGGATGTCGCCGCCGACGCTCGTCATCGCGCCATCGGCGACCTTCCACGTGGCCGGGTTGCCATCCATGCGGGTCCACTTGGCGAGGTCCTTGCCGTCGAAGAGCACAACCGCGCCCGCGGGCGGCGCCAGGCCCAGCGTCGGGCTCGCCCCGGGCGGACCTGCGACCGGCAGCGCAGGCTGCGCAGCGACGGACGCCGCGATCACGACGAGTAGCAACGCCACCGTCATCACGCGAGTCATCATCTTCGGTGAAGCCTCCCATCCGCAGGGGTTCGCTGCCGTGCGAGTTCCCTGCCGCGGCAGCAGGACCCTTGCCGCCCTGCATTGAACTCAAACAGCCGTTGCCGTATCCTGTCCCATCCTGTCCATCCTGTAAGCCCTTCCGAGAGCGCCCACATGACCCCACGCGAACGCCTGCTGGCCGCCATCGAGTTCACCGGACCCGACCGCTGCCCGATCCACCACTACGTTTTCCCCGGCGCCATCTGGCGGCACGGGCAGAAGCTCCTCGACCTCGCGGAGAGGTACCCGGACGACTTCGGCAACGAGAACATCCGGGCCAACACCATCCCTCCGCCCAAGGAGGATGAGAGCGTGAGCGACGTGGTAGAGTGGCAGGACGGCTGGGGCACGGTCTGGCGGCGGCTGCGCGGCTACACCTCGGGCGAGGTCTACCGGCCCGCGATTCCCGACTGGGACGCGTGGAAGACGTACGCGTTCCCGCCGCATCCGCCCGACAGCCACTTCGACGACTTCGCCGCACAGGTGAAGGAGCTCCACCCGGAGCGCTTCGTGAGCGCCTCGGGTGGCGGGTTCTTCCAGCACATGCAGCATCTGCGCGGGCCGTCGAACTACTACCTCGACCTCGCCGAGGACAACGAGGGCGTGCATGAGCTGGCGGACCGCATGGTGGAGCACAACGTGTACTCCATCGAGCGTTACGTGAAGGCCGGCGTGGACTGCATCATGTTCGGCGATGACTGGGGTTCGCAGGACCGGCTGCTGATTCGCCCGGACCACTGGCGCCGCTTCTTCAAGCACCGCTATCGGCGCATGTTCGAGGTCGCGCGAGACGCGGGCGTCCACGTGTGGTTCCACACGGACGGCTGGATACTGGAGATCATCGACGACCTCATCGAGATCGGCGTCACCGTCCTCAACCCGCAACACCCCTGCATGGGCACCGAGCGCGTCGGCGAGATCTGCGGCGGCCGCGTCTGCGTCCGCACCGACATCGACCGGCAGTGGGTCATCCCACTCGGCACGCCCGAGCAGGTCGTCGAGGCCGTGAAGGAGGCCATCCGCGCCTTCGGCCGCTTCAACGGCGGCATCCTGCTCCATGGCGAGGTCGGCCCCGACGTGCCGTTCGAGAACATCGAGGCCCTTTACTCGGCCTTCTATGAGTATGGGCGCTATCCGCTTGAGTGGCTGAAGCAGGAGTCCTCGAATGACCGGTAGGGAACGCCTCCTGACGACCATCCGTCACCAGGAGCCTGACCGCGTGCCGATCTGCCCGCGCATCCAGTTCGCGTGGCTCGATCCCGACCGCCGCCACCGGTTGGAGGAGCTGTACTCGCCTGCCATCGACCCGATGGAGATCCTCTCCCCCCGCACGCCGAACTACCTCATCGGTTATCCCGATGACTACGACCTCCCTGAGGTCCGCGTCGAGCAGACGCGCTACGAGGAAGGCGAGTACGAGGTCGTCGAGCGCGCCTTCCATACCCCTGCCGGCCGGCTCTCGGACCGCACCAAGATCCCACCCTCCGGTCGCGAGTACGGGATGATCCCGAACCCGATCAAGACGGAGTTCCTGGTAAAGGGGCGCGACGGTCTGCCCGCGCTCCGCTACCTCCTGCCGGAGATCAAGGGCGACTACTCCCACGTTCGCGCGCGCATGGAAGAGCTGGGCGACCGCGGCCTGGTGATGGTCAATGTGATGAGTGAGCTATGCCATCAGGCGGGCGACGCTCGCGGCATGGAGAACCTGATGGTGGACTACTACGTGAACCGCCCCTTCCTCGATGAACTGCTGGGTCTCTTCCAGGAGCGCACGCTGGCCGAGACGCGCGCGGCGCTGGAGGGCGGGGTGGAGTGGATCTTCGCCAACTACTACTACAACAGCCTGTCGGCGGGCTGGTCGCCGGCGATCTTCCGCGAGGTCTTCGTCCCGCACATCCGCGCGCAGGTGGGCCTCATCCACAGCTACGGGGCGCGCGTAGACTACTACGACGACGGCAAGCTGGCGAACTCGATGGAGATGATCGCGGACTGCGGCGTGGACGTGCTGGAGACCTGCACCCCTCCGCCGGTCGGCGACTTCGACCTCCGCGACGCCAAAGCCCGCATCGGCGCGAAGACCACGCTCAAGGGGTACATAGACCTGCTCTGGGTGGTGAAGCACGGCACGCCGGATCTCGTCGAGCGCACGGTCGCCGAGGCCATGGAGATCGCGAAGCCCGGCGGCGGCTTCATCATCGGCAGCTCCGACTCGTTCCGCGAGGGCACGCCCCCCGAGAACATGCACACCTACTTCCAGTCCTGCTTGACGTATGGTGTCTACAGGTGACCGGCCGCCGCACCGTCGTAGGAGGACAGGCATTCCTGTTGATTGCCAGCATGCGTAACGCTCGTTACGATGGGTGGGAATGTGACAGAGGAACAGCCTCCGCTGCCCCAAACCACCCACTACATCCTAAATGAGCGCCTTTGGTGCCGTTGATGATGTCAAC
>VGFC01000315.1 GCA_016869045.1 Armatimonadota bacterium
GCGCTACGCCGAGCGGGCGGATCGCATCAAGGCCATCTACCGCGAGACCTTCTACAACCCCGAGACCGATTGGCTCGGCTGGTGGCGCAGCGAGGACGGCTTCCTGCACGAGATCTACACCGACGTAGTCACCGATGTCGCCATCATCTACGGTCTCATCGAGCCCGAGGACGGTCGCCGGATGCTCGATGCGTACTGGGCGGAGCTTCAGCGCAGCGGCTTCTCGCGCTTTGACCTCGGCGTGCCGCTGAACGTGCGCCCCGTGCCCCGAGATGACCAGTTCGGCGAGTGGGGCGGGAAGAAGGAAGACGGGTCCGATACCTTCGGCAAGTACCTCAACGGCGGGTGCTGCGTCTCGAACGCGTACTTCACGCTGGTCGCAAACACCATGGCCGGTGACCGCGAGCGCGCCGACAAGGTGCTCGACGCGATGCTGAAGCGGCAGGCCGAGGGCGTCTTCCCCAACGGCGGCGGTTTCCAGAATGGCGTCGTGAACCGCTACCCGGACGGCGCCGAGTTCTTCGACTGGCAGGGCAACACGTGCGGCTACGAGGGCCACCTCGTCTACAGCTGGATGTTCCTCCAGGCGATGGTGCTCCGCGAGCCGGCCCTCCGCGAGCGCCTCTTCCGACCGTTGCTCACCCACGAATAGGTGGTGTGCCCCATGCCTCCGCCGATCCCGCGCCTGATGATCCCCGGCCCGACGGAGCTTGCGCCCGAGGTGCTCGCGGCCCTGGCGCAGCCTGCCGTCGCGCACTATGGCGAGGAGTGGCTGGCCGAGCATGACGAGACGATCCGGCTCCTCGCGCAGGTCTTCGAGACCGAGACGGAGCCGGTGCTGATCGTCGGCGCGGGGACAGCGGGCCTGGAGGCCGGGGCGGGGACGTTGCTGCCGCCCGGCGAGCGCGTGGCGGTCGGGGTGAACGGCGCGTTTGGCGAGCGCCTGGTTGGGCTGATGGAGACCCTCGGCTTCGTGGTGGTGCCGGTTCCGGCGCCGTGGGGCGAGGGGATCACGCGGGAGCACCTCAGCCGCGCCCTGGATGGCGCGAGCCCGGTCTCGCTCGTGGCGACCGTCCACGGCGAGACCAGCACGGGGGTGCTCAACCCGGTGGCGGAGCTGGCCGCTGAGGCTCACGCACGGGGCGCGATGATCCTGGTGGATGCGATCTCCTCATTCGGCGGGGTCCGGCTTCCCGTCGATGAGTGGGGGATCGACCTCTGCGTCGGCGCGCCGCAGAAGTGCCTGGGGGCAGTGCCCGGCGTCTGCCCGCTCACGGTCAGCGACCAGGCGTGGGAGCGGATGGAGGAGACGGTCGCGGCCAGCCCGCGCCCAGGCTGGTGCCTGAACCTGCTGCAGTGGCGCCGATACGTGAGCGAGCGCGCCGTCTGGGAGCCGTACCCGGCCACGATGCCCTGCGCGCTCGTGCGGGCGCTGCGGGCCGCGCTGCGGATGCTGCTGGACGAAGGGCCGGCCAATCACTTCCGCCGGATGGAGACCCTCGCGCGCGCCTTCCGGGAGGGCGTCCGCGCGCTAGGTTGCCGGACGGTTGCCCATGAGGAGTGGGCCTCCCCGACGGTGACCGCGGTGCTGCTGCCGCCCGGCGTCTGCGGGCTGCGGGCGCGGGCGTTCCTGCGCGACGAAGCGGGCTGCCTGGTCGGCTTTGGCGCCGCCGCCTACCGCGACCGAGGGTTCCGCGTCGGCCACTTCGGTGCAGCTGCCAACTGGGAGGCCCACGCGCAACTGCTGCGGGGGCTCGGCAGGTATCTGATGCACGCAGGCATCGAGGTGGATGAGGAGGCTGGCGTGACGGCCGCAGAGCGGTGTCGGGTTTGGAAGCCCGACCTACGAGACACGTAAGAGCGTGTATGAGAAGGGTGGCTGGGCGCCATGAATGGCGCCCCTACACGATTGGGCGCGATGAATCGCGCCCCTACATCACAAACGACCGTAGATCGCCGTCATGTAGGGGCACGATTCATCGTGCCCGAGTGTAGGGGCGTGATTCATCACGCCCGATGCCGTGCTTCTCATACACCCTCCAAGAGTGAAACCCACTGACGGGGCGGTCGTGTATTCCTCCACAGGGAGCCTGCGGGAGCGATGGCGGCGAGCGACGAGCGTCTGGCTCAGCAGGCCCTGCGCGGGGACCCGGAGGCCTTCGACACGCTCGTCCGTCGGTACTACCCGCGAGTGCTGGGCCTGTGCCGGAAGCTGCTCAACAGTCGGGAGGCCGCGCACGATGCGGCGCAGGAGTCGATGCTCCGGGCGTACCGCAAGCTGCATCTGTACGATCCCTCCCGGCGCTTCTCGGCGTGGCTGATGACGCTCACTGCAAGGTTGTGTGTGAGCCTCGGTCAGCGCTCGCAGCGCGAACCGGAGCCGTGGGAGGAAGTGGGGGAGACCGACGGCAGTCTCCCGGACGCCGCCGATGGCCCGGCCGAGGCGACGGAGAAGGCGCAGGTGGCGGCGCGTGTCGCGGAGGCGGTGCGGTCGCTGCCCGATCTGTACAAGCCCGTGTGCGTGCTGCGGCACGTCGAGGGGCTGAGCTACCAGGAGATCGCGGAGGCCACGGGGCTGCCCATCGGTACGGTCAAGGTGCACCTGTTCCGCGCCAAGAAGCACCTGCGGGAGCAGCTTGCCGATCTGGCGGAAGCGGAGTTCGAGGAATGAGCCACGATCCGTGTGACACCATCCGGGACCTGTTGCCGGCTCACGTGGACAGCGCGCTGGACCCCGGCGAAGCCGAGGTCGTAGACGCGCATCTCGCCGGCTGCGTGGCGTGCCGACGCGAGCGTGAGCGTTGGGTTGCTCTCAACCGCCTGCTGGACGAGCACTTGGCGGTCGCGGAGCCTGTCACAAGCGCAGGGGTGGAGGCCGTCGTGCAGCGCGTGCGCGCGGAGAGGCCTGCATGGCGGGTGGCGCCGACGCCGGTGCGGTTCTGGCGAGCGTGGCTGCCCGCGGCTGCGCTCGCCGCCGCGGCGCTGGTGCTGGTGCTGATCGGAGGGTACGCGCCCGAGGTGCGGCTGGCGGACGCGAAGGGTGCACTTCTCGATCAGGCCGCTGCCATGGCGCAGGGGTCGCGCACGCTGCCGCAATCTGCGCCGGAGGAGGCTGTTGCCTTCTACGCGGACGCCGTCGAGTGGCCCGGACAGGCGGCGGCCGGCGCGGTGCGCGGATGGGACAGTAGCCAAGCCTTCACGCAGGCCCTCGTTCGCCGGGTCGGCCTCGCGCCGCTGGCGGCCTGCCTCCTGTTGCTGCTGGCCGCGAACCTCATGGTAGCGCGCGGCGCTCGGCTGGCGCCCCGCGCCGTCTCGGGGAGGTAGAACCCCATGCACCCATCCCCTGCCCAGAACCCCGGCTCGCGATGGTCAGGTCTGGCCGGGACCACCGTTCCCGCCGCCGCCGCCCTGGCGCTCATGGCGGCGCCCGTGTTGGCCGCGCCGCAGAGCAGCCCGCGCCAACAGGTGGCGGGCCTGCTGTTCGTGGCGGTCCTCGCCCTGGCGAGCGGCGCCCTACAGCCCGTGCTGGTGGCGCTCTTCCCGCGCTGGACCGCGGCAACCCGCACGGCGGTGGAGCAACGGCGGGGTCTGTGCCTGCTGTGGGGCTTCCTCATCTCGCTCCTCGTGTTCCTCCTGCTCGTGCTGAGCAGTGCAGTGGCCAAGTGGCTCGGGGCAATCGCCGCTCTCCTCCTGCTATTCGTGGGCCTGATGGCGGTCGCTGGCTATGTGGGCATCGCCGCCTCCTTCGGGGCCTGCCTGGTGCGGCCGGGGCTCGGCAGCGAGGACCGCACGCCGCTGCAGGCGCTGGCCGGTGGCCTCACGCTGTGCTTCGCGAGCCTCGTGCCGATCCTCGGGCAGATGCTCGGGCTGGCCCTGCTGTTCGCCTCGGTTGGCGCGGCGGCCCTCGCGATGTTCCGGCGGCCCGAAGACCCCCTGGCGACCGCAGAGACGCTCTGAGCCGACAAGGCCTCTCCGCGCCCGCCGTGGAACCCCCGCTTCGCAATCCCGACATCCTGGGTGAAGCGGGGGTGACACCATGCCCGACTGCCTCTTCTGCAAGATCGTCGCCGGGGAGATCCCGGCCACCGTCGTCGCCGAGGATGACCAAGTCCTGGCCTTCAAGGACATCAACCCTCAGGCCCCGGTCCACGTCCTGGTCATTCCGAAGCGCCACATCGCCAACACCGCGACCGCGACCGAGAGCGACGAGCCGCTGATCGGCCACGTGCTGCGCATGGGCTGCCGCGTCGCGGTTGAGGCCGGCGTGGACGAGTCCGGTTTCCGACTCGTTCTCAACCGGGGCCCGGACTCCGGCGAGGCGGTGCCGCACCTGCACCTGCACGTTCTGGGCGGGCGACGGCTGGCCTGGCCGCCGGGGTAGAGGTGGATTGCGTTGAGGAGGGGCTCTGTGGCGGAAGGACCCCTCTCCTACGCGGCCCACGTATCTCGTAGGTCGGGATGCCAATCCCGACACTGCCTTTGTCAACGCAATCTATGTTGTGCCCCTCAACCGACCCTCACCTCCGAGAGGACCCTTCGCCATGCCCGGCCTTCGCCCCACCCTCAAGCTCGCTTGGCGGATCGGCGTGAACAACTACGAGACCGACGCGGCCTTCGACCGGCTGATGGCGGTCCTCGGCGCTCACCGCGCGATCGTGGATGAGGTCTGCCTGTTCGAGACCGTCACTCATCACCTGTACATCCCCCCGGAGCCGCTGGCGGAGCGGGTCGCGATCATCGGGCGGCGGCTGGCGGCGCTGCATGAGGCTGGCGTGCCCAGTGCGGGGGTGAACGTCCTCACGACCCTCGGACACATGAACGAGGCGTGGGACTACATGCCGCCGCTCCCGATGGCCCCGATGGTCGGCCACGACGGCTCCGTGTCGCGCGGCTGCGCGTGTCCGAACACGCCGGAGCTGCGGGAGTACATCCGGGACAAGTACGCGTTGGTCGCCGAGCTGCGGCCCGACTTCATCTGGGTGGATGACGACATCCGCATGCACAACCACGGGGTGACGTATGGCTGCTTCTGCGAGACGTGCCTGCGGCTGTTCGCCGAGTGGAGCGGCTTCGAGCACACGCGCGAGTCGCTGGCCGCCGCCCTGAACGAGCCAGGCGGGGGCGCGCTCAGGGAGGCGTGGGTCGAGCAGAATGTGCGGACGCTGGAGTCGCTGATGGCGCACGTCGCCGAGGCCATCCACTCCGTCGATCCGGCCATCGAGACCGGCCTGATGACCGCCGGGCCGGGCTGGACCACGTACTCCGGGCAGGCGCTCGACCGCTGGTTCGCGGCGCTGGAGGCGGTGAAGTCACGGCCCGGCGGCGGCTTCTACAACGATGACTGCCCGAAGCAGATGATCCTCAAGGCCTTCGAGGTGGGCCGCCAGCGCCACGGATTGCCGGACGCCGTGACCGACCGGCAGTATGAGCTGGAGAACTTCCCGTACCACACGCTGCGGAAGTCCTCGCGTTCAGTGACGAATGAATGCACGCTGGCGTTGGCGAGCGGGATGAACGGGATCGCCTTCAACGCACTGGGCGGCGGGGAGGGGGCCCTTGACGACTACCTGCCCCTGCTGGCCCGGATTGGCGAGCACCGACAGCTGTGGGAGGCCCTCGTGAGCCACGCTGCCGATCTCCCGACCGCGGGCCTCTGGGCGGCCTGGCACCCACGCCTCATGGCGAGGCGCACCGTGAGGCGCGGCGAGGACTGGTTCGCTGCAGGCGGGAGCTACAACACGACGGTGGCGTGCGTCCTCGCCGAGATCGGGCTGCCGATGGCGACGGATGCGCCGGGGGAGGCAGTTGTGCTCTCCGGTCGCGTGGCGGAGGGCTTCAGCGACGAGGAGCTGCGCGAGTTCCTCGCTGGCGGCGTGCTGATGGACACCGCGGCTCTGGACGTTCTGACGGAGCGAGGGCTCGCGAACCTGACGGGCGTGCGCATCGGGCGGCGGATCGACAACGGCGTCATGGAGCGCTACACCAATGATCCGCTCAACGGGCCCCATGCCGGCGAGCTTCGCGACTGCCGGATCGAGTTCTGGGGCGATGCGCGCGGCCAGGCGGATGTGCTCGAACCGCTCACCGACGGGGTGCGCTTCCTGGCGAACCTGGAGACCTACTTCAACGAGCAGTACGGGCCGTGTCTGTCGGCCTACGAGAACGACCTCGGCGGGCGCGTTGTCGTCATGGGCTACGCGCCCTGGATGTTCATCCACTCCGGCGCGAAGCGGACGCAACTCCTCAACTGCGCCGACTGGATCACCCGCGACCGTCTTCCCGTGCGCATCCGCGAGACCGTCCCGCTCGTCCCGTTCGTGAGGCTGTCGGAGGACAGGACGCGAGGGCTGGTGGTGCTGCTCAACGCGGGCTTCGACCTCCTGCAGGAGGCAGCCGTCGAGGTGCGTGCGCACGGCCGGCCCACCGTGCGGGAGCTATCTCCGGCGGGCGCCCAGGAGGCGCGGTTGCTACCAGCGACGAGCGGGTGGCGGACCAAGGTCAGGGGGCTCGGACCATGGGAGACACGCCTGCTGGTGTGGAGCTGAGGCAGGGCATGGCCGGGAGGAGGGTTCTGGCGACGTCTCGTGAAAAAGCGCCCTCAGTTCCCGGGCCGCAGACAACGGAGGCTGTGCGATGAACGCCGCGCTAGTTACCGGCATCATGCTGGCCCTGCTGTACGTGGGGTACCGGTTCTACGGCCGCCACGTGGAGCGGCGCTGCATCGGTGCCGATGCGGAGGCGCCGACCCCGGCGCACTCCATGCGGGATGGCGTGGACTACGAGCCGGCGCCCCCGCTCATGCTGTTCGGCCACCACTTCACGAACATCTCCGGCGCCGGGCCGATCGTCGGGCCTGTGATCGCGGTCATCTACTTCGGGTGGGCGGCGACGCTCGGGTGGATCCTGCTGGGCGCGGTGCTGATCGGTGCCGTTCACGATTACCTCGCCCTCATGGTCTCCGCGCGGCAGAAAGGCCGCAGCATCTCGGACATCGCCGGCCGTCTGGTCGGCCGACGGGCGAGCCTGGTGCTGTCGGCCTTCCTGTGGCTGGCGATGGTGCTCGTCATCGCGGTCTTCGGGATCCTGTGCGCGAAGACGCTCGTGTCGACGCCGAGCGTGGTCCTGCCCAACGTCGGGTTGCTGCCCGTGGCGATGATCATCGGCTGGCTGGTCTACCGCCGCGGCGTGCCGCTGTGGGCGGCCTCGCTGGGCGGAATCGTCGCGATGGGCGTCCTGATCTGGCTGGGCTACCTGTACCCGATCTCGCTGCCGCAGTCCCTGGGGGACCCCTTCCCGATCTGGTTCGGCCTGTCGATGCTGTACTGCCTTGTGGCCTCGGTCCTGCCGATCTGGGTGCTGGAGACCCCGCGTGACTACCTCAGCTCCGTGATCGCGGTCGGCGGACTGCTGCTGGGCTTCGTCGCCCTGTTCCTGGCGGCTCCCGTGGTGAACGCACCGGCGCACGTGGGCGTCGTCACCGAGAAGGGCCCGCTCTGGCCGATGCTGTTCATCCTGGTAGCCTGCGGGGCGGTATCGGGCTTTCACGCAGTCGTCGCAGGGGGCACGA
The DNA here is from genome assembly GCA_016869045.1 of Armatimonadota bacterium. Classification (GTDB taxonomy): domain Bacteria; phylum Armatimonadota; class Zipacnadia; order Zipacnadales; family VGFC01; genus VGFC01. The sequence continues at coordinate 7,568 of VGFC01000315.1, forward strand.
CCGTCAAGCAGCTCCGCAAGGAGACCGACGGCCTACCGATCGGCTTTGGCAGCATGGTCCTGGAGGCGGCGCTTGCCGTGCAGGTTACGTTCCTGGTGGCGGCGGGACTGTATTGGGCGGGGACGCATGTGGGAGTGGACGGGAAGTCGCTCGTGCTGGCGGAGATCGCGAAGGGGGCGGGCGGGCCCTCCGAGGTGTTCACGCGCGGGTTCGCGAGCGTCGTGTCCAGCGGGATCCCGTTCATCGGCTTCAGCTTGGGTCTGTTGTTCGGCGCGATCATCCTCAACGCCACGCTCGTGGACACGCTCGACACCTGCACCCGTCTGGGTCGGTTCGTCCTGCAAGAGGCGGGCATGGAGCGCTTCCGCTGGCTGGGGAACCGGTGGCTGTCGGGGCTCGTGACGGTGGCGCCCGCGACGTACCTTGGCCTGTCCGGCAGGGCTGATGCCATCTGGCCGGTGTTCGGCGCCTCCAACCAGCTCATCGCCGCCCTGGCGCTGTTCGTGGTGGCCGTGTACCTGGTCGGTGTGCGCAAGCCCAGCCTCTATGCGTTCATCCCGGGCGTCTTCATGCTGATCACAACGGTTGCCGCGCTCCTGTACCAGGCGTACGGGTTCCTCCTCGGCCCTAAGCCCAACCCTCTGCTCGGGGTCTTCTCGATTGTGCTGGTGGCGTTGGCGGTCTACGTCGCGATTGAGGTCGTGCCGCGCGGCATTCCGCGGCGACAGACGGACAAGACCCCCGTGAGCGCGGGGAGCGAATGAGAGGCATCCATGTCACCCGATTGCCCAGCACCCGGAACCGACCGCCGCCGCTTCGTGCGCAATGCCGGCCTCGCCGCCGGCGCCTTGCTGTGCGGCGCCGTCCGTGGCCGAACCCAGAAGGAGAACCGGATGAGGCTGCGTCCCGATCTGCTCGACGAGCGCTCGCCGAAGGACATCGAGGTCATCCAGCTCACCACCGAGCCTGACGTACCGAGTTCGCACCTCTACATGGAGGCGCAGGTCTTCACGCCGGACTCGAAGCGCTTCGTGCTGCACCGTTCGGCGAGCGCGCACGGCGGCGGCCAGAGCGACCCGAAGCACCAGTACCTGCTGTGTGACATCCAGGACGGCTGCGCGCTCAGTCCGCTCACCGAGGAGGTTGGGGTGACGGGCGCGCCGGTGAGCCCCGACGGCAAGCACTGCTACTACTTCCACAACGAGACGCAGATCAACGGCGGCAAGCTCACGCTGAAGCGGGTGAAGCTGGACGGGACGGAGCGCGAGACCATCACGGTCGTCGATAGCACGCTACCCGGCACGAGCTTCCGACCGAGCCACATCTACCCGCTCTCGACGATTTCCTCGGACGGAAAGCGGATCGCGATCTCGTGCTTCCTGGGGGATGGCAACACCGAGAACGCGCCGTGGGGGCTGATGGTGTTCGACATCCAGGCGGCGACCGTGAACCTGGTCATCCAGGGGCCCTCGTGGTGCAACATGCACCCGCAGTACTCACGGTCGCGCGACCGCAAGGAGTGCCACGACATCCTGATCCAGGAGAACCACGACAACCTTGCCGATGCGCGCGGCTCCGTGACGCGGCTGG
>VGFC01000316.1 GCA_016869045.1 Armatimonadota bacterium
ATTCCATGCCGCCAACATAGCACAAACCTAGACCCCGCGTCTAGCGAACAATAACCGGCGCAATTGCGAATCAGTTGTGAATCCCGCGGCCACCCATAGACCCGGCCGCCAAGTGCGGAATGTGCATGGCATCCCGACCTACGAGAGACGTGGTCGGATCCCCGAAGTGCGAGACACACATGAGACGGTACCGCCCGACCTGCGAGAGGCGTGATGACGGCAGGCCCTAAGGCAGCTCGGCGAGGGTGAGGTTGCGGTACCAAGTCTCGCTCGGAGGGCCGCCATGGACCTGGAGGCCGATGACGCCCTCGACCGGGATGTTGCCGTCGCTCTCGGTGTAGTCAACCGTCTGCTCGCCGTTGAGGAACAGCCGGATGCGCTGGCCCTCGCAGCGAATCTCGTACGCGTTCCAGTCGTCGGGCTTGGCGAGGCGCGCGATCCGTGCCGGGTCGAACTGCACAAGCATCCCGCGTCGCGATTCGTCGTAGAGGCAGCCCCAGTACCGGTTCCCGCTATCCATGTCCGCCTGGTAGCCGCTGACCTCGGCGCTGTCGGGGACGCGCTGCGAGCGGAACTGGATGCCGCCGTTCGCCTGGACGACCTTGCACTCCAGGCGGAGGATGAAGTTCGCGTAGGTGCCGGTGGTGCAGAGGAACTCGTTGCGCGGGATCGGCGCGTTCAGGGTGCCGCCGACGATCGCCCCGTCCTCGATGCGGAACGACTTCTCCGTGTCGCCCTCCCAGCCGTCGAAGGTCCTGCCGTCGAAGAGCGGTACGAAGCGCAGGAGCGAGTCATCCACCGGGCCGAGGGCGCTCAGGGCGGCGAGGCGGACGTCGCGGTCATCACTCGCGACCAGAGCACGGATCGCGGCCCAGGCCTGGTCATCGTCGCGCTCGGCCAGAGCAGGGATCAGCAGCACCTGCAGCGCAGGCGGCGCCGTGGTCAGCGCGTCCAACAGCGCGCGAGTCACCTGCGGGCCGGGCATCTCGCGCACGGCGCGGAGGGCCATCGCGACCGTCGCCGGATCGCCGGAGCCGAGCAGCTCGGCGAGCAGCGGCAAGCCGGCCGCCTGTCGCGCCACCATCGTGCGGCAGGCTGCAGCGAGGCGGAGGTGCTCGGGCACGTCGGCCTGGCGGAGGCGGTCGTAGACCTTCACGGCCGCGGCCGGACGGCCCAGGGCGACGAGGCGGTCGCCGCAGAGCAGGCAAGCCTCGGCGGCGGCCGGGCGTCTGTCGGGGGGCGCCGAGACGAGCGCCCAGAGCAGCGTCTCCCGCGCCTCGGGGGTCGCGATGCGACCGAGGGCTTCGAGGGTGGCGCAGGCGGCGTCGCGGTCATCACCGCGCGCGATGGGCACGAGGGCTTGCACGGCCTTCGCGTCGCGGAGGACGCCGAGGGAGTTGATGGCGCCGATCAGGAGGTTCCCGTCCAGGCGGCCGAGGGCCTCAATAAGGGCTGCCCCGGCCTTGGCGCCGCCGATGACCTCCAGCGCCGAGCGCGCGTACGCGGCGAGCTGCTCGTCGCCGAGGAGGCTGGCCAGTGCTGGAACGGCCTGCTCATCGCCGAGGGCGGCCAGGCGCTGGCAGGCCTGGGACTTGTCAAACGTGGAGGCGTCCGATCGCAACACGCCGATCAGGTCCTGCGTCTCGTCCGCCGCCGCGGTAGCGGAGAGGAGGATTGCGAGGGTGAGCATGGTGGCACGCGAGGGCATCGGGAGGCTCCTATGGTCTCAGAAGCGCCACGGTTCACGTAGCGGGCGGAAGCGGAAGTTGTTCGCCTCGGAATCGTTGACGAAGGTCTCGGTGGCCGGGTCGATGGTGAGCTTGCGGCCGAGTTGGCAAGACAGCGCCGCGGCGTAACAGGCGATGTGGGAGCGGCGCATGATGTCTACGGAGGCGTTGGGCGACTGCCCGGACTTGATGCAATCGAGGAAGTTGCGCGTGTGGCGCGTGGAGTCCGTGCCCGCCATCACGCGGAACCCCGTCAGCTCGGACCGGAGCGACTCGGGGTGCACCGCGATCTCGCCGCTGTCGCCCGTCTCCACCCAGCCCTCGTCGCCCTCGTAGCGCACGGGGCACGTGCCCCGGGAGGTGCCGTAGAGCGGGTCGCGGTTGCCGAAGGGCTCGTTGAGGAACTCCAGGATCAGCTTCACGCCGTTCGCGTAGTGCATGGTGATTCCGTCGGCCGAGGCCTCGTAGTCCAGGGGCAGCGTGTCGTCGGCCTGGTTCGCCCACTGGCAGAGGTCCACCGTATGCGCGCCCCAGTCCAACAGGCGGGCGCCGGAATCGAAGTCGTAGTGCCCGCGCCAGCCGCCGTTCACGTAGGCCTGGTTGTAGGGACGCCAGGGGGCCGGGCCGAGCCAGAGGTCCCAGTCCACCACGTCGCGGTGCGGTTCGGGCTCGGCGGGCAGCCAATCGTGGGTGACGGAAGGCCGGTAGCTCGAGGCGTGCAGCGTGTGGAGCTTGCCCAGCTTCCCGCTGTGAGCGAGATGCACGGCGGCGAGGAAGTTGGGGACGCTGCGGCGCTGCGTGCCGGCCTGGTAGACGACCCCGTGCCGCCGGACGCAGTCGGCCAGCTCCTGGCACTGCCCGATGGTCAGCGCGCAGGGCTTCTCGCTGTAGACGTGCTTGCCGGCCTTGGCCGCCATCGCCGATCCGACCGCGTGCCAGCGGTCGCCGGTCGCGATGAGCACGGCGTCGAGGTCCTCGCGCGCCAGTAGCTCGCGGAGGTCGCGATACATCGCGCAGTCGGCACTGCCGTAATGCGCGTCCGCCAGGGCCTTCACGGACTCGCGGCGGTCGTTGCGCACGTCGCAGATCGCGACGAACTGCATGTCGGGCTCAGGGAGCACGCCCTCCAGGACGGCCTTCCCACGCGGGCCAATGCCAATGCCGGCGAGCGTGATACGCTCCGACGGCGCGGCGACCTCGGCGTTGCCGAGGGCTCGGGAGGGAACGAACCACGGGAGGGCAACTGCGCCGCCTGCCACCAGTGACCGAGTGATGAAGTCGCGCCGACCCAGACGGCCGGTCTTCTCGTGACATTCCATCGGGCAGGTCCCCCTTCGTCTGCCGTGATGTTCGACGCAAGGGGGTTCCTTCGCGCGTCGCCGACGACCTGCGCGGGTGGCAGGTGGCCCACGAGGGGGCAGTGCGCGCTCCGGTTCGCTGCGCCTAGCCTCCGCCGCCCGCGGGTTCGAGGCGGATGTTGTCGAGGTAGTACAGGCCATCCGCGTTCGCGTTCGCCGTGAACCCGTACCAGGTCAGCGCACTGAAGCCGGAGGTGCAGGGCAGGTTCTGGTACTCGCGCGGCGTGTTCTCGCCCTCGATGAGGAGGCTCAGGTCCCAGGCGCCGGTCAGGTCGGGGCCGAGGCAGCAGGTGATCTCGACGTGCACCCACTTGCCGTAGGGCACCTCGAAGAGGGTCTGCCCGGCGGCGACGAGGCGTCCGTCGGGCAGGGCATGGAGCGACGGACCGACCTTGTACGCACCGCCGGAGTAGTCGCGCCACTCGTGGTACATGTAGGTGTGGTCCTCGACCCGCAGATCGAAGCTCCCGCGCACGACGCCCGACACGAAGTTGGGCTCATAGAAGAAGTGGGGGTTGAACTCGGCCTTCTGGCCGGGTACATCGACGATCCTCAGGCAATGCCGGCCGGCGGCCGCGAGTTCGTCAGTGACCCGAACCGTGGCGATCTCGTTCTCCTCGTACACCTGCGCGCCCGGCGGTTTGCCGCCCACCTTGAGGGCTTCGAAGTCCTCGTTGATCGGCAGGGGCGGCGGGGCCATGGGGGCGGGGAAGGGCCGGGGCACCGCGACCGGGGTCCGCGCACCGGGAGCGCCCCGGCGTCCGATGGCGCTCGTGTCGATGGCCTTGAAGCCGATCTTGAGGGCAGGCGAGCCGTCCCGCAGGCGGAAGTCGCCGGCTTCGGGGTCCACGAACAGCGGGTCCTCCACGAGCGAGTGAGTGTCCTGGCCCGTGGCCTGCCACTGCTCGAAGCTCTTCCCGGCGAAGACGCGCAGGTTCGGGTCGGGGCACCAGTAGAGGTTGTAGTCCAGCCGGAAGTTGTCGCGGGTACCTTCCCAGTTCTCCCCCAGGGCCTGGCCTTCCGTCCAGTAGACCAGGTTGCGCTCCACCGTGAAGGAGAGGTGCGGCTCCGCGCGGAGCCTCCCCAGCGGCGCCTCCTGCGAGAGCGCGAGCACGTTGTTCAGCGCCACGTTATCGCGCCCATAGTGCAGGCGGTATCCCGGGCTTTGGGTGTTGTACGTGATGTTGTTCTCTGTGAGGATGCCGCTGGACCCTTCGTCAAGGTAGATGCCCCAGCCGCCGTAGCCATAGGCGTCGATGTTGTGAAAGCGGTTGTTACGGATCACCGTGCCGGGCGACACGCCGAGAGTGTAGATGCCGCCCATGTCGCTGAGGACGCCCTGGCCGATGTCGTGGACCTCGTTGAACTCGATCAGGTTGTCGTGGGCGTGGCTGGGCCCGTATCCCCACGACCAACCGACCGAGAAGCCCGAGTAGTAGAAGTCGCAGACCTCGTTGTGGGAGAGGCGGTTGTACGGCGAGTGCCCGACCCAGATGCCGATCCCCGCCGGGTGCAGCCGTCCGCCGTGGGCGATGAGGCAGTCCTCCACCACGTTGTGACTCGCCAGCTCGTCGGGGTTCCGGGCGTAGTCGGTGTGCCCGATCCGGACCCCGCCCGCGCCCAGGTCCGTGATCTGGCAGTCGAGGATACTGCTGTTCCGGCAGCCGATCCCGAGTTCGATTCCGTAGGTGCCGATGTGGGTGATCCGGCAGGCCTGCCACACGCAGTGGCGGGCTCCGGTCGCCTGGATCGCGGCCGGCAGCCCGACCTCCGCCTGGCCCCAGCGGTTCCCGTCGGCCGGCATCTCCCAGTTGCTGTGGGCGAACGTCAGACCCTCAAACCGCAGGTTCTCGACGCCCAGGCCGATGGCCGGATCCCCGGAGAGCCGGACCAGCATCCCGACCCGCGGCGCGACGACCTCGGTCGTCTCGGGGCTCTCGCCGGGCAAGGGGATGTAGGTCAGCACGCCCGTGGGTCGGTCCAGGTACCACTCGCCCGGCTTGTCAAGAGCGTCCTTCACGTTGTCACAGAGGAAGCGCCCGCCCTTGGGCAGGTTGAAGAACCACACGGCGGAGAGCGTCGGCGCGCTGCGCTGGGCGGTGAGGGTCTCGCGATCGACCGCCTTGATGCGCGTCCGATCCATCGTCCACGTGTGGAAGGTGAGCAGCTCGACGTCGCCGAGGTTCGCCCAGTCGGGGTTCACGTCCCCCGCGCGGAAGTGGAAGCGATCGTAGCCTCGGTCGCCGACCTCGGGGGAAGCGGGCGCCTCGGCAGTGATGAAGCTGAAGCCCTCTTGCGGCCAGCGCGGCCGATAGCGGCGCTCGCCATTGACGAACAACTGCGTGAACGACCACTGGCCGGCCGCGACCTCGGGGATCGTGAGTTCCCAGCGCCCTTCCGGCGTGACCTTCCAGCCGGTGAGCCGCCGGCCGCCACTGATAACCGGGGTCTCGCCGGGATAGGCGGCAAGCACCGTAGGCGAGGCTTGGGTGCCGGAGTCCGCCGCCGTGAAGGTCAGCGTCTCGGGGAGTTCGTAAGTCCCGCCGCGGAGATGCACCGTGACCGGGCCGCCAAGCGGGCCAGCTGCTCGCAGCTCGCGCGCCGCCCGCTGGGCCCGGGGGATCGTCGCGAACGGGCCGTCGGTGGCGGCGGCGTTGGGCGCGGGCAGTGCACCGGACCAGTCGTCCCGGCCCTCGCGCGCGACGTAGAGCCTGGCGTCGGGGGGCTGCGCCGCGGCGGCGACGCAGCAGAGCAGCGCAACGAGGGTGCACACGGCGGTTCCCATGGCAGGGCTCCCGTCAGGAATAGGCATGGGCGGTGGTTTCCGTCACGAGGGTGGGAGTCCCTCCCGCCGCGGAGGCCCCCCTGGTCGTGGCGGCGAAGCGGCCCCCGAGAGGCTGACCGTCCGAACGGCACATCGCAGAGGAGGGGGCGACCCGTGAGAGCACTGCAGCTGCTGAGCGTGGCGGTTGTGACCGGATTCGGGGCGGGCATCGGCAGGGCCCAACCGGCAGAGCAGCCACAGGGCGCGGATTGGGAGCTGCGGGCGCTGGGCGTTGCGGACAACGCCACGCTGCAGTGGATGAAGGCCTGTGCGCGGCGGCGGCCCGTCACGCTGGCGGTTGTGGGGGAGGGAGGCGTGAGTCAGGCGGCCCTCGCGCCGCTGCTCACCCAGGGGAACACGCTGGAGTACCGCGAGGGCGCCTCCGACCCGAACGCCGAGACGCACGACACCGGGCAACTGCGCGTCATCCTGGACCTTGCGCTGAGGCTGGGTGTGCGGCTGCGGGTGCTGGTCTATCAGCCGCCGGACGACTTCGCCGCCGTCGGGGAGGCCCTCGGCAAGGCGGGCGAGGCCGCCGACGTCGTGGTGTGCTTCCACTCCTTCTGGGGCGGGGAGGTCGTCACCCGGATGGCCGAGCGCGTCCGGCAGGCCTCCGGGGCGCTGTTCGTGGCGCCCTATGGCGAGGTCGGCGAGCCGCGCACGGGGACCTCGTGGCAGGCACATGCGGCCAAGCCCGAAGGCGGCGGCGTGCCGAACTTCGTGACCTGCATCCCGCTGGCTCAGAAGAGCCCGGGGGAGCTGCTCAAGCCGGCGGCACGCGACGGGGACGATACGGAGACGATCAACTTCATCGCGCCCTCGTACTACGCGAACGGCTCAGGAGGCACGTGTCCCGCAGCCGCGACGACGGCGGCGGTGAGCGCCTACATCGTGGCGGCGAGTACGCGGAAGCCGACGCCGGCGGAGATCACGGAGCTGCTCCGCGAGACGGCGACGGTGGATCGAGCGGCGCTCACATCCGTGCCGGAGATGGACGAGGCCGGCGTGGATCGGCTGCAGGCGGAGATCGCACGGCTCGTCGATCCCGCGCAGAACGGCGGTCAGCGGAAGCTGGATGCTGCCGGCGTGCTGAGCCTGCGCGGCATCTATCGGCAGCTGGTTGCGGAATCGCTGCCGCCGCCGGCGCAGGCCCCGCGAGGCCAGACGCGCCCGATGGCGCCGAGCGTGAAGGTGGGCGAGGGGCAGGTGGTGCTGGAGAACGCGCATCTGCGAGCTACGATGGCGACTCAGCCGACGCTGTCGCTGAGTGGGCTCTTCAGCAAACATGCGGATGGCTCGTGCCTGGCGGGCGGGCAGACGTCGCACCTGTTCGCCGTGGCCGTCGATGACCGGCTGCTTACCTCCGATCAGTTCCGCGTCACGGGTGTGCAGCCGCGGACGGGCGGAGGGCAGGCGGAGGTGACGCTCGACCTGGAGAGCGACTTCCTGCGCGGGCGGCTGACGGCGCGGCTCGATGCGTCGTGGCAGATGCGCCTGTCGCTGACGATGACGAACGCGGACGCGCAGCCACACCGGGTGCGCCTCTTCTGGGTGCTGAACCACCTGCAGATCGGTGAGGGCATCCGCGACAACTGCTACTTCTACCCGTTCAAGGGCGGGTGGTCGAGCGGCGTGCCGTACCACCTGGGGCACTGCTACGGCAGCCCGACGGGGTCGATGCAGGTGATGGATGTGTTCAACCCCGGCGCGGGTGCGGGGGTGTGCCTGTGGACCGCCGACGCCGATTGTCACATGAAGGCGCTGTGGCTGCGGAAGGTCGAGCAGGAGGGCGCGCAGCCGCCGGGCTATGAGTCGATGCGCGAGCCGGCCCGGGCGGAGAAGTTGCCATTGGACTTGGGCGTAGGAGTCAGCCTCGCCATAAGCCCGCTGCCCGAGACGGTGGAAGCCGGCGCCTCCATGTCGCTGCCGGAGGCGGTGGTGGGCGTGCATCCCGGTGACTGGCACGAGGCGCTCAGCGCCTACACCGCGTGGGTGCGGACGTGGTGGCAGCCGCCGACGGTCCCGGCCTGGGTGCGCCGCTGCTTCGGCATCCCCTCCGCGCACAACCACGAGAGCCTCAAGCAGATGCGCTATCGCACCACGGAGCGACTCCTGCCGCGCTACGACCAGTTCCAGTGGGCCTACTGGTGGAAGCGCTCGGACACGGATCGGCTGGGACAAGACCCGAAGCCCGACCGCTGGTACCGCGAGACGCACGGCGACTACGACTACGAGGACCGCTGGGGCGGGCTGCCGGCCTTCCGGGAGGAGATCGGCCGGGTCCACGCGGCGGGATCGCGGGTGGTCCTCTACGCGCAGAGCTACCTCATCTGGAAGCACACGAAGCTCGGGCAGGCGCATGGCGGGGATTGGGTGGCGCGCAACGCGGCGGGCGAGCCGTTCACCGACTGGACCTCGCCCGACACCAACATGGATGTGTGGGACTTCTGCGTCGGATGCCCGGAGTACCAGGACTACGTCGCGCAGAGCTGTCAGCGGCTGCTGCGCGACACCGGCGCGGACGGCATCTACCTGGACAGCTCCGGCGACGCGTACCCGTGCTCGGATCGGCGCCACGGCCACGGCGACGAGCCCGCCGAATACAGCCTGGCGATGCTGCAGAAGGTGCGGCCCGCCATCAAGGCGGCGAACCCGGAGGCGATCCTGCAGATCGAGGACGTCTGCTCGGAGCGGCACATGCAGTACATCGACGGCGCGTGGCAGAAGGAGTTCGAAGCCTACCCGCCGATGTCGAACTACACGCCGCACTTCGACGCCTATCCGGTCTACTTCCTGCGGTTCTACTTCCCCGAGGTCTGGTTTGCGGACTGGGGCGTCGGCGACGATCCCACGGGCTGGCGGCGCTGCTTCTTCAACGGCATCGGCATCTCGCAGTGGCCGAGCGACTACACGGCGCGTACGTGCCGCGTGATGCGCGAGAATGCTGAGGCCTTCGCGTCGCTTCACCCGGAGCCGCTCATCCCGACCGAGCAGACGGGCGTGTTCGCGAACCGCTTCCCGCTGGAGAGCAAGGTCGTGTGTACGCTCTACAACCGGAACGCGGACACCGTCAGCGGCCCGCTGCTGCGAGTGCCGCACCGCAAGGGGAGGCACTACGTGGACCTGCTGACGGGGGCGGAGGTCGGGTTCACCGTTGACGGTGCGTCGGCAGTGCTGTCGGCGGAGGTGCCGCCGAATGAGGTGGTGGCGATTGGGCAGTTGCCCTCG
>VGFC01000317.1 GCA_016869045.1 Armatimonadota bacterium
ACAAGTTCACCAGGTATGTCAAGCGGAATACCCAAAGTCCTTTACACTACGCCTTCGCGAAACTGAGGGTCGAAATCGGCGTAGAGGCCCCCTACACCCCCGTAGCGCGATCAGGGGTCTCTCAAAGTCTCAAACTTGCGCTAGCGCCTGTTACCCACTGGCCCCCTTCCGCGCCAGAACCAGCGGTTCGGTTCGCTGGAAGAAGGCAAGGCGCGTACGGAAGCTAACCGCCCCGAGTTCCAAGACCTCGACGATCTGCAGGCCGCAGCCCTCGATGAGACTCAACAGCATGTCGCGGGTGAAGGAGTGGGGATGGGGGTCGTCCGTGCCGCCGAAGGCCTCCAGCAGACGCCGAACGGCGGCCCTCACGCGCGGGTGCGCATAGACGCTGATGGCCACGAGCCCGCCGGGCTTGACCACTCGGACGCACTCGCGGACCACCCCGCCCGGGTCTGCGCAATGGTCGATGGCGTTCACCGAGAAGACGAGGTCGCACGAGTCGCCCCGAAGCGGGAGGGCCTCGCCCGCGGCGGCGACGGCGAGTCCTTCCGGTAGCTGCTTCCCCCAACGATCAACGTAGCTGTGCATGAGCGGATCGGTGAAGACGCGTGCGCCGGGGAGGAAGCGCGTCCAGCACGTCGGCCCCGAGCCGACATCTGCGATCACGGGGCGCTCTGGCAGCAGCTCCGTGATTCGCGCCAGGGCTGCCTCGTAGTGCGGCTTGCGGCGGGCCATGATCGCCGCCACATCGCCCCGCTCCTGCCAGTAGCGGCGCTCGTGCTCCTGAGCGCGACGCCAGCGGTTGTGTGAGGACGCCATCTGATCCCTGCCTGTGCCTCTGGGGCGCGCTACATGGGACTCCGCGACATCGGCTCTCGGGCGCCATGAATGGCGCCCCTACACTTGGGCGCGATGAATCGCGCCCCTACACGGGAACGGCTCGGGCGGGAATCGCGGGTTCCTCTTCAGTCAGCGGCCTCGATCAGCTCGGCCAGCCGGTTCCGCCATCGGTAGACATCCTCGGGCTTCTGTGTGTAGACGTTCAGCCCGGCGACCACCTCAGGCGGGACCGCCAGCGCCTCCTCGGCCTGACGCAGCCACTCCGCGCGTTCGGCACCTGGAGTGCCCGCGGCCTTCGCCTTCGCAACAGCGGCCTCCAGGCGGAGGAAGTACGCGTGGTCTTCGAGGCCGTCGCGGAAGTTCTCGAGCCGGATCGTCGGCAACGGCGTCCCGCCGGGGCCGACGCACGTCCACGACCCGTCGCCGTGGTAGGTGGTCCAGCTCCGCGGGTCCCAGTCCGTGAACGGGCCGCTCTCGATCGGCTTTTGCGAGTTCCAGATGCTGATCTGGTAGTAGAGGAACCCGTCAGGCCGGTACTTGGCGGTCATCGCGCCCATCAGCACCCGACCGTCGATCGCCGGGTACTCCACGAACATGTTCGGGAAGGGGTGATGCGGCCCGCAGCAGATGTACCACCAGACCTGCTTCCCCAGCGCCCGCGCCTGGGCGGCCTTGTCCGCATCGAAGCGCGGCGTCAGCGGACACCACCAGTCCACGGACTTGATGACCGACTCCAGCCCGAAGCTGTGGTCGTAGGTGGTGGTCATGACGGGCACGTCGGGGAACGCCGCCTTCAGCGCTGCGGCGGCGCGCTCGACGGCCGGGAACTGGTCGGCGGGATGCTCGTCGCAGCCGTAGATGTACGCATGGTCGAGGAGCCCCAACTCCTTCGCCCGCTCGTAGCGCGGCCGCAGGCGGTCGAGGACGCCCGCCGGCCACTCCTGGAGGGCCTTGTCGCCCTCGCCGAGCACGCTGAAGTACCCGAGGTTGAAGGTCCCCAGGCGCCCCTCGTCGTGGAGGCGCTTCAGGTTCTCGAAGTCAGGGCTCGAACTGGGGTACTCGTAGAGGCTATCGATCGTAATGTAGTAGTCCGCGAGGAAGTCCGCCCACTCGGCCCGGTGCTCCTTCCAGCCGTTGATGGGGTAGTCCGGCGACTCACGCCACTTGGCCTGCGTCTCCGTCGTCTCGGGTGTCGGGAAGTCATGGGGCGCGAAGGTAATGGCCAGCGGCAAGGGCGAGGTGTCAGGGACCTCGAACCCGTACACGCGCACGGTGAGATCGAACGAGAACACGGACTTATCCTCCGACAGCAGCTCAAGCGTGCCCCGGTAGACGCCCGCAGGCTGGTCCTTGGGCGCCCGGACCTGCACCCAGAACGCCTGCGCGTCCCCCTGCGCGATGTCGGCTTCCTCCATGAAGGTGAGAATCGGGTCCGGCCACCAGCCGACGTGTGATGACCCGTATGGAGGCGTCGCCTTCGTCTCCACATAGCCGACGGGCGACGCCGTTACGTTCGCTGCCGCCAGACGCGGCCGATCCTTGCCACGGAGGTCGGTCACGCGGATCTTGGCGGCGGGAAGGTCTGCTTCCAGGGGCATCACAACGACCTGGAGGCTCTCCCTCTCGTTGCGGGCGAGGGCCAGTGAGACCTCGCGCGCGGTCGTCAGGTTGGGGACGCCCGCGCGGGGCAGCACCTTCTCCATGGAGGTGGCGAACCCGACCACCACGTCCTCGCGGGCGCTGCGCCGGGATTGCACGGCGGGGCGGACCGCCTCGAAGCCCAGCCTCAGCGCGAGCAGGGAGTCGAGGCGGGCCAGGTCGCCGCGCACCTGTGCCAGACCCTTCGGAACTTCGAGCACGGAGTCATCGGCGCGCTCCAGACGCTGCTGCAGGTCGGAGAGCCGCCCTTCCAGTCCGCCCAGGGCCTTGTCGAGCCATGCCCCGACCCGCGGCGAGGCCTTCGCCGACTCGCGCAACCGCGCACCGGACTGCGTGAGCGCTCTGCGCAGACCCTCGACGTCACCAGACTGGAGCGTTGCGATCTCCTTGAGGTAAGCGCCCGGAAGCGGAGGCGGCTCCTCGCCCGGCTCCAGGAGCAGCAGGCGGTCGATGCAGATCGACAGGTCCTCGGGCGGGTCCTCGGTGAAGAAGTGCATGACATGGATGTCGGCGGCGGAGACACCCTTCTCCGCGAAGCCCTTCTGCAGGTCAATGACCGCCTGGACTTGGCTGAAGGGTTCCAGGACCTCGACCTGCAGCAGGCCGCTGCGCATGGGGAGCTTCGAGTCGGAGATGAACAGCGCCAGCTTCTGCGGCACGGCCGTCTCGTTGACGAGGCTCATCACCAGCCGGTCGTAGTTCGACCAGTCCGTCAGGGGCGGCCGGCACTCGAAGGCCGGCCACTTCTGCGCGCCGCCGTGCTCCTGCGGCCGCCAGGCGGGCGTAGTGAAGCGCATGGCGTACTTGCCTGAGGCGACGAACCGCTCGACCCGCTCCAATGTCTTGTCGGCGCCGAGGGTCGTCGCGCCCTCATTGTGCCACAGGCGGACTTCGTCATCCGTCTCGAAGTCGAAAAGCATGGTGGCTGCGTCGGCCTGGGTGTTCAGGCCTGCCACAATCGGCAGCACAGCGATCGCCAACATTGCCGGTTCCCCCGTGCGGGCGCGGGGCGCCCTCAGTCTCCGTCGATCTCCCGGATGCGGCTCATCTGGTAGCCGAGGCCCGTGCCTCGCAGGCTGTCCGTTCGCGCGACGCCGTCCCTCACGGTGAAGATGCCCGCGTGCACCTGCTTCTCGCCGGCCGTCGTGCTGCCGGGGAAGAACTGGCGGCTGTTCGCCTCGACCCCCATCATCGTGTACAGCCGCGCCCCGAGACCCACCGAGTGGATCAGCGCGAGCGAGGGGTTCGTGAGGTCCTGGACCGTGTACGGGATGCCCATGTGCCGGGCCTTGGAGGCGAGGAGCAGGCTCGGCGACTGTCCCTTGCACGACTTCAGGGCGATCCCCGACCAGCCCAGCTCCATCGCCAACTCAAAGGTCTCCAGGCTCACCAGGCTCTCGTCGAGGATGACCGGCTTCAGCTCGGCAATGCCCCGCATGTCATGGCGATGGGCGGTGAGGTCGCGCTCGGTCGGCTGCTCGATGTAGAGGATGTCCTCGAAGCAGTCGGGGTTCACCTCGCGGATGCGGCGGAGGTACTCGACGATGTACTCGGGGCTCTCGCACTGCTCGTTCGTATCGGCGGAGAGGTGCAGGCGTTCTTCGCCCCGGTCGATGAGGTACTCCTTGCCGATCCCGTGCACGGCGAGGGTGCGGTCGATGTCCCACTCGAGGTCCATGCCGCGCAGCTTCACCTTCAGGCAGAAGACGCCGTCCTGCTTCACCCAGTCATCAAGGGAGTTCGGGACGCCATCCTGAGGATCGGCACCGGTGACCTCGGCGCGCGTGAGCTTATCCAGGCCGCCGACGAGATGGAAGATCGGCACCTCCGGCTGATAGCTCGGCCGGATGTAGTGCGCGGGGTAGCGGCCCGCAAACTCAGGCCCGAGGTGACGCGAGAGATCGTGCGCCATGAAGTCGGGGCCATAGCCGTGGTACGCGTCGATCCCGTTCACGTTGCCGAAGGCGTCGTGGATGGCAGCATCCACCGGGGACGCACACACCAGCGCGCCGAGGAACGGCTGCTCCGAGGAGAGGCCGTGCTCCGCGCAGACTTCGCGGTTGAGGCGCACGAGATCGTCCTCCAGGGCCATGAAGAGGTCGATGGGGTGCGAAGCCTCTGCGTACGCCTCGACGACCTTGCAGTAACGCTGGTTGAGATCGATCATCACGGCCGACTTCGCCTCGTGGGACAGCTCGGGCGTCGGCCAGGCCCACAGGTCCATGAGAAAGATGCCGCCCCAGCCCTCGGCGACCTCGCCGCGACCGTTCTCCACGGTCGCCTTCACGCGGCAGAAGGGAAGCTGATCGACGATCACGGCGCCGAACTTGAGCGGCGTGCGGCAGACTTCGTGCGTGTAGATAGCTTCGACCGAGCGCACGATGATGCTCGTGGGGTAGGGCGGTCGCTGGGGCGCAACGGGCGCGGTTCCCCCGACTGCGGAGGCGGAGCGTAGGTGCGCGGGCGGGGCGGGCGACCGGCGGTCTGTCTGGCGCCGCGGCCCCAGGTCGTGGGGAGGGGGCATGGCGAGGTCCCCGCGGGAGCCTAGCGGCCCGGATGTGTCGGAGGGCTGGAGCGGCTCCCCCAGCGCTTGCTCGGCTGGGAGCACGGGAACCTCCAGGGCGACCCGCCGCAGTATGTCACCCTCCGCTCTACGTTCGAACAGGGGCCGTAGTGGCTCCAGATCCCCCAGACCTAGCCGAGCTGCGGGGCTGCAGACGGCACAGTCACCCCTTCGGGCTGCGGGGCGGGCTCTGACCTCGCACCTGAGCTGGTCGTACTCCACCCACAATGCCGGGGTCTTGAATGGCGACAGGAGGTTGTGGAACTCGACGAGGGCAAGGTCGGCCACCACGCCGTTGAGGTGACGTACAGCCGGGGAGGGCATTGCTTCTGTCTCTATGTAGCCGCGCTGAGCGGCGCGGCGGCGATCGGGATCCGAGGACAACTCGAGGCCTGCCCGAGTTGGGCTGTACCGATCCAGGCAGCTTAGGCAGAAGCCAGCCTCGCCGGGCAACGCGACAACGACCTCACCCGAGACGTCCGTCAGTTCGCCACCCGGGTCGCAGGTGATGGCCACACCAACCGAAATCAGTGGCATGAGGTACTGGGTCGCGAGGGCCTGGGCGACCATTCGGGTAGCGTGGTCGTCAGTTGCGACGAAGAGGACGTCGACACCCTTCAGGGAGGTGATGGCGTCCTCCGTGAAGAGGCTGACTTCGACCGGGGTCACACGAGCCTCGGGGTTGATAGAGGTGACCAGGCGCTGGCTCACGGCCACCTTGGGGGCGCCAGTGACGGCGTCATGGTAGGTCATGCCAGCGACTCGGTTCAGGTTGGTGAGTTCGGAGACGTCAGGGTCCATGATGACGAAGTCCTCGACGCCCAGGCGCGCCAGTCCCTCGATGAGCAGCGATCCAGTGCCTCCGGCACCGATCACCCCGACCCGGCATTCACCAATGCGGGCTTGCCCCTCCCTCCCGAACGCCATGACCTGGCGGTGCAGGAAACCCTTGGGCTCCCCGCGTGGTAACCCGGTAGGTCCGCCGGATGCCGGGGACTCACGTACGAAGGGGAAGCCGGCCAGACTGAGCGATCTGAGACGCTTGGGGCCCAGAGCGACGCCGTGGGGGGACCCCAGCCAGACGCGGCCATCGTAGTACCCTTCGTTGAGGACGAGGCTGCCATACCAGCTGCCAGGGAGGTGGTGGTAGACGTATCCCGCCATCTCGGCCTCATGCTGGTCGTCCGTGTACGAGAATGACACGTGCGGCGACGCGCCAAAGGGGTGAGAGTGCACGTCGATCTGGGACAGGCCCTCGTCCGCACACAAACCCATCAGCCACGACGAGAAGCTACGCCTCGCACGCACAAGGCCGTGGCTCTGAGCCTCGCAGTCCTCGGGCCGCGCACGAACGAACGTCCTGCCAAGCAACTTCGCGCTCGCACCGCAGTCGGCTGCGCCTGCCAGGATGACGCCCAGATACTCCCTGGACGGATCGCGGAACAGGAACTCGTATATCTCTCCGTACATCCCGTGGGGGAGGACCAGATCGAACTCACGGGCGTACGTGGTGTGCGGGGGGAGGTCACGCGGTCTCCGGGGGCTTGTGCGACGATGGGCCCCTCTCGGGTCCTTCGTCCGCTCAGGTGGCGAGCTAGAACGATGTCGCGAACTCCGGCTGCGGTGCCTTCGCGCCATGGGATCAGTCCCCTAAGGTGGTCGATGCCGCGCCGGATCGGCGACGCACGGACTTCGGGGCGCTCAGTCGTCGTCGGTCGTCAGCGCTTCGCGGACCATGTTCAGGAAGGTCCAGAGGTTGTCCGATCCGAGAGGGTCGTCGGAGGGCTTCCATCCGCCGACCACGTCGGTTCGGGCGAGTACGCAGTACCACCACCATCCCTGCGCCGTGAGGTCTGGAGCGTCGTGGTAGGTCCTGTCGAAGAAGTGTGGGTCGCGCCCCGTCTTGCTGAACAGCTTGGCCTTAAGGTAGAAGCCGGTAGGTGGTACATCGGGGTACTGCGAGGGGAAGATGATCAGGAGCGGGGAGTACCTCTGAGCCCAGCGCTCGGGCAAGGGATATCGCGGTATCATCAGCCAATCGCAGTTCTGCTCGTCGAACTGAATGCCGACGCCGTCCGTGCTCCACCGCGGTGCGATGTCATACACCTGGCTGCGGATGTAGCGGTTGCGTCGGCTCTCCACTGAATGGCCTCCTGGCAGGCAGTGACAGCCTGCACGGGCGCGCCAAGCCACGGCGCCCACGCCACAGGCCGGGTCCGACAATGGAACGGGCCGCAACTGGGGGACGCGAGCAAAGCCACCCGCGCAGCAAGCCGAACCAGCGGAGGCAGGGCCGCTGGAGTACGACTCTGAGGGGCTTGGCTGGTCGCCGGCCGTGCTCGGTGCGTCCCGGGTCAGCAACCGCCCTTCACTCTCTGGGGGGCGTCAATGAAACGATCGCCGTCCTTGACGTCCACTGACTGGCCTGGACCGACCGGGTAGTTGCCTTCGCGTGTGCGATGGATGACCCGGCGCCCTTGGCGCATGCTCCCCGCTCCCGCTATCTCTTCGGAGGTGGCGACGTCCGGTAGATCGACAGCGCGACCGTTAATGATGGCCCTTGGCATGACAGGCTCCTCCTTTAGTGAACGACAGGTCAGTCCTGGCTTGGTGGCCCGTCAGGTTGGCGCACTATCGAGGGGTTCATCTCACTGAAGCCTCCCTCCACGACAACCTGAAGGTCCACGAAACCGCTAGCGCTGAGCGAGAGCTCGCGAGCTACCACCCGCGGCGTAGAGGCAACCTCGCATCGGACGCCTCTCCAACGTACCTCCTTGACTAGGGGAACCAAGTCTCCGTCCCCAGACCCGATCACGACGATGTCAACTCTGGCCTCATGGACATAGCGCAAGACGTCAATGGCCATCTCGATGTCGACATTGCACTTCCACGACTCGCCGGCCGGTTTCCCGGTTTTTGCCCGCACGAAGAAGCCCTTGGACTGGAGCGACTCCGTGAAGGGGCGGGCCAACTGGGGATCGTCCGGGCGCACGGGGACGTAGATGAAGGCGTCCACGAGAAACCTGCCATCGCTCAGGTAGTCCCGGAGACCAGCGTAGTCGACCTCGACACCGAGGTCCCTAAACGCTCCCTGGAGGTTCGCATGGTCAAGGAAGAGAGCTACCCTCTCCAAAAGCGCGTCCTCCTCTCTTGGGCCGCAGGTTCGTCTCCCTTCGCACTGATTGGCCCTAGCATAGCACGTCGGAGATGGCACGTCAACCGTATTGTCCTCAGGGACTGGTAGAACCGCGCGACGGCCGGGCGGACCCGGCCGTCGGTTCGGACGCGGCAGTAGCCCACGCCTCACGCCGCGCTGAGGGGGCTCACGAACTTGTAGCCGATGCAGGGGACGGTGACGATGATCGACGGCTCACTGGGCTGGCGCTCGATCTTGGAGCGCACGCGGCCGATGTGCACGTCCAACGTGCGGCTGCGGATGTTGTCATCGTAGTCCCACACGCGCTTGAGCAGGTCGGACGAGCGCATCACGCGGCCCTCATTCTCGGCGAGGCAGACCAGCAGCTCGAACTCCTTCCGCGTGAAGTGCGTCGACTCGCCCCGTACGACGACCTCGTGGCGGTCCTGATCGACGCGGACCTCCCCGAAGTCGAGCACGTGGACCTCTCGCCGGGGGTGGGCGTACTCCTCGGCGCGCCGCAACAGCGCGTTGACCCGGGCGATGAACTCCTGGGTGCCGAACGGTTTGACGAGGTAGTCATCGGCGCCGACCTCAAACCCCACGACGCGGTCGATCAAGTCGTCCCGCCCAGTCACCATGACGATCGGCACGGTGCTGTGGGTGCGAATCTGCCGGCAGACATCGAAACCGTCGGTGTCGGGGAGCATCAGGTCGAGTATCACGAGGTGCGGGGTCTGGGTCCGCTCCCGGGCCAGGCCCTCGTGCCCGGTGCCCGCCGTGGCGCACTCGAAGCCCTCTCTCTTCAGCGTCGCCGCCAGCAGTTCGAGGGTATCCTGGTCGTCTTCGATGAGGAGCACTCGCTTGGCCATTCTGAGACCTCCCAGTTTCGGCGGCAAGGTGCGGGCGA
>VGFC01000318.1 GCA_016869045.1 Armatimonadota bacterium
TCCAGCAGCACCGCCTCCGAGGTCATCGCGTCCCTCCCGCCCAAGTCTCCCCCGACTCTCCCAGTCTACCACACTCGATTCCCTCAGGGGAATCCCTGACTTTAGGGACAGGCTGGCCCTCGTCCGCTGCTGCGGCCTCGTCGTCGTGCCGGTCGCAAGCAGGATTCGCCCTCGCCTCCCGCGAACATCACATCTCCCGTGGATACCCTCGCCCCGCCCCAAACAGTTGCGGACACCCTCCCTTCAGCGGGCCGCGCGCCCGACGCGCTGACGACCCGCGGCCTCGTCGTCGGCGGGCTGTGCGCGATCGCGCTTGGCCTGGGCTGCTCGTACGGCACGATGGTCCTGCGCGGATCGTACATGGACCTGGACTTCAGCACGCCCGGCGCGTTGTTCATCATGTTTGTGCTGGTCCTGGTCAGCAGCGGACTCCTCCGCCGGATTGCGCCGACGCTCGCGCTGACCCCCGCCGAGCTGACGACCGCCTACATCATGCTCCTGGCGGCGTCGGCGATTCCGACGATGGGCCTCATCGGCCAGATCGTCCCCTTGAGCGCCGCCCCGTACTATTTCGCGACCCCCGAGAACAAGTGGGAGACCATCCTCTGGCCCTACCTCGCGAAGTGGTCCGGCCCGCGCGATCCGCTCGTCGTCACCGGCTTGTTCGAGGGGTGGGCGAGAGGGGCCGTCGTGCCGTGGAAGGCCTGGGCGGGCCCACTGCTGGCGTGGCTTCCGCTGATCGGCGCGCTGCACTTCGCGATGATCTGCGTGATGGTGATCTTCCGCAAGCAGTGGGTCGATCACGAGCGCCTGCCCTACCCCGTGACGCAGCTCCCGCTCGCAATGGCGACGGGCTATGACAGCGGGTCGAGCAAGCCCTTCTTCCGCCAACCGATCCTCTGGATCGGCTTCGCGATCCCCTTCATCCATGCGTCCCTCATCGGCCTGCACCACTACTTCCCTCAGGTGCCGCTGATGCAGGTCGCGTGGATGTACCCCGTCTTCCGCCGCCGCGTGACGCTCATCCTGCGCCTCAGCTTCCCGATGCTCGGCTTCTTCTACCTCGTCCCGCTCGACACGCTCTTCAGCCTGTGGGTGCTGAACCTCGTGTTCCTCTCCATTCGCGGCGTGCTGGGCATCCTGGGGTTGGAGCTGCGCGAGACGCTGATCTTCGGCACGAACTCCCCCATGTTCGCTCACGTCGGCTTCGGGGCGATGCTCGCCCTCGTCGTGGCCGGCCTGCGCGTTGGGCGGTTCCACCTCGGCGACGTGTGGCGCAAGGCCATCGGCCGCGCCCCGGAGGTGGACGACTCCGGCGAGATGGTCTCCTATCGCGCCGCGCTCATCGGCCTGACCGTCTGCCTCATCATCACGGCCGTCTGGCTGAATGTCTCGGGGATCCCGCTCTATCTCACCGTGCCCTTCCTGCTGATCGCCTTCGTGCTCTTCTTCGGGCTGACGCGGATCGTCGCCGAGATGGGCGTCGCCGAGGCCGTGGCGTCGGCCATCGCGCCCGGGATGTCGGTCTCGCTGTTCGGCTGCCAACCGTGGGGTCAGTCGGGGATCGCGGCGCTGGGCCTGAGCCACATCTGGAACTCCGACATCCGCACCTTCGTGATGGCCTCCACCGCCCACGGGCTGAAGCTCGCCTCGGTCGTCGGGCTGCGCGGCCCGCGCCTGCTGTGGGGGATGGTCCTGGCGATCGTGCTCGCCACGCTCTCCGCGCTCCTCGTCACCATGCGCCAGGCCTACCTCGAGGGCGGCCTCACGCTGAACAGTTGGTTCTTCAACGGCGGCCCGCGGTCGATCTGGACCTGGACCGCCGACCGCCTCGCCAACCCCACCGGCCCGAACTGGGCGGGTACCGCGCTCACCGCCTCCGGCGCCGTCGCCTACCTCCTCTTCACCTTCATGCGCCAGCGCTTCAGTTGGTGGCCCTTCCATCCCGTCGCGCTCTGCATCGCGCCGGTGTGGATCATGGACCAGCTCTGGTTCATGGCCTTCGCCGCCTGGGTCCTCAAGCTCCTCATCCTCCGCTACGGCGGCCTGAAGCTCTACGGCCGCATGAGGAGCATCTTCCTCGGCCTCATCCTCGGCCAGTTCGTCGCCAACGGCCTCTGGCTCTTCATCGACCACTTCGCCGGAACGCGGGGGAACCAGATCTTCTGGATCTAGTTCGGAGTCACTCCTGGACCTTCGCATCCGCTGTCGCCCCTTCGGGGCTGAGGGGGAGGGGGGAGCCTCGGCCCGTGGGCTCTCGCCCACGGCCAATTGCCCTCTGCCCCTTCGGGGCAGAAAGGCGCCGCTCGCCCCGTCAGGGGCGACGGATGGCTAGCCGTGGGCGAAGCCCACGGACCACGACGGCCCATCCCCAAAGCCCCGAAGGGGCGACAGAGGCTGCCAACGTTCACGCGAGACACGCCACTAGCCGTACACCCGCGCGTACTTCCGCCTCAGCTTCTCCGGTCGGTCGGCCCTCTTCCAGAGCCAGCCCCACCTCGGCGTGCGGCCCCAGCCCTCGACGACGTTCAGCGCGGGACGTATGAACCGCGTGAAGACGCGCTGGCCGGCCAATGCGCGGTCGCGTTCGACGCCGGGGCGCGGCCGGAAATGGGGGTCCATCTCGGACGTAGCTTGGCCGAGGTAGCTGGAGGCGAAGTACCACTTCTCACCCCAGTACTGCACCCAGTCATAGCGCCGGGGGATGTTGATCCAGTCGTGGTACGGCTGCTTGTCGTCGGCGATCCACTCGATGCGGTCTATCGGGAAGCCAAACACCTGCGCTGCGAGCCAGATCATCCGACTGCGTCGCGGGTCGAGGCCCATCTTCAGTGAGCCCACGATGTCCACCGCGACGAGGTCCTCGCCCGCGATGACCGTGCGCGTCATGCGCGGGAAGTAGTCCGCCTTGAAGCCGAGCACGCCGTCCGCGCTGAAGATGGCATCGACGATCCCGAAGTGAAACGGGAACTCACGCAGCAGGATGACCGTGGGCCAGTCGAAGTCGCGCTTGCAGTGGTACTCCAGGAACTTGTTGGCGTACGGAAAGCAGCCGTACACGTTCTTCAGCGACAGCGTATTGAAGCAGGACGTGTGGGTCTTGTTGCAGGGGAAGGAGATGCGGAAGTCGGCGTCCCGCAACGAGGGCGCGATGGGATGCTCGCCAAGGGTGCGCCGCTTCGGGCACTGGAGCACTCGACTCAGCCAGCGCCGCCCGCTCGTTCGCGGGATGAAGCGTAGCTCCTCGCTGAAGTCGAACGTGTGCCCTTCCGCCTCCAGCGTCTGATCGACCACGCGGAACCGTCCGTCCCGCCGCCCTTGTGCATCGACCGAGTACCCGTCCTCGTCGATCGGGTAGCCGACACCCTCCCACCCGTACACCTCGATGGTCGAGCGCCCTCCCGTTGGGTCATCCACGCAGTACCAGTGGCTGTAGACGTTCTGCGCTTCGCCGATGACGATGTTGCTGTAGCCGCGCTCCCTCAGCCTCGTCACCAGATGCAGCACCAGCTCGGGATCGGTCGCGTTCGCCGGATCGACCTCATACCGCGACCACGCCATCATCGTGTTCGGCTTGATGAGGACCACAAACTCGTCGAGCGCCTTGCCGGAGGCCTCGTGTCGCTTCCCGATAACCTCCCAGAACCCGCTCTCCTCCAGCACCCGGTCCAGCAACGCAAGCTTGTACGTCTTGGCCCGCGCAACCAGATCGGCGATCATCTTCCGCTTCAGAGCCAGCGCTTCGGAACCGGGGAGTGCCCTTCGCTGGAGGAAGCCAAGCACCTCATCGACCGTGCACAGGTCGGGGCGCTCGTCCCAGGGCACCATCGAGTCGGAGTACTCACCACGCAGGAACGCGAAGTCCCTCGCTTCCTCCTCCCGCGCCTCCCGCGAGACCACGACGCCACCCAACCCCAGCGGCGGGACCTCAACCTGCCGGTAACGCGGGTCGGGAAGACGTGCTCTCACCAGAGAAGGCATGGCACATCAGCCTCCGCGGCGTCCGTTCCTGCCCTCGACTCCGCTCACGCGCCCGCCTGGGTGAGCACGTCCCGCATGAACGGCACGTTCTTCCGGGCGGCTGTCTCCGGATCGGCGACACCGTGCCCAAGTTCCAGCGACAGAACCCCGTGGAAGCCTGCCGCGCGCAGCGCCCGCACGACGGTCACCTGGTCGATCTGACCTTCACCCGGTGGGGCGAAGCGGAACCTGCGCCCCCCGGGCATCTCGGATTCGGTGCCACGGGGGGAGCCATCGGTGTCGGGCTCCACGACAGCGTCCTTGGCGTGAGCGTGGACGATGCGGTCGCCGAACTCCACGATCGGCGGCACGGGGTCCTCATCGTGGTAGGGGAAGTGGCTCGGGTCGTAGTTGATGTACAGATCGGGCCTGCCGACCACCTCAAGCAGCCGTCTGAGGGTCGCCAGGTTGCCGACGCTGTACACGAAGACGGGCTCGACCGCGACCTTGACGCCCTTGCCCCGCGCGTGATCGAGGAGGGCGGTGTACACGTCGCAGAGCATCCGCCACATCGTCCCTTCCGGGATGCCGGGGCTGCGGTGGCCGGTCGTTGTGTGCACGACCGGCACGCCGGTGGCGGCGGCGAGGTCGATCATGCGCTGGGTGTGGGCAACGGAGGCCGCCAGCGCTGCCTCGTCCGCGAGCGGGAAGCACTGGTGGCTCTGGATGGCGGAGACGCCGAGCCCCCGCGCGCCGGCGGCCTCAATGAGGGACCTGGCCTCGGCGGCGTCGCACTTTCCGAGGTCCGGGGCGCCGCCCTGCCCCGACACGTCGTTGCCCGCCAGTTCCACCTGTGTGTAGCCCATGTCAGCGGCCAGATCGAAGCCGGTCTCCCACGAGGGGATCGCCAGCCCTGAGCCGCTCAACAGTATCCCGAGTTCCATTGTAGACCCTCCGTGCGCAGTTCGGCGCGTTACCCTCTGACGTTCACCTCCGCCTCCCGTGCGACCTCGAAGGTCTTCCCGCCGATACTGATCTTCGCATCGCCGAAGGCGTGGTAGATGCGGACCTTCGCCGAGTTCGTGATCGGCTTATCGTCCAGGGCCTCGACCACGAACATCGCTGAGGGGCTATACGTAACGCCGCCGAAGCGCGTCGCGTGGAAGGCCCACAAGGTCGGCGAGCGCACGAGGAAGCCGTACTGCGGCAGCTCCACGCTGCCCTCCTTGTGGACGCCCGGCCCGTAGTTCGCGACGATCTCGACGTCGTCGCCGAACCGGGACCGCTCGACGCGCGGGTCCGCGCTGACGAACTCGTGGTCGGTCATCGGCGTGTTGGCGGTCAGGCGGTTGAGCGGGGAGAGGACCTGGTACGTGTTCTTGATGAAACGGTCCGTCTCGTTCAGGTCCTGGGCCCAACCGTTGTCGGCGCGCGCGAAGCACCTCTCCGGTTGGGCACCCGAAGGGTCCACCGCCTCGAAGGTGATCTTGTCGTTGTCGAGCGTCACGTTCCCGATGTGATACCGGCCGTTCGCGCCCCTCAGCCCCTGCAGCGCCTGGCGCCCTCCGCCCTCATCCAGTAGCCCGATCATGACCGCGAACGTGCCCTGCTGCCCTTCAGGAATCTCGACGCTGAGGGGACCGACCTCCACGGTCTCTCCGGGCTGCCATGTCGCCGAGGGCTTCGGGAGGACGTGATCGTTCTGGAACGCAATCTGCTCCAGGCGCGTGGCGGCGGGGCTGGTGAAGTGCACGAAGACGCGCGGGTACTTCCCGACCGCCCCGCTGACGCGCCAGCGGTAGGTGATGTCGAACGTACGCGGGCCCGTCTGCTTCAGCGAGGCAACCTCCGGCTTCACCGGAACGCCGGTCGGTTGCGCCGCCTGGAAATACAGGTGCGAGCCGAACTCGTAGACCGCATTCTCCGCGTACAGGATGTGACCCAGGATGTACGTCGGCCGCGACGCATTCGCGCGGTCGCCCTGATGCGTGTAGAGATTCACGCAATCCCCGTAGACGATCTCGAAGAGCGGCACGACATCCTGACCGTCGTCCTCCGCCTTCTGGGACATGATGCCCTCGAAGTAGTCGGCGTCCGGCGCCGCCCACTCCTGGCCCTCCTCCGACCCGAACAGGCCAAAGAGGCTCCGCGCGTACCGCACCAGTTCGCCCTTCCAGCGGATGTCGTCATTCAGCGTGAGGGGGTGCGCGGGATCGAAGCACTCGAACGGCGGCGCGGCGAAGGTCGTGTCGATGAAGTAGATCGTCGGGTGGAATAGCCTCCGCACCTCGTTGAGGTTCTGCGGGCGCCTCGCCAGCTCCAGGGCCTTGCGCGAGCACGTCAGGTACGCCTGGCCCCCGGCCCACACGCCGCCCGCGAACAGCGACCCGTCGCGGTGCTTCATCACGAAGCTCTCATCCCACGACGGCGCGTCCTTGTACATGTCCTGGTAGTTGTCGTGCAACCCAAACGCGTACCCGCAGGCCTTCACCCGTGCCGCGCAGTTGGCCAGATCCTCGTCGCCGCCGCACTCGGGCGCCGCGGGCAGGATGTCGGGGTGCTGGTTGTCATACCCGCGATGGATCCAGCCTGCCAGCACATACATCGCGCGGTCGATGCCCAGGTCCTTGCGGAAGTGCTCGGCCACTTGCGCCGCCTCGTCGAAGGTGTAGCCAACGCTCACACGATCCTCGTCGCTGTCGTTCCAGCGCGTGTGCGCGACCGTGCGGGAGAAGACGAACGGCTTGAAGTCCGCCGCGCCGAA
Source organism: Armatimonadota bacterium (assembly GCA_016869045.1). Taxonomy (GTDB): domain Bacteria; phylum Armatimonadota; class Zipacnadia; order Zipacnadales; family VGFC01; genus VGFC01. The sequence goes on from VGFC01000318.1 coordinate 6,725, forward strand.
CATGGCGGTAGCCTGCCCGCCCTTGTCCGCCCACCTGCGCAGGAGCCCGCGCTGCTTCGCGACCTCGCGGTACGCCTGCGCGACCTGCACATACCCGCCCTTGCCGAGGGGGTAGAGCGTGAAGCTCCGTGCCGAGTTCGTCTGCCTCAGCGAGACCGACAGCGCGTGGCTGCCGGGAACGAGCGGGTTGTCCACCCAGTTCCCGCGCGTCTGCAGGATCGTGTAGGGGTCATCCCACGCGGCCAGGATCGCGGACCCGTTCTTCACGGCTCCTACGAACGCCATCGAGTACGCGCCCGCGTTGCCGTAGGCCCGGAAGTCTCGCGTCTCGGGCAATCCGCCGTCGGCCCGCAGCAGGATGCCGAGCCGGTGCGGCACCGCGAGATAGCCGCCCTCGTTGTTGGTGACGGTGAGCGCGTCCTGCAGCAGCGTCGCACCGGTGGCGTGCCAGTCGCCCTGCGGCGCCGCCTCATAGCTCACCCGCAAGCCGTCCGGTCCCTCCACCCGCTCCAGCCGAACGCGCGCCTCGACGGGGTCGCCCTCTCCCGGCTGTAGCCGGTAGGTCAATGTCAGCGCACGGTCTTCGGCCTGTAGGTCATCCGGCTTCCCCAGCGGCAGCGCCGCGGTCTTGTCCCCGTTCGCCAGGGCGATCTCACCCAGCCCCTCCACATATGGGCTCGACCCCCACAACTCAGCGCTACGCTTGTCCGCGATCTCCCAGCTGCCTGTCGAGCCGTCGAGGCGGAACTCGAAGCTCCCGCAGTCCAGCTTCACGGGGTCACGCAACCGCTTCGCGACCGCCGCCCGACCCGCATTCGCCTGCTCAGCAGACAGCGGCTCCTGGCGCGGGTTGTGTGGGGGCGCCTTCGGATCGACGGTCAGCGTGCCGCGGTACTCCTCGCAGAGGCGCTGTCCCGTGCCGCCTTCGTCGAAGATGCCGATGTGGATGTGGTACTCGCCCGAAGCCTCCGCTGGCGCCTGAACCGCATACGGCCCGGCATGCGCTACTTCGCCCGCCTGCCAGCGTACGGTCGCGGGCGACGGATGGTAGTGGCCGGAAAAGCGGATGTTCCGGCAGTCCCGGTCGGGTTGCTCGAAGTGCAGGAAGATCGTGTACTCCCGCTTCGCCGCCGCCGTCCCCTCGTTGCGGAACCAGAACTCGATGGCGAAGCGATCCCCCGGCCGGACGCGCTCCGTGCTGAGCTTCGTGTCGGTGAGCACGGGGCGGAAGCTCGGGTCCACGCCTTGACCCAGGACGCCACTAGCCATGGCGAGCCCGACTGTGAGGATCAACACTCCGGTGCCTCCCTACTTCACGACGGGCGGGTAGTGCAGCCCGCAGTACGCGTTCATCACGTCCAGCGCGTTGTCCCGTCGGAAGGTGACGGTTCGCGCATCGAGCATCTCGACATCGGTGCGCGCCCAGAAGCCCTCGCACATCTCGCTGCGGAGGTACTCGACGCGCAAGACGCACTCACCCTGCGGGGCCTTGAGCGGCTTGAGGCTGGGGGCGAGGCGAACGGCCTCGGCGGCCTTCTCGCGGATGAGCGCGCGGGCCTCGGCGGGAGCGAGGCACAGTGCGGAGGTCCGCTTGCAGGCGTACTTCACGACGGCGGTAAGGACCTGCTCGCCGAGCAGCTCCTTCGCCTCCTCGGCGGTCTTGTCATCGCCGGTCACCAAGGCCACGGGGACGCCCATGTGCCCCGCGGCGTAGGCGAACATGCCCAGCTCGCCGACCTCTTGGTCGTTGAGCCACATGTGCACGATGGCGCGCGAGGACTGCGTGTGATCCATGATGGCCGCCTTCGTGCCGGCCATTGCGTGGTAGGCCACCGCGAACGCGCACGTGAAGCTCTCGTCGAGACCCTCGCAGAAGTGAGTGCGCGGCCCGCCGAGCTGGTACAGCGCGCCGCTCGCCAACTCCTCGTACACGAAGTTGTAGCCCGCGTTGTGCCCGTGCCCGTCGAGCACCACCACCTGCTGGGCGCCCCCGTCCCGCGCCCCGAGCACGGCGGCGTTCACGTCGCGCGTCAGCGACATCCGCGCGCTCTCGTAACGCTCGCCGAACGACTGGCTCTCCTGCGTGACGCCCGACGCGCCCTCGATGTCTGTCGTGATGTAGACCTTGCTCACCGCCGTCCTCCTTTGCCGTTCTTCGCCGTTCTTCGAATCTTCAAATCTTCCCCTTTCGTTCCGTTGCCGTGCCTTGCATACTCCCTCAGGAACCCCGCGACATTCGCGACCATGCTCTCGAAGATGAGCCGTCCCGTCTCGGCCGAGGCGACAGCCGGGTCTCCGTACACCCCCGACTTCGTCGGCTGGA
>VGFC01000319.1 GCA_016869045.1 Armatimonadota bacterium
GATTCCGGCTGACAGCGGGGGAGCATGTGCTGAGGTTCCAGGCGGTGGACAGGAACGCCGCGTCGAAGGGCCACCTGATGGGGGTTGACTATGTGCTGGTGAAGAGGGCGGAGTGAAGGGCTTGCCACCGCCGCCGGCGGTCCCCTAAGGGGATCCTCAATGTCGATTCTCGGGCGCCATGAATGGCGCCCCTACATGGGCGGGCGCGATGAATCGCGCCCCTACACGGGAACGGCTCGGACGAGAATCACAGATTCCCATCTAACGGACGGCGGCTTGGCTGTGCGCTGTTTGCCTTGGGCGGGCAAAACTGGTATATTCGCAGGTCGAGAGACGGTGATTCCGGCAATGCGTGTCGGCCCTGAAATGGGGCCGGCACGTCGCCTGAGGGGATACGCAGATGATGCGGCGCGTGAGTGCTTGGATCGGTCTGTCCGCCGGGCTTGTGGTGTGGGGTGCGGCAGTGCAGTGTGCGGAGTTGTCGCCTCGGTTCGACCCAAACACGATGATCCGGGCGGCGGAAGTGAAGCCGGGCATGCGCGGGACGGCGAAGTCGGTCTTCCGGGGCGTTGAGATCAGCGAGTTCAGCGTCGAGGTCCTGGGGGTGCTGCCCAAGACGAACCTGGGCGGGGACCTGGTGCTGATCCGGGTGCTGGATGGGCCGGTGGTGGAGCGCGGCGCGGGGATCGTCGGGGGAATGAGCGGCAGCCCGGTGTACGTCGATGGGCGACTGCTGGGCGCCGTGGCGTACAGCTGGTCCTTCGAGAAGGAGCCGATCGGCGGGGTTACGCCGATCGAGTCGATGCTGGATGCGTATGTGCCGGAGTCGAAGGATGAGAAGACGGCGTCGGCGAGCGGTCCGGTTCCGCTGCACGGTCGGCGGCTGACGCAAGCGCGAGTCGCACCGATCGGGGAGGGCGCGGCGTTCGCCGATGCGCACACCATCAACCTGGCGCCGGTGGGGCTGATGACGTGCGCGGGGCTGAGCCGCCAGACGCTCGCGGACTACGCCGAGTTTCTGCAGCCTTACGGGATCCAGCCGGTTGCGGGCCCGGGCAGCATGGCCGAAGTGGTGGACGCGGACCTCGTGCCGGGGGCGGGGGTCGCGGTCGATCTGCTGCGCGGGGATTTCGAGAGCTCGATGATCGGCACCGTCACGTATCGCGATGGGAATAGCGTCCTGATCTTCGGGCACCCGATGATGCAGCTGGGGCCGGTGGACGTGCCGATGTCAACGGCCTTCATCCACGATTTCATCCCCTCCTACGCCCGGGCGGACAAGATGGGCTCGTCCATGAAGCCGGTGGGCGCGCTGCGCACCGACGGAGGGTGGTCGGTGGGCGGGCTGGTCGGGCCGCAGGCGCCGATGGTTCCGGTGGACATCACGGTGACGGATGAGACGACGGGCCGGACGCGTTCGTACCACTGCGACGCCGCCAAGGAGAAGACGCTGACGCAGGGGCTGGTCTCGATGGCGATTGCGAGCGCGGTGGAGGCCGGGTTCCGCCCGAGCGGTGAGGGCACGGCGCAGGTGTCGTTTGAAGTGGAGGGCGAACGCGGGGCCAAGGTCCAGCGGCACAACATCTACTGGGATCAGGGCTCCATTGCCGCGGCGTGCACGCAGGAGGTCAGCTCGAGCATCTTCGTGCTGCGGCGCAATCCGTTCGAGCCGCAAGAGCCGTCGCGGGTGAGTGTCAACATCTCGCTCTCCGAGAAGAACACGATGGCGGCGATCGAGGAGGTGTACACGGACGAGACGGTGGCGAAGGCGGGGGAGAAGCTGACGGTGCACGTGGTGCTGCGTCCGTGGAACGGCAAGCCCTTCGAGAAGGTCGTCGAGTTGGCGCTGCCGGATGACCTGGAGCGCGGGCAGATGCGGATCGGCATCTGCGGTGGGGAGTATGCGTACACGATGCGGGACCGGCTGGGTCTGCTGCAGCCGGACTTCACGGACCTGCCGTCCATCATCAAGGACATCGAGGCGACCGAGTACAACAACCAGCTGTACGTCGCCGCGGCGCTGCCGAACAGCGGGTTGGGCGTCGGGCGGTACCTGCTGCATTGGCTCCCCTCTTCGATCTCCAACATCATGAGCTCCTCGCGCACCACGGACATCCGCGGCGGCAAGGAGGAGGCCTCGAAGCTCATCGACTGCGACCATGTGATCCTGGGGCAGGAGTACCTGACGCTCGGCACCGAGGACAAGACCGGTGCGCGGGCGGCGACCCCTCCGCCGAGCGCGCAGCAGGCGCCGCCGCCACCACCGGCACCCCCGCGGGTGTCGGCAGAATCGGGCGGGCGGACGCACGTGAACCCGCTGACGGCCCCGCCGCTGGAATGGGCGGCGGTGAGGGCCATCGAGCAGTGGCCCGGTGAGCGAGCCGAGGGCGCGGCACCCGTGGCGGAGGCTCCGAAGACTGCGACCCCGGGTAAGCCGGTGGTGAAGAAGCGCCCTGAGGGCGGTCCGCCCGACAAGGGGAAGGGTGAAGAAGAGCCCGAGGGCAAGCCGGAGGAGGAGAAGGACGAGGGGGCTCTCGTTCGGCAGCCGGCCGAATGGCGACAGACCGAGACGAAGGACTTCGAGGAAGGTGAGGCCGAGGGGCTCGCGATCCGCAGCGACGGGGCGCTGGTGGTGGCGGACAAGGTGGTGGGCGACTGGCTCATCGAGCCGCAGCGGGGGGTCTGGTCGGTTGCGGGCGGCCCGGACGGCAGCACGTACTACGGGACCGGGAAGGACGGGCGGGTGTGCAAGTTCGTGGAGGGCGGCGATCCGCAAGTCATCTGTGAGACCGGCGAACTCGCCGTGCACGCGCTGACCTTCAGCGGGCAGTACCTGTACGCAGGGACGGCGCCCGGGGGCAAGCTGTTCCGGGTGGACCCCGCCAAGCCGGGGTCGGGTGAGGCGATCGCGACCCTTCCGGACCGTTACATCTGGACGCTGCTCCCGGACGGGAACGGCGGGGTGTACGCCGGTACCGGGAGCAAGGGGCGGATTCAGCACGTCTCCGCGACGGGCGAGGTGAAGCGGCTTGTGGAGTTGCCCGCGCAGCACGTGCTGTGCCTCGCGCGACTGGGGGACGACCTGCTGGCCGGAACGTCGGAGAACGGCGTGGTGTATCGCGTGCGCCCGAGCGGGGAGTTCACGGCGCTGTACGATGACGACGACCCGGCGGTGACGGGTGTTGCGGCGACGCCCGCCGGTGAGGTCTATGCGGCTACCTCCCCCAAGGGGCACGTGGTCTACATCACGCCGGGGAAGGAGCCGCGCGAAGTCCTGAAGCTCGACAAGAAGGCGGCCACGTGCATGGCCGCGGTCGGTGAGACCGTGTACGTCGGCACGACGGACGACGGCAGCCTGCTGTCGGTGACCACCCCGGACCGCCATGCCGATGTCGGCAAGCTGAAGTCCTCGGAGGTGAGCTGCCTGGCGGCGTCGGGGAACCGCCTGCTGGCCGGTGCGTTCAACCCCGGGCGGATCGCGGTGCTCGACACGGCCGCGAAGACGACGGGCACGTTCGAATCGGCGGTGCTCGACGGCGAGCGCACGGCGCGGTGGGCGAGCCTGCTGTGGACCGGCGAGGTGCCCGATGCGGCGCAGCTGGACGTGCAGGCGCGCGTGGGACAGACCAGCGACCCGGATGACGGCACCTGGAGCACGTGGTCGGTTCCGTTCCCGCGCACGGCTGCAAGAAAGGCCGACCTGCCCTCGGCCCGGTACGTCCAGTACCGGGTGACCATGGGGAAGGCCGACAGCGGCGCGACGCCGGTGTTCCGCAGCCTCGTGCTGAAGTACCTGCCGGCGAACCAAAGGCCCGAGCTGAAGCTTACCGAGCCGAAGGACGGCGCGTCGATCTCCGGCAAGTTCAAGCTGAAGTGGGAGGGCAAGGACGCGGACGATGACGACCTGCGCTATGCGGTCTACATCCGGCCGGAGGGAAAGGACGCGTGGCAGCTCCTGAAGGGCGATCTCGAGGACGCGGACTGGGAGTGGGACACGAAGGGGAAGGACGTTAGCGAGGGCGTGATCGCGGTTCGCGTCGTGGCGACCGATGCGCTGTCGAACCCGAGCGAGCCGCTGGAGCAGGAGGCCACCGCCTTCCCGGTGATCGTGGACAACACGGCGCCGCGCTTCGAGCAGCAGGGCGAGACGGTCGTGGCGGAGGACAAGACGGTCACCATCCAGGGCAGCACTTGGGACGAGGCCTCCGCCATCGTCGGGATCGAGTACCGGGTCGGTAAGGAGGGTCCGTGGAAGAGCATCGGCGCGAAGGACGGCCTGTTCGATACCGCGGGCGAGGGCTTCGCGCTGCACACCGCCGCGCTCGACCCCGGTGAGCAGGTCATCACGATCCGCGTGCGCGATGCCGCGGGCAACAAGACCGACACCGAGATCAAGGTCACCATTCCGGGCGTACCCAAGGAAGAGGAGAAGAAGAGCGCCGAGGAGCCGAAGCCGGTGGGCTAGAGGTGCGGAGATCGGGGGAAGCGAGGTTGCCGATGACGGCACCACCGCATGCCAGCCGGCGGGACGCCCGCGCTCCCAGGTGGACGACAACGGCTGCCACCACTGCCGGCAAGGGTGCCGGCGCTCCCAGCAACGACGGTGGGCTGCCCTCGTGTGCGCTTGTCCGCGAGGTCAGTGCGGCGTTGATGCGCGCGTATGGGAAGCCGGCGCCGCAGAGGCGCAGCGATCCGTTGGACGGCCTGATCGGTACGATCCTCTCCCAGAACACGACCTCCGCGAACTCGCGTGCGGCCTTCGGTGAGCTGAAGCGGCGCTTCCCGACGTGGGAGGCCTGCCGCGATGCTCGGGCGCGCGACGTGATCGACGCCATTCGCGGTGCGGGGCTGGGCGCGATTCGTGGGCCGCGCATCCAGGAGATACTCGGCAGGATCGAGGAGGAACAGGGCAGGCTCTCGCTCGACGGGCTCCACGACTGGCCGGTGCGCCGAGGGATGGCGTACCTGCAGTCGCTTCCCGGCGTCGGACCGAAGACCGCGGCGTGTGTGCTGATGTTCTGCTGCCGGAAGCAGGTCTTCCCCGTGGACACGCACGTCGCGCGGATCGCCCGGCGGTTGGGGTGGGCGGACGAGGACGCGTCCCCGGAGGCGATCCAGGCGCTGCTCGAACCGCGTGTGCCGGCGAGGCTGCGGTATGCGCTGCACGTCAACCTCATCGCGCATGGACGGATGTGCTGCCACGCGAGGCGGCCTGGCTGCGGGGGCTGCCCGATCAGGGCGTACTGCCCGATGGGAGTACGGGGACACGATCCCAATTCGATGAGGCTGAATTGGGTCATGTCCCCGTATTCCTAGACGGTGTCTTCGTGAACGGCGGGGTGTGCGCTGGGGTCGCGTTGATTGACCTTGTCCAGCTCAACGCGGGCCTTGAGGTAGTGCGGGTCGATGCGGAGGGCGGTCTTGAGGACTTCGCGGGCTTCGGCCCACTTGCCGAGCTTGCGGAGGATGACGCCGAGGTTGCAGTGGACCGCCGCGTCGTCGGGACGGAGTTCCACCGACTTGCGGGCGGGCGCCTCGGCGGCCCCGTAGTGGCCGAGGCGGAAGTAAGTGCCTGAGAGGTGGCGCCAGCCGCGCTCGTCGTCGGGCTGCTCCTCGATGGCGCGCTCGAACTCGGCGACCGCCTCGGCGAAGCGCCCGCGCTGCAGACGCCTCATGCCGCGCTCGAAGGCCGAGCCGGAACCCGCAGCCGCCTTCTCGTCGCGCTTCTGCACGGCTTCCTCCGCGGCCTGGCGGGCGTAGGCGTCCTCGGGGTCGATCTCGAGGGCCTTCTGGTAGCACGTGACCGCGCGCTCCCACTTCCTCAGCGCGGCGAGGGCGGCGCCCTTCACCTTCCAGCCGGCGGCATTGTCGGGATCGAGCTCCAGCAGCGGCTCGCACGCGTGGGCCGCCTCCTGGTAGTCGCCCTTGGCCAGGAGGCAGAGGGCTTTGCTCAGCCAGCTCTGGGTCGTCCCCGAGTCGATCGCGAGGGCGTGGTCGAAGCACTCGATGGCGCCGTCGTAGTCGCCCTTGGCCTCGAGCGACAGGCCGCGGTTATGCCAGACCTCGCGCTGGTTGGGGTCGAGGGCGATCGCGCGGTCGAAGTCGTCGAGCGCCCGGTCATGCTCGCCGAGGGCGGCGTAGCAGAGGCCGCGCGTGTTGTGGGCGGCGATGGAGTGCGGGTCGCGAGAGAGAGCCCGATAGCAGCAGACCAGGGCCTCGCGGGGACGGTTGAGAGCGCGCAGGGCCTCGGCCTTGCCGGTCCACGCCTGAGGCAGCTCCTGGTCGATCTGGATGGCGCGGTCGAAGGCGGCAACGGCCTCCTCGTGCTTGCCGAGCTGCGCGAGGCTGGCGCCCTTCGCGGTCCACTGCTCGGCGCTCATTCCGCTGGCCGCGGTGGCGCGCTCGCGCTGCTTGCCGGTCAGCTCGCGGTACATCTCGCTGAGCGCCGCGGAGACCTCGGCGAAGCTGCGGTAGCGGTCCTGCGGCGACTTGGCCATGCAGCGGTGGATGATCTCGACCAGCTCGGGGCGCAGGGCCCGGTTGTGCGCGCGCGGGTCGGGAGGGGGCTCGGTCTCATGCTTGACCTTGAACTCCGCGCCGCTCGCCCCGCGGAAGGGCCACTGGCGCGTGAGCATCTCGTAGAGGGTGCAACCGAAGGCGTAGATGTCGGCGCGGGCGTCGATCTCGGCGCCGGGCGTGAACTGCTCGGGGGCCATGTACTGGGGCGTGCCGAAGATCCGGCTCTTCTCGCCGAAAACCGGTACGTCGTCGGCGGCGTGAGCCAGGCCGAAGTCGGTGACGCGGGCGGCCCCGTCCTTGGTGAGGAGGATATTGGAGGGCTTCACATCGCGATGGATGATCTTCGCCGACAGATGCGCGTGCTGGAGGGCGTCGCAAACCTGGAGCGCGATCTCGACGGCGCGGGCAATGGGGAGCGCGCGCTCGCGGAGCAGGCCGCTCACGCTGCCGCCGTCCACGTACTCCAGGAAGATCGCGGGCTGCTCGTCGATGACCTGGACGAAGTCCGCCTCCACGATGTGCGGATGGCGGTCCATGCTGACCCAGAGCTCCGCCTCGCGCAGGAAGGCCTCCCGGACGCCGGGCACGTCCAGCAGGGCCTGCTTGAGCGTCTTGACGGCGTAGGGGCGTCCCTGGACGTGATCGAAGCAGACGTGCACGAAGGACATGCCACCGCGCCGGACGGTCAGGACCTCGTGACGACCGCGGATGAAACAGCCGGCGTCCCAGCGCGGCCGGGCCTCATCATCCGAGGCGCGACGCTCCTGGATGGCGGCGTCGCCGCTGCCGCGCTCCAAGGCGAGATCGCGCGCCAACCCGGCCAGGAGCAGCTCGGGGGGATTCGAGGGAGGAACCGCGCCGAGGGACACCCCGTCGCGGCGACCAATCATCCGCAGGTGCCACTCGCCTGCGCGCTCGGCGTCAACCGCCAGCGCGCGTTCGAGGTTGCGGGCGCTCTCTTGGGCATCGCCGAGGTGAAGCTCAATGATGCCGATCCGGACCCAGGCGGGGGTGGCGCCGTCGTCGAGTTGCACGGCGCGGGTCGCCGCGGCCTTCGACTCGCGGAGGCGCCCCAGGCGGAAGAAGGCCTCGGCCTGCAGCGCCCAGGGCAGCGCCATCCGCGGGTTGTGCGCGATGGCCTGGCCGAAGTGATCGACGGCGAGTTCCGGGTTGCCCGTCCGCAATGCCTCGCGGCCTTCGCGCAGTGCCGCCGTCATGCTTACAGACACCGGCAGCCTCCTCGGACCCGAGATGCCCCCCGCAGCGCACTCAGCGGTTCGCGGCGGAACGCGCCCCCTCTATGATACCCAAAACGCGCGCCGCCTGGCAACTCCTTCTGCCCGAGGCGGAACAATTCGTCGTTGCGGCGGATTGAACAATCGGCAACGTTACTCCCGGCCAGACCCGAGGTTCGTCCGTGCCCGAGGTCTACTACAGCCACGCGATTCGCCAGGCGCTCGAGGAGGAGATGCGCCGGGATGAGCGCGTCATCCTGATCGGCGAGGACATCGCAGGGTACGGCGGCGCGTTCAAGCTGACGGCGGGCATCGTCGAGGCCTTCGGGCCGGAGCGGGTGCGCAACACGCCGATCGCGGAGAACGGGTTCATCGGCGTGGCGGTGGGGGCCGCGCTGACGGGCCTGCGGCCCGTGGCCGAGATCATGTTCATGGACTTCATCACGCTGGCGATGGACCAGCTGGTGAACCAGGCGGCGAAGTTCCGCTATCAATACGGGCCGCAGGCGTCGGTGCCGCTCGTCGTGCGCTGTCCGTCGGGCGCGGGGCGCTGCTATGGCCCGACGCATTCGCAGTCGCTGGAGCGCTACTTCTTCAGCACGCCGGGCCTTCTCGTAGCCTGTCCCGCGACGCCCCACGACGCGAAGGGCTTGCTGAAGGCCTCCATCCGCTGCGACGATCCTGTCATCTTCCTGGAGTCGAAGGTGCTCTACGGCACGCGCGGGGAGGTGCTGGAGGAGGACTACGTGGTCCCCCTGGGCCAGGCGGCCGTGCGGCGGGAAGGCACGAGCGTCACGTTGATTGCGTATTCGCGCATGGTCGTCGAGAGTCTGAAGGCGGCAGAGGCGCTCTCCGAGCACAACGTGAACGCCGCCGTGATCGACCTGCGCACCATCGCACCGCTGGACATGGAGACGGTCATCCAGTCGGTGTCGGAGACGGGACGGGCGGTTGTGGTCGAGGAGGGGTGGTTGACCGGCGGCGTCGGCGCCGAGATCGCCTCGCGAACCATGGAGGCGTGCTTCGACTGCTTGCAGGCGCCGGTGCGCCGCGTCGCCGCCGCCGATGTGCCCGTACCGTGCGCCCATTCCCTCGAACAGGCGGCCACGCCGGACTGGGAGGACATCGGCCGGGCCGCGTTGGCGACCGTTGCGTATTGATCTTCAGCCGGACAGGCAGGAATGTTGTTTGTCAAAGGCGCGTATCGGTCGAATTGCCACAGTATCGTAACGGTATAACATGCAGGTGAATTGGGACTCGGCGTCGAACTCTCTCCGTGAG
>VGFC01000320.1 GCA_016869045.1 Armatimonadota bacterium
GAGGCGGCCAGCCAGAACTTCGGAGTGGCCTTCCCCTCGGCGTCGGCCATGACGACCTGGTACTTCACGGCGCCCGGGGCGATCTCGCCGTGCTCGTCGAGTCCGCCGCTGGCGTACAGAAGCTTGCCGGCCGGATCGAGGACCGTCAGCTCCAGCCACATGTCCCGCAGCTCGGTGACACCGGTCGGGAGGTAGTGCCCGGCGCCGACGTTGGTGATCGCGACCCTGAGGTCCGCGCTCGTGCCGCGCGCGACGTTCTGCGGGAGCTGCAGCTCCATGGTCGCAGCCGCCTTCAGCATCGCCTCGGCGGCCTGGGCGGTCTCCATCTCACCGACTAGCGCCGCCACGCCGCCGCCCCCGACCATGTCGTGGGTCCAGATGTGCGGGCGCTCCGGGCCGAGGGGTGACGCCTTGCCGGGATTGGGCTTCGTAACACCGGGACCCGGAGTCATGTGGCAATCCTGGCAGATCACCCGAGTCGCGGGGTCGCCCGTGTTGTAGGGGCTCTCCTTCCACTCCGTGTAGGTCGTCTCCAGGTGCAGTCCATTAGCCGGGTGATCGACGTTGTGGCAGGTGCCGCAGAACTCCGGGGTCGTATGGAACTCGGAGAAGGCGACCTTGTGGGCCATTGCCTCTCCATCAGCGAAGGGCCCCAGCTTCACCTCGCCGGGCTCAGGAATGTACTGCGCGTTCCCGATGCCCTGGTGACCCTTCAGCGTATGGCAGAAGTCACATTGCACGCCCTGCTTCGCGGTCTCGCTCAGCTTCGAATGATCGACGGGGGGCACTTCCCCCGCCAGCTCGCCGATGGGCGTGTGGCAGCGTGAGCAGAAGTGGTCTACGAGACCGTTCGTCTCCTTGCTCGCCAGGACGAAAGTGCCCGCGTAGAAGGGATCGCTGCTGGAGTACGCGTGCATCGTCCCCTTCCACTGCGTGAACAGGTCCTTGTGGCAGGCCTTGCAGAAGTCCGGTGACTCGTAATCGTCCGAGGACAGCGCGGGCTTCTCGGTCTGCCCGGAGACGACTGCCGCGACCGCGAATGCAAGCCCCACAAGGAGCGCCCAGCAGGCGCGCGTGCCCTGCTTCATCATCCCTCAGTCGGCCAGCCGGTCGGCCGACCCCTCCGTTCGGTAGGTCTCCACGATCAGCGTGCGCATGGAATCGGCCACGGCCTCCTGCGCCTGGGCGACGTCGTCCGTCTCCGCGAGCTTCCGCTCGTACGCCTGGCGGATCTCGGTGCCGACGTTGATCTTCGCGATGCCCTCCTGCGTCGCGGCGCGGAGGTACTCGGCCTGGATGCCCGAGCCGCCGTGCAGGACCATCGGCACGCCCGTCACCTCGCGCAGCTTCCGCAGGTGGTCGAGGTTCAGGCGGGCCTGGACCTTCGCCTTGTCGCGGCCGGCCTCCGAGATCGCGCCGTGGATGTTGCCGACAGCGACCGAGAGCCAGTCACAGCTCGACTCCTCGACGAAGCGCTTCGCTTCCCCGGGATCGGTGAAGCCCTTCCCGCTCGCGAACAGCTCCTCGTAGGGCGGCAGCGGACCGGCTTCGTGGCCGAGGACCGCGCCCAGCTCCGCCTCGACCGGACGACCGAGGGGATGGGCCATCTCGGCGACCACCTTCGTTGCCGCGATGTTCTCGTCCAGCGGCAAGCGCGAGCCGTCGATCATCACCGAGTCATACCCAAGGTCGAGTGCCTCGCCGATCAGCCGGCGCCAATCGACCTGCTGCCCATCCTCGTCGATGACGGGGACATGGTCGAGGTGCAAGCGGGTCACATCGCGGTCGGCCAGCCGGCGGTACTCCTCCGCGACAGCCGCGAAGCTCTTGGCGCCGAACTTCTCGATGTCGGGGCGGGCCACCTCAACCAGCGCGAAGGTACGCAGCTCGGCGACCGCCGCGATGATCGGCTCGACCATCGGCAGGTGTGCGACGTTGAACGCCGGCACCAGGACGTGGCGCTCAGCGGCGCGACACATGAGGTCGGCAAGGGGGATGTCGGCCAGCCCCATCGCAACGGCTCCATTCCGGGGCAAGGTGCGCTCTGCCCTACTCGATGATGAGGACACCCGCGATCGGGCGGAAGTAGTGCACGATGGTCCACAAGAGCAGCACCACGGCGTTGCCGGCGATGATGCCGATGGCCGCCGGGCGCAGGGCTTCGTAGCCCTTGTGCCCGCCGAAGTGCTTGACCGCCTTCTTGATGAGCCAGCCCAGGAAGATCGAGAAGCCGTAGCGGTCGCCCATGAACTGCGGCCCCATGATAGCCGCATAGCCCAGCGGATGGAAGGGCCACCAGACGAACCGCTGGCGCAGCAGGTGGATGGCCAGGACGATGGCCGCCCCGAGGCCCATGTGCCAGTAGTCGTAGCCGACCAGGTCGCGGGGGGCAATGATGAGCTGGCTGATGCTCTGCGGTAGCGAGGCGCCGGCGCCGCGCGGCCACCAGCCCAGACCGGGCACGCTGTGACTGTAGATGGCGTAGATGGCGGTAGGATGCGAGGCGATGAGCGCAAGCACCATCGAGGCGCCCATCAGCCAGAAGACGGACCGCGGCCTGAGCGACGCGAGATCGGCCATCTTGTAGCCCTGAAAGACGTTCGCCATGGTCGAGGAGGCCGTGTCCTGGATCTTCCAGCCCATGTAGCTGATCGCTGTGATGTTCTGGGGCCCGAGCGTGCGGCTGCCGAGGACACGAGCTACGAGGTCCTGGGGACTCGATAGCGGCGTCCAGACCGCGAATACGCCCGATTCCGCGACCAACCGAGATAGGACGACCAGCGAGACGATCCACACGGCGATGAGCGCCAGCGTCGCCCAGAGCGCCGCGCCCGCCGCCCGTCCCCACAGACAGATCACCACCAGCGAGCCAAGGAAGCCGAAGAACACCATCCGGTACGAGAGGGGCTCGCGGCTGTCATCGACCTCGGGCGCGCCGGTGAGGGCCTTGCGCGCGATCTCCCGCAGGCGATGGCGCGCCATCCACGCGTAGGCGCCGCCGATGAGCACATAGCCCCCGACGCCCTGCATGCGGAAGTACTCCTGCATCTCCGTGTAGCCCATCGCATCACGCGCGACCATCATGAACCGTCGCAGCACCCAGAAGAACCAGAGGCTCCCGCCGATGTCATCGGCGATGAGATACGTCACGCCCATCATCTCGAAGTAGTAGAAGTGGGGGAACCAGTTGAGCTGCGTCCACGGGCGGCTCGTGAAGATGACCTCCCAGTGCTTGTTCAGCTCGGTGAGGGGGATGGCCGGCCAGTAGTGATGCAGCGCGTTCTTGGAGAAGAAGTACACGGGAACCATGAAGGCAATCCAGAACCACCACTTGCGGCAGACGGTGGGCAGGAGCTCGCGGGGCTCGGAGTAGGTGACCATCTCCACCGGCACCCGCGCCAGCGGGAAGAGCATGTGCTCGTCATCGGCCCAGCGTTTGCGGAACGCCGCCGCCAGGCAGGCCTGGAGCATGAGCAGGGCGAGGATGTAGGGGGTCCAGAGCACGAGCGGCTTCACCCACGGTCGCCAGGGGATGGCCGCGCCCGCCGGTAAGCCCTCGAAGGCCCACGCGACCGCGGGGCTGTCCGGGTCCTTCGAGACCACCATCCAGGGCTGGATCTGGTTGAAGAAGGTCTGCTCGTACTTGTTCTCGGGTGTCGCGTAGTGCTGGGAGGAGATGAAGCCGAGGTAGAGGTACGTGACGAGCTGCTGACCCGGGAAGCCCGCCATCACAAGGATGGCGATGTAGACGAAGCAGAGCTGGGCGGTCGAGAACAGCCGGCGGCGAACGGCCTTCATCGCAATGACATTGGCGATGAGTAGCAGGAAGACGCCGAAGACGGCCGCCCGGGGCAGGTGGCCGAAGCCGACGAGGTCGTAGCGCACGAGCGCGGAGAAGGCTCCTCCGGCAGCAACGGCGACCGCCAGCAGCAGGGCGATCGTCGCGGTGCGAGGCAGGAGCGGTTGTCGCTCATCCGAGGTCATGCGGGTCTCTGGGCGGGAACTTCGGGGACAGTCGTCATGAGCCTTTGGCTCGCCCGGAACGATGAAGATCGGAATTCTGGGGACACGATCCCAATTCGATGCGACTGAATTGGGTCATGTCCCCGAATTCCTATTTTCAAGGCAGACAACGAAACTCGGAACGGAGCGAGTTTCGTCGTCAGTCCCCTGAGAAGGGCCGTTTCGCTGTCCAAGCCCGGTTGTCCTCGCGGCTTGCTGAGAGACCCGCGAACCGGGCACGCGGCCCTCTGGACCGAGACGTCCTCACGGAAAAGGGAATCCAGGGGCAGGGAAGCGAATAGGGGGGAGAGACGGACCATCCCCTCGGGGGATGGAAGGTGGACCCGCGTACGCGGGCCGAGGGGACGCGCATCCGCTACACCCCGCACCTGTACTCCTTGTGGGATCACGTGCGGCTCTGTGTGAAGTGGTTCCCCGGACTCCTTGAGGAGGTTCAGACGATGAAGGGCTTCGCATCCTGCCACCCGGACGTCGTGCTGCTGCTCCAGCACCTCGGCGTCGAGAACTGGATGGTGACACAGGGCCTCGGCTATGCCGCGGCCAGCGCCGGAAGCCATGGCAAGGTAGGCACCTACCAGGGGGTCGACTTCGGGTACTGCGTGGACCTCGCGATCTCGCTGGCGACCCGCCCCTTCGTGGACAAGATGGCCGCCTCCGGCTTCGCGTCCTGGGCGCGTATCGGCCCGGCTTGGGCGGGCAACGAACACATCCACGCGGTCTACGCCGGCGCCCTCCCGAAGGACGGCGGAGGCGTGGCCCGCAGGCTCCCACTACCAGAGCGCCAGATCACCGACTGGATCAGGTCCCTGAACGGGCTGCGGGGGCACGCACACATGCTCCCGTTGTGGGATCCCGACCCCGCTCAGGAGGCCTTTCTTCACGCGGTGCGAGACGCCGGTGACCGGGTCCGTCCGGTGGTCGTGAAGCTCGGCAAGCAGGTCGTGCCCTGCGTGGCCGTGCTGGCCCTCGGCGCTACGCGCGTCGAGCTTCGGCCGGTCGCGGAAGCACTCGGGCTGGAGGTGGCGAAGCTCGTCGCCGAGCCGTTCCCCGGCATGGAGATGAAGGACGAGGGCTCGTACATGCGGTGTGGCCTCCGGGCCCTGGTCGAAGGCGCCGGCCGGAAGCTCAAATGGTCAGACCCCGACCCGGCTGCCGCACCGATCGCCACCATCACCTGAGCTGCCGTGCCTCTGGCTGACCGCCTCGGAGGGCCGGGAGCATCCCCTCGGGGGATTGGGGACGGCGGGAGTTTGGGAGTCTGGGAGTGTGGGAGTTTGGGAGAGCGGAGACGACCGGCGCGGCAGGTGCTGCGGAGCGGTAGGCCGTTCCCCCAAACTCCCAGACTCCTAAGCTCCTGATCTCCCGCCGTCTAGACAGACCATCCCCTCGGTCGTTCCGCGAGATACGTCCACGCCAACATCGCAGCTCTGGTGAGCTGCAGGCACGGACGGCTACGACTACCACCACAGCGGACGAGGGCGTCCGCGCTCCCACGGAACGACAAGACTCACGGCCAACAAGGCAGTAGCAGACGACCTCTGACGCATCCCCTTGCACCGATGGGTGCCCCGGCCCGCGTGGGTGTGCTATACTGCGCGGGAGCAATCTCCCTGGAGGAACGTGTCGTGAAGCTACTCACCACGTTTGTGCCCATGGCCTTCGTTGGGGTCGCCGCCGGGACGATCGCCGGGCTGTTCGGCGTCGGCGGCGGGATTCTGATGGTTCCGATCCTGGTGCTGCTGTTCGGCCGCGAGCAGCACCTGGCGCAGGGCACTTCGCTGGCGGTCATGCTGCCGCTGTCCATCGCGGGCATGGCAAGGTATGCGGCCAAGGGCAATGTCGAGTGGACGGCGGCCGTCGTGTTGGCCGTCGGCGCCGTCATCGGGATCACCTTCTTCGGGGCGCCCTTTGCGCACTATCTCGAGGGCTCGGTCCTGCGGAAGCTCTTCGGCGTGCTGATGATGCTCACGGGCCTGCAGATGATCGGCTTGTTCAAGGTCATCGGAACGTGGCTCGGTCTCGGCGGACCGACCCCGTAACGGGAGGCAGACGTGGCGCTTGACCGTCTCCTCAGCGTGGCTTGCGGCGCGGAACCGGCCGACATCGTACTCGCCGGCGGCACCGTGGTTGATGTCCTGTCGGGCGCGCTGCGCCGCGCTGATGTCGCGGTCTGCGAGGGGCAGATCGCGGGTGTCTCGGAGGAGGGCTACGCGGGTCGCCGCGTCATCGACTGCACGGGCCGGTTCGTCGCGCCCGGGCTGATCGACGGGCACATCCACATCGAGTCCTCGCTGCTTTCGCCGCAAGAGTTCGCCTGGGCGGTTGCGGCGCACGGGACGACCACCGTGGTCGCCGACCCGCACGAGATCGCGAACGTCTGCGGCCTCGATGGCGTGCGCTACATGGCGGCAGATGCGAGGGGTGCGCCCTGTGAGGTGCTGCTCACGGCGCCATCGTGCGTGCCCGCGACTCACCTGGAGACCTCGGGGGCCGAACTGGGGCCCCGGGAGGTCGCGGAGATGCTGCGCTGGCCGACGGTCGTGGGCCTCGGCGAGATGATGAACTTCCCCGGCGTCGTCGCGGGCGATCCGACCGTGCTCGGCAAGCTCGCATCCGCCGCCGGCAGGCCGATCGACGGACACGCGCCCGACCTGAGCGGGAAGGACTTACAGGCGTACGTTGCGGCCGGGCCGGACTCCGACCATGAGTGCACGACGCTCGCGGAGGCGCGGGAGAAGCTGGCTGCCGGCATGTGGATCATGGTCCGCGAGGGGACGGCGGCGCAGAACCTGGCCGCGCTCCTGCCCTTGGCGCAGGACCCCACGACGGCGAACCGGTGTCTCCTCGTATCGGATGATCTTGCGGCACACGAGTTGGCCGCCGAGGGGCACATGGACCGCATTCTGCGGCGAGCCGTCGCCCTCGGTCTCGACCCGGTGACCGCCTTGCGGCTGGTGACTACCAACCCCGCTGCCCGCTTTCGGCTGCACGACCGAGGGGTTCTGCGGCCGGGGCTGCTGGCGGACGTTGTGGTGTTCGAGGACCTCGACAGCTTCCAGGTCCATACGGTGCTGAAGCGCGGGCGGGAGGTGAGCGACCTCCCCCGTCGTCGGTCGCGCGCGAGGTTGCCGGTGGGCTCCTGTCGCCTTCGCGCTCTGACCGAGGCCAGCTTCCGAGTGCCTGCGACGGGCGGCGCGGTTCGCGCGATCGGCGTGGTGCCGGGTCAGATCGTTACGCGCGCGCTCCGCCTGAGGCTGCCTGCGAGCGGCGGAAGCCTCCAGGCCGACCCTCAGCAGGACGTGGCGAAGTTGGCGGTGATCGAGCGGCACGGACGCGGGGGCGGGATCGGGCTGGGCTTCGTGAAGGGGCTGGGCTTGCGGGGAGGGGCGATCGGGTCCACGGTGGCGCATGACTCCCACAATCTCATCATCGCGGGCATGGATGACCGCGCGATGCTGATCGCGGCGCAGAGCGTGGCGGAGGAGGGTGGCGGGTTCGTTGCAGTCAGCCCCGAGGGCCAGGCGGGGATCATGCCGTTGCCGATCGCGGGACTGATGAGCGAGCGGCGGCTGGAGGATGTCGTCTCGTCGCAGCGAACGGCTCTTGAGGCGGCGAAGTCCCTCGGGTCGCCGCACTCCGACCCGTACGCGATCCTCTCATTCCTGGCGCTGCCGGTGATCCCTGAGCTGAGGCTGACCGACCGAGGGCTGGTGGATGTGACGCGCTTCGAGCACATGCCGCTGACGGGGGACGTTGGCGATGGCTGACCTCGGCGTAGGTCTGCGCACCGATCGCTTGCTGATGGCCGCGTCGGTTGTCGGCACGGTCGTCGCGGTCACGCTGCATTTCTCGGGCCTGCAGCATGGTGTCGTGTTTGCGGTCGCCTGCGTGGCGCTGCTTCCGCCGGCGGCGATCATGGGCAAGGCGACCGAGGAACTGGCGAAGTACGTTGGCTCGACGGCCGGCGGACTGCTCAACGCGACCTTCGGCAATGCGACGGAGCTGATCGTGGCGGCCTTCGCGCTGGCTGCCGGGATGTTCGACGTGGTGAAGGCCTCGATCGCCGGGTCGATCATCGGGAACGTGCTGGTGGTGCTCGGTTTTGCGGCGCTGGTGGGGGGCCTGCGGCGCGAGAAGCAGAGCTTCCACGCGGTGGCCGCCAGCACCAATGCGTCGATGCTGCTTCTGGCGACCATCGCGCTGCTTGTGCCCGCGATCTTCATCCATGCGACGCCGGAACAGGTCCGCGCGGACCCGCGCGCGCTCCACCTGGGCCTATGGACGGCGGTCCTGCTGATCGCGGCCTATGGGGCGGGGCTCCTCTTCTCACTGAGGACGCATCGCGCGGCCTTCGACGGGGGCGCCGAGCACTCGCCGCCCGCGTGGGGCCGCAGCTTCTCGATCGGGGTGCTCGTCGGGGCGACCGTACTCGTAGCGATTACGTCGGAGATTCTCGTCGAGGCGCTCAAGCCGATCCTCGAGGGCGGGCGCCTCTCGCCGCTCTTCGTCGGCGTGGTCATCCTGCCGTTCGTCGGCAACGCGGCCGAGCACGCGGGGGCTGTCTTCCTCGCCGCGAAGGACCGCATGGACATCGCCATGACCATCGCGATCGGTTCCAGCACGCAGGTCGCCCTGTTCGTCGCGCCGGTGCTCATCTTCTTGAGTTGGGCGATGGGTCGCCCGATGACGTACATCTTCGAGGTGCCGGAGATCGTCGCGGTTGCCGCGGCGGTGGCGGCGGTGAACTTCATCTCGTCAGATGGTGAGACGAACTGGCTGGAGGGCGCGCTGCTGCTGGCGATCTACGCGGTGATGGCCTTGGCGTTCCTGTTCATACCCAACCCGTGAGCGGATACGAGTGGGCGCCATGAAGATTGTGTTGACAAAGGCACTGTCGGGATTGGTTGCACATTCCGCACTTGGGTCGATGTCCATCGCGTTGGGTCGGTTCGGGTCATGGGTTGTGGGTTAGG
>VGFC01000321.1 GCA_016869045.1 Armatimonadota bacterium
GGGCACGCGCTCGGGGAACAGCGCCATGAACTCCTCGCGCAGGATCGCCATGCGAATCTCGTCGCGGTACTCGCCCGCCTTGTAGATGCTCCGCCGGAACCGCCCCTCCACCTTGAAGCCGCACTTCTCGTAGCAGCGCTGGGCGCGCGGGTTATGGCTGAAGACCCCCAACTGGATGCGCTGCAGGTTCATGCGCACGAAGCCGAAGGCGCAGAGCGTCTTCACCACGTCGGCACCGTACCCTTGCCCCCAATAGCGCTTGTCGCCGATCATGATGCCCAGCTCGGCCTTGCGCGACGCCAGGTTGATGCGGTGCAGCCCGCAGTTGCCGATGTGCGTCCCGTCCTCAGTGAGGACCGCAAGAATGATGTCCTGCTCGGGGTCTCGCTCGCGGGCCAGTATCTCCCGCTCCTTGTGGCGCGTCAGCGGCCCTTCGAAGCCCAGGAAACGGGTCACGTCAAGGTCGTTGACCCACCCGAAGCACCTCTCGGCATCTTCGTCGGCATCAATGGGCCTGAGCGTCACGCGCTCGCCTCGGATCATGTCGGCTCACCTCTCTCCGTCTCTCTCCCTCACCCCCATCCCCTCTCCCAATGGGAGAGGGGAGCGAGGGGTGAGGGCTGCCTTGCCGTTCTCCCCTCTCCCTTCAGGAGAGGGGCTGGGGGTGAGGCTTTCGACTCCATACGTCTGATGAAGGCCTTCGTTTCGCTTCGCGCGAATCACCGCGCCATGCAACACTCATCGATCCCCGACCCGCCGCTGCGGGACTTCCTGCCCGGTTCGCAGATCGAGATCATCAACCCCGGGCTCGAACGCGGAAGGGTTCGCTCCGTGCTATTCGACTTCGATGGCACGCTCTCCCTCATTCGCGAGGGCTGGCAGCAGGTGATGGTGCCGATGATGGTCGAGATCCTGCTCGACCTGAGGACGGGGGAAGCGGAGGACGCGCTGACAGCGGTCGTCACCGACTACGTGGACCGCCTCACGGGGAAGCAGACGATCTACCAGATGATCGAGCTGGCGGAGCACGTGAAGCAGCGCGGCGGCGAGCCACGCGACCCGCTCGAGTACAAGCACATGTACCTGGACCGCCTCTGGCAGCGGATCGAGGGGCGCGTGGCGGCGCTGAAGAGCGGCGAGACCGACCCGGACGACATGCTGGTTGCCGGTTCGCGAGGGCTGCTGACTGCGCTGCAGGAGCGCGGGCTAACCATGTACCTCGCCAGCGGCACGGACGAGCCCTACGTGCTGGACGAGGCGCGGGCGTTGCGGGTGGACGGCTTCTTTGGTGAACGCATCTACGGCGCCCTCGACGACTACAAGCGCTTCTCGAAGGCGATGATCATCAACCGGATCATCGAGACACATCATCTCTCCGGCCCCGAATTCCTGGCCTTTGGCGATGGCTATGTCGAGATCGAGAACACGAAGGACGTGGGGGGCATCGCCGTGGGAGTCGCGACCGATGAGGTCCGCCGCGAGGGAGTGGACCACTGGAAGCGCACGCGGCTGATTGGCGCCGGCGCGGATGTCATTATCCCGGAGTTTCGGGAGCACGGGCGGCTCATACCCTACCTGTTCGGGGAGGACTGAATCCCGATGCCCTACCCGCAGTTCGACCGCACCAAACTCGTCCTGCGTCCGTTGACGGAGCGTGAGAACGACCTCGACCTGTCGGCGATGCTGCCGCTCGATGCCGAGACGCCTGACCTCGACAACGCGGACATCCGCGCGCTCGCGGCGCGCATTGTGGCGGCCAAGGCGAAGGGCGCTGCCGTCATCCTCTCGATGGGGGCGCACGTGATTCGCGCAGGAGTGAGCCGGTTCATCATCGACCTCATGGAGCGCGGCTACATCACCCATGTGGCGATGAATGGGGCCGGCCCGATCCATGACTATGAGTTCGCGCTCATCGGCGGCACCACGGAGAGCGTGGCGCGTTACATCCGCACGGGGGAGTTCGGCCTCTGGGAGGAGACCGGCCGCCTGAACGAGGCGGCGAAGGCCGCGGCGGCTGAGGGGATCGGCTTCGGCGAGGCCATCGGCCGGATGGTCACCGAGCTGAGCCCGCCGTACCTCGATGTCAGCATCCTCGCGGCGGGGTATCGCCTGCGGGTACCGGTGACGGTGCACATCGGGATCGGCTACGACATCATCCACGAGCACCCGAACGCCGACGGCGCGGCCCTGGGCGCGGCCTCGTACAATGACTTCCTGGTCTATGCGAAGACGATCGACAACCTGGAGAGCGGCGTGTTCCTGAACTTCGGCTCGGCGGTCATGGGGCCGGAGGTCTACCTGAAGGCGCTGTCGATGGTGCGCAACGTGGCCCGGCGGGAGGGGCGCGAGGTCGCGCACTTCGCGACCGGCGTGTTCGACCTGATCGACCTGGGTCCCGGGTATCGCGAGCAACCGCCGAAATCGAACCCGCACTACTACTACCGCCCCTGGAAGACGATCCTGGTGCGGACCGTCGCCGACGGCGGCGAGAGCTTCTACATCGCGGGCGACCACCGGGATACGTTTCCGTACCTGTACCGGCAGGTCCTGGCCACCGCGCGGTAAACAAACCCCTCGCCTCGACCGTTGTTAGGTCTTGGGTACACCGCGATGGGCGCGCGAACACTCTTGGCCCTGGCCCTCCTCGCCGCGTTCCGCGCCGCGTGTGTTGCGCAGGATGCGGGGCCTCCCTTCCGCCAGCTGATCCGTGACGGCCAGCGGCTGAGTTCGGTCGGCAATGTCCGGGGCGCTTCCGCGAAGTATGCTGCGGCCGTCGAGGCCGCTGCCAACGATCAGGAGCTGGCCGAGGCGCTCACCGCCCACGCGCTTGCGCAGCGCAACCTCAACCGCGAAGACCAGGCCGAGGCGGACCTGCGCCGCGCAGTCGCTCTCCCAGGCGCGGGCACGTTCCGGCGGCCGGCCATGTTCCAGCTCGCCGCGCTGCTGGAAGGGCAGGACCGCCTCGACGAGGCGATCCGGCTGTACCGCGAGGTGGCTGCCGAGTTGCGCGCCTCCCCGACCGAGGCGGCCGATGCCCTCCTTGCCGCGGCGAGGCTGTTGGTCGAGAACGAGCGCCTGCGTGAGGCTGGGGAGGTGCTGGCTGGGCTGAAGCCGGAGACGTTGCCTCCGCACCTGAGGCCGGAGGCCGCGAGCCTGCGGTTGGAGGTGTACCTCGGCTCGGGTGACCTGGAGGCTGCGAAGGCGGCGATAGCCGAGGCCGGGGTCGAGGGGCAGCAGCGCGCGAGTCTGTACGTCCGTCTGGCGCGGGTGCTGCTTGACCGCGAGCGCCCGGACGAGGCCATGAAGGCCTGCGAGACCGCCATCGAGGCCGATCCCGGCAACCCGGCGGCCTGGCGCATGCAGTATGACATTGCGACGGTACAGGGCACCGCCGAGCAGCTCACTACCGCCCTGGAGGCGAAGCTCGAGGCCGATCCGACGAATGAGGTGCTGCTCCAGCGCCTGGCCTCGTATGCCGAATCGGATGAGGACCCCGACCGGGCCTCGGTCATCTTCCGCAAGCTCCTCGCGCTGCGCCCGGACGATGTGAACCTGCTCGAGCGCGCCGGCTCGCTGGCCGCCCAGGCGGGGCGGAACGAGGAGGCTCTCGGGTACTACGAAGCCGCGCTCAAGGCGCAGCCGGACGATCCCGGCCTGTGCCAGATGCTCGGCGAGGTCCAGGCGAAGCTGGGCCACCATGCGGAGGCGGTCGCGCTGTTCAAGCGGAGCGCCGGCTTCCGGCCGGGCAACGCGGACTCGGCGCGGCGGCTGGGAATGGTCCTCACGCGAAGCGGTCTGTACGATGAAGCCGTACAGGTGTACCGCGAAGCGCGCGCGTCCGTGCACGATCCCAATGCGCTGGCCTACGAGTTGGCTCAGGCCCTGGCGCCCGGAGACCCGGCGGGTGCGCTGGGGGAGTATGTACGGGCCGCCTCGGTCAGCATCGACGACGCCGACATCGTTGCACCCGAGGCTGTGAAGCTCGCGCGTGAGACGGACCTCCTGCCGAAGCTCGCCGAGTTGACCGAGGCCTCCCTGCGGGAGGCGGCGACTCCCGGCCTGGCGCTGCTGCTGACGCTGACGCAGGCCGCCCAAGGCAACGTGGGTCCGGCCCTGAAGCGCGCGGTCGAACTCGGCCTCTCGCCTCAGAACCTGCTGCTGATCGCCGAGGCCCTGGAGGTCGAGGGGAACCGGGAGGCCGCCGCCCAGGCCTATGCGGCGGTGGCGGCGCATCCGAACGCCTCGCCCGGGCTGCGGCTGGAACTGGCGGCGCGGGTGGCCGAGGGGCAGATCACCGCCGGCCGCCGCGAGGAGGCGCGTGCGCTGCTGCAGTCGGCTCTGGGCGAGGGAGGCGGCCCGCCCGAACTTGTGGACCGCGCGGCGTTCATGTTGGCGGACCTCGACCTGTCGGGCGGGCAGGACTTGGCCGAGGCGAAGGAGACGTTTGCCCGCCTGGCCGCACGCGCCTCGCAGCCAGACCTCGGACGCCGGGCGAAGTGGCGTCTAGCGGATGTGGCCTTCGCGCAGGGCGACTTCGCGGAGGCCGAGCGGCTGTACCGGGAGCTGGCCTCAGCGCCCGACCTCGACATCAGCCTGCCGCCGCCCCCTCCCGACCTCGACATCCTCCGCGGCCGCGGCCCGATGGCTGCGCTGATTCTGGGCGGTACGCCGCCCGGTTCGGACCCCCGCACGACGCCGGCCTACGCGGCGTCACAGATCGCCGAATGCGCCTTCCGCAAGGGCGACCTCCAGCGGGCCAAGGCGCTGTTCGCCGAGGTGGCCGAGAAGTACCCGGACAGCGTCTACGCCAACGATGCGGTCGAGCGGCGGCTCTTCATCAGCACCCACTTCTCGAACCCGCGCTCGGCGACCGAAGCCTACCTCGCCGCACTGACGCAGGCCCGCACCGACCAGTGGGAGGCGGCCCTCGAACAACTGCGCCTGGTTGCGGAAGCGGGCCTCACCGAGCCTCTCGCCGATGACGCCGCGCTCCTCGCCGCCTCCATCCTGGAGGCTCACGGACGCCTCGCCGAAGCCGCAGCGGCGTATCGCGCCCTGCCGGACACGTTCCCGGGCACCCTTCTGGCCCCCGAGGCGCTCCTGAACGCCGCGCGCATGGCTCGCACGTCCGGCGACGAGGCGCAGGCGAAAGAGGACCTCGGCAGGCTCCTCCAGAACTCCCCCACGGCGCCAATGGCCAAGATCGCGGCCCTGTGGCTCGACGACCTCGAGCACGGCCGCCCCTGGCCGTCGCCGTGAGACTCGGTGGCACGGGCGGCTCGCCCGTGACTGCCGCTGGACACGGGCGAGCCGCCCGTGCCACAAGGACTCGCATGTCCGGCAAGCAGATCCGCCTGACAACTTTGGCGTCGTGCGCCGGGTGAGCGGCCAAACTGGGCCCTGACGCCCTCGCGCAGGTCTTGCGCGCGTTGCCCGCTCCCCAGCACCCGAACCTCATCGGCGGCGAGGGCCTCGATGACGCGGCGGTCTATCGCATCCGCGAGGACCTGGCGGTCGTCGCGACGGTGGACGTCTTCACGCCCATCGTCGATGACCCACACACCTACGGCGCGATCGCGGCGGCCAACTCCCTCAGCGACATCTACGCGATGGGCGCGACGCCGCGATTCGCGCTTGCCATCGGCGCCTTCCCGCGGGACAAGCTCTCGCTTGAGACGATGGCGGAGATCATGCTCGGCGGCGCGGAGAAGGCGGCCGAGGCAGGCATCCCCGTGGCCGGCGGGCATACCATCGAGAACCCGGAGCCCGTCTACGGCCTCGCGGTCATCGGCGAGGCGTACCCGGATCGCATCGTGCGAAACTCGGGGGGGCGTCCGGGCGACGTGCTCATTCTCACGAAGCCGCTGGGGACGGGCCTGGTCTGCACGGCGCTGCGCGTGGACGAAGCGAAGGAGGAGTGGATCGAGGCCGCGGTCGCGTCGATGCTGCGCCTGAACCGCGAGGCCTGCGAGGCGATGCTCCGACACGGCGCGTCGGCCTGCACCGACATCACTGGCTTCGGCCTGCTCGTGCACACTCACGAGCTGGCGCAGGCGAGCGCCTGTGCGGCGGAGATCGCGGCCGACGCAGTGCCCCTCCTCCCCGGCGCCCGCGAGTGCCTGGAGATGGGCATGACCGCAGGCGGCCTCTTCCGCAATCTGGACCACGCCAAGACCTTCGCTAAGTGGAGCGCGCCCCACGACGCTCCCGCGAAGGTCTTCGCCGACCCGCAGACCTCTGGCGGCCTGCTAATCGCCGTTTCCGAAGCCAACGCGATCGCGCTTCTCGCCGACCTTGCCGAGGGACTTCCGGCCGGCTCCTTCGCCTCCATCGGTCAACTCACCGAAGGCGACGCCGGCCTCGTGCGCGTTGTGTAGCAGTGCGCCAACTCCGGACTCTGGACTCTGAACTGCCGTCACGGGGGCGGATGGGGCCTGGTGGCTTCCCTGGGCTTCAAACCCAGCGTCGGGCCGGCTAGCGCCGTCCGAGGTGAGTTCGATTCTCACACGCCCTCGCCAGCAAAGGCAGGTTCCGGGTTCGGGGTCTCGGGTCTCGGGTTGACGGCAGCGGCAGGTCAGAAGTAGCCGAGGTCCTGCAGGCGCTTCTCGACGATGGCTTCGTCGTGCTTCGTGAGGGCTGCGGTGGCGGGGTGAGGCACGACGCGGGACTGCCAGTCCTCGACGGTTTGCAGCAAGTCCCCCAGCCGCTCCGGCTCCCGCGCAGATAGCTCCACGCGTTCCTCGGGATCGTCAGCGAGGTGGTATAGCTCATGCCGGCCGTCGGCGCGATGGATGAGCCTCCAGCCGTCGCGCAGGACGGAGGTCATGTGGCACGAGTGGGGGGTGAGGTCGAAAGCGGGGCTCTTCTTCTTCGCGGAGAGCACGCTGCGCTCTCCCATTGGCGTTCGCTCGGAGATCGCCATCGACCGACCCGTTCTCTCAGCCGCCTCGCGGAGGTCCACGGTCTCGACGGCGGTGGGCGCGAGGTCGCCGTCGGCGCCGCCTACTGCGGCAAGAGTGCGCGCGATGTCCGCCAGCTGCACGATCCCGTTCGACACCCGTGGTTCCATGCCGGGGAACCGGACGACCAGCGGCACCCGCAGCAGCGGCCGATACATGTCGGCGGCCCGACCGTGTCCCAGTAGGCCGCGCTCGCCCAGCATCTCACCGTGATCGGCGGTGACGACGACCACGGTGTTCTCCCACTGCCCCTGCCGCTCCAGGACTGCGCGCGCGCGACCTACTAGGTGGTCGGCGTACCCCAGGCACCCGTCGTAGAGGCCGCGCATGTCCAGCAGGTCGTCGGACGTCGCCACGGGCGCCAACGACAGCATCCGCCGCATCCGACAGACCAGCGATACGCGGCGGACGATCGACATGCGCCGACGCAGGAAGCGCGTCGTGAACGGCCAGAGGGCGCTGTAGGGATGGTGCGGCTCGTTGTACCAGATTAGCCCGAACCAGGGCTGCGCGGCCCGCGGCAACCACTCGCGGAAGCGGGCGGTCATCCACCTTCCGCCCCAGTCCGCCCAACCCAGGCGCTGCGGGCCATAGCGGTAGAACGCCTGCGTCCAGAACGCTGTCTGCGGTGTACTCCTGAAGGTGTCCAGGCCTCGGTCCAGGCCTGTCCTGGGCCCGATGAAGTCATTCGCTGACGCAACGAAGGTGGCGTATCCGTGCCGCCGCAGCACCTCGGCCAGGCCGGGAATCTCCGGCGGCAGCGTCCTCACGGCCTCCGCCTGATGCTCGCGCGGCGCGAGTCCCGTCAGCAGCGAGAAGCACGCCGGCAGCGTCCACGATGACTCGCTGTACGCGGCCTCGAAGCGCACACCCTCACTCGCCAGCCGGTCGATGTTCGGCGTCGTGGGGAGGTCGTACCCGTAGCACGAGAAGTGGTCCGCACGCGCGGAGTCGATCACGAGGAGGAGGATGTTGGGTTGGGCCATGGGTGAGGCGCTATTCGCAGGAGGGGCTGCAGAACCCTTGCCGGGCACGGTCAGCGGAACCTCATCGCGCCGACGGCCAGCTCGTAGGGCCTGGCCTCGGGATAGGGCGCCCAGAACTCGAAGTCGAACTCACGGACATCGGTGCTGTCGCAGTCCTCGCCTTCCCAGTCTCGCAGCGGCAGTTCGCAGAGGGTCCACGTGGTGGTTGGGAGGAGGTCACGTTCGTAGAGCAAGCGCCGGCCCGCGCCATCGCGCATCACCATACGCGAGATGCACAGCGGCGTGCCATCGGCATTCGCGCCACGCAGCCTGAGCGACAGGATGTGCTGACCCGAGAGGTCGATCGGCTCGGCGAAGCGCTTCACCAGGTGACAGCCGTTCTGCTCCGTATCCATGACCGCAATGACGTACCCCCGGCCGCCGTAGAAGGCCTCGTGGTGTGCCGTGATGTCGTGGAGTTTCTCGGCGCTGCAAGTCCAGCCCTCGACGGTCGTGCACGCGGGATCGGGTGGCGGCGGCTCGTCCGTCAGGGGGGGAGGACGGGGGCCCTCGGGCGCCGGCGGCCCCCAGACGAAGAAGCCGTTGCCGCCCGTTCCGGCATAGAGACGGTCCGGGTCGTTCGGGTCGATGAGGAAGTCCAGGGCGTTGAGCCGCGAGAGGCCCTCGTTCATTGACTTCCACGTCGCCCCGCCGTCGCGGCTGACGAACACGCCCTTGCCGCAGTCCAGGTCGTAGCCCTCGTCCACCGATGTCGCGTACACGACGTTCGCGTCGCGCGGGTCCGCCGCCACGCGGGCGATGTATGAGCGCGCCACATTCCCGAAGCCCTCGTCCAGCCGCTCAACCAGCATCTGCCATCCGGCCACTGTCTGTCTGTACACTCCGCCGCGACCCAGGCTCGAGTAGTCTCGCTCGCCGACGTAGAGCACGCTCGGGTCGGATGGCGCGACGGCGAGGTACGGCCGCTCGGGGATGTCCCCGATCCGCACCCAGTTGCGCCCGCCGTCCTCGCTGCGCCACACGCCGCCGCGCAGCG